>NZ_AP017378.1:2259166-2577500 GCF_003966735.1 Desulfovibrio ferrophilus
ACCTACCACGAACAGTAGCACGGCAAAGGCCTTCTTGAGCTTGGGCACGGGCAGACTATGCGCCAGACGCACCCCCACCGGAGCCATGAGCACACCCATGCCCACGATGCCCACGAGCGCCGGGAGGTAGACAAAGCCCAGGGTCATGTCGGGACGGTTAGGCACGCCCAAGCCGTTGATGACGAATCCCAGCGTCCCGGCCACGGCGATGGGGAAGCCGATGGCCGAGGCAGTGCCGATGGCCCGATGCATAGGCGTATTGCACCACACAAGAAACGGCACGGACAGCGTACCACCACCAATGCCTACAAGGCTGGAGACCACGCCGATGAAATTACCTGTACCGAACATGGGCAGGGCCGAGGGCAAATCGCGCGAGGCTTTGGGCTGTTTACCCAAGAGCATCTGCGCACCCACGTAGTAGAGAAAGATGACGAAGAAGCCCTTCAAGAAATCCGACGGTAGCCATGCTGCGAGCACGGACCCCAGATAGGTACCGATCAGGATGCCCAGCACGATGCGCTTGACCGTGCTCCAATCCACAGCCCCGCGCTTGTTATGCGAGCGAGCACTGGACACCGAGGTGAACAGGATGCAAGCCAACGAGGTGCCAAGAGCCACCTGCATAAGAATGTCGGGGTGCACCCCCTGAATGCCGAAACAGTAGACAAGGATGGGCACGATGACCAACCCGCCGCCGATGCCGAACAGCCCGGCCAGGACACCTGCGAGCGCTCCCGCGGCTATATAGAGGAAGAGGAAGCTAGACATATCAATAGAATTCCCTGTGTTTGGGTATCTCGCCAAAGGCCGCCGGGCGTCCCTTTTCGGCGTATTGCATCCTCTTCCGCCCGCTGCTGAAAGCGGTGGGCGGATGACAGAGGAGGCCTAGTTTTATTGGAGATTGCCCTAAGACAATCATTTGTCTTGGCTAGGCCAGGACACGTTCGTTGATATCGGCAACGGACTTGCAGCCAGTCAGCACCATGGCCTGTTCCAACTCACCGCGCAGCTGGTCCAGATACTTGCCAACACCTTCTGCCAGACCACCCACGGCGGCGATGGAGAAGGGGCGCCCGATCATCACGGCATCGGCACCAAGGGCCAGCATCTTCAGGACATCCACGCCGGTCCGGATACCACCATCTACGATGACTTCCATGTCGCCGTTCACGGCCACGGCAATGGAGGGCAGGACCTCGGCTGTGCCTTGGGCATAATCCAGCACACGACCACCATGGTTGGACACGACAATGGCATCCACCCCGGCCTCCACGGCCAGACGCGCATCTTCCACGGTCATCACGCCCTTCAGGATGAATTTACCAGGGGTGCGTTCCACAATCTCTTTCAATTGATCCAGAGATTTAGGAGCCACGGGACGCCCCATCTTGCGCAAAGTCACCAGCCCGGCGGCATCAAGGTCCATGCCGAAAATCGTAGCCCCGGCAGCGGCGGCCTTGTCGATTTTGGTGAACAGTTCGTCGGATTCCCAGGGCTTGATGAACGGAATTCCCCCGAACTTGACGAGGGCGGCATTGCCGGCCTCATGGATGAAGTCGGGCACGCCATCACCGGTGCAGCCTACGATGCCCTTTTCCTTGCACCCGGCAAGCACGGCGTCGATATAGTCTTCCTCGGAAATCTTGCCACCCATGTTGAAGGACACACCGCCGATGGGTGCGGCCAAAACGGGCATGGCAAGGTCCATACCCAACAGGCTGGTCGCCGTATCGGGCTGCACGGCATCATGCACCAGACGCAGACGCAGACGAACCATTTCCAGGGCCTTCATGTTGTTGAAAAATGATGATCCCGTCCCCAAGCCGCCCATACCGGGAACTTCACTGGCGCAGGCCTTGCCATTGCAGACCGGGCAAACCCGACAGAATCCCTTCATCAACTCACGTGCATGATCACGAACTTCTTTCATCACTGCTTCTCCCGAGCGCACAACGCCCTATTTCTTGAAGAATGGATACATGACCGATGCCCCGGAAGTACCGACCAAATGTCTAAAACCGGCAGTGCATTCGCTCTGCAAGAGGCGGACACCAACGATTACTCCATATCATTAGAACTCAAAACACTCTGACCGAACAGATATGCCGGTCTATTCCTCAGTACCGCAAATCAATTGTTCAAGCTCGCTCAAATGGCGCGCCATCTCCTTTGCGGCAAGATCCTGATCCCTGGCCTCGATGGCGTTAAGCACCCGCTTGTGGGACTCCAGTGAAGCACGGTCCCGCACGGGGCTATCGAACTGCTTGGCGCGAGGAACATCAAACAGACTTGCCAGGGATCTCACAGCCTCCACGGCCAGAGGATTGCCCGTGGCCTCCGCCACCAGACGGTGGAACTGCCTATCCTGCCTGCGACCTGTACCACCGGTCTCGATATCCAACTCCTGGCGCCGAACGGCTCCGCGCATTTGCTCCAGCTGCTCATCCGTGACGTTGACCACGGCCTTACGCACCATTTGTGGCTCAAGCATACGCCGAAATTCGAACACCTGGGACACCCGGGCGTTCTGCCCCTGAGCGGCCACCGCAAGACGCTTCAAAAGCGTCGCACCCGAGGCTGGCGCCAAAAAGGTACCGGCTCCACGACGGCTCTCCAGAATGCCCTGCTCGGCCAGGGCGCGTATGGCTTCGCGCACGGAACTGCGCGACAGGCCGAACTCATCGGCCAATTGCCGTTCGGGCGGCAACCGTCCGCCCGGCAATATCTCGCCAGACCGGACCAGATGCCGAATCCGTTCCACGGCCTTGGCAAACGCCGTCTCTCCCGTCATTCCAACATTATTCGCCGAATTCATCGTAATCTCCATCATGCTGCTGAACAAGCAATTGGTCTGACCAATACACCTACAGACTCTCTTCGTCAATTGGTCTGACCAATAAAACTGACGCGCTGTTTTCACTCTAAGTATTGAGAAATTAGCAGGTACAAATCATGATCAGTGGATATTTCCGACAAAGAGAAATCCCTGCAGACAATGAACTCGCATCCTCTGACGCAGTACCCGCGGGCAAATGAAATTACCGCCGAAGAGCTCGCGTTGCTCCCTCGTGGAGCCCCTGGAAAAAGCAACGGGCATTTATCCCCAGGGAGCGAATAAGATACCCCCCCTCCTGCACGACCAACGTCCGCAGCCCCAATTCGCCGATAAGGAGACCGTTGGCGGTGAAATCCCTGGCCTGCAGACTCCACGTGCCTGTGGGATCCCCCTTGGCCGGATCAAGACCCAAGGCCACGACGAGGAAGGTCGGATTGAAATCCTTGATCAACGCCAAAGCCCGTCGCAGGGTATTGCGATACTTCTCCCCATCAACACGTTCCAAAAGAGGGAAATTCCTGTTGTAGCCTTCACCGGCGCCCTGCCCGACCTCCTCGGAGAACCCGCTGAAATAGGGATAGGCGAAACGCGGATGCCCATGAATGGAAACGGTCAGCACATCCTTGCGATCATAAAAGATATTCTGCGTACCATTGCCATGGTGATAGTCGATATCCAGAACTGCAACGGTCCCGAGGGTAGAAAGACGATGAGCGGCGATGGAGGACGTATTGAAGTAACAGAACCCGCCAAAAGCCTTGCGCTCCGCATGGTGCCCCGGAGGGCGGACCAGAGCGTAGGCAGCCCTGCGCCCCCCCAGAAGTTCGTCAGCTGCTGTCAGACCACAGTCAACGGCCCTTTTAGCGGCCTTCCAGGCATTGGCATTGAGCGGAGTGAACGTGTCCATGCAGTAGTACCCCGCCCGAACGGGCAGTTCGCGCGGAGGTCGCGAGGCGTTTCGGATGGGAAAGACATAGGGATAGATGGATTTGTCGTCGGGCAGTTTGGCGCAGACCCGCTTCAGGTAATTCACGTAATCCTTGTCGTGAACAGCCATGATCGCTGACTCCGGATAATGGCGGACCCTTGATTCCACGAAAAGATCGGACTTGATCAGTTCCTTGTGGATCTTGGGAATACGGACGGGTGCTTCCACGTAGCCCCGCTCGCGCACATGATGAATGTCGTGTTTGTCGTTCATGACCAGCGCGATGCGCTTGTCCTGACTGAGGCGCGAGATGGCTGATGCCTCGATTTCGGCCTGAATGCCGTAGCGTGCGGGCCTGAGTTCCAACTCGCTTTTGGTGAAGGATTCGACGACCTTGTCCGTATATTCCTGCGGGCAGATTCCATGGTACTTTCGAGTCAGAATCGCACGGACAATGGAACGAATCCGCTTGCGGGACAGATGCAGACTCCTGCCAAGGGAATCCACCACCAGATACGGTGGACAATCTCCTCCCGGAGTCAGGGGAGTCTCATAGGCGGTTCCGATGATCGGGCGTGCATTGTAACGCTCGTAGAACCTCAGGCGAGCCGCGTTTTCCTTGAGGGTTTCCGGCGATGCGCAGAGTGCTTTCTCATCGGGCAGGCACTCGAAGAACAGGGCCGTATCGCCCAGCGCCTGAGCCTCTTCACGGATTCGTTCATACAGAACCGAGCCAATTCCCCCGCCACCGTCACGCTGGCGCACGGAAATATAGTCTAGGTAACAGAACTCAAGGTCCGGGAAATGGCAGAGCAGAGCAAACCCGCGCAACTCCCCGCGGCCGTTTTCCGCCACAAAGAGAATGGTGCGATACTGCTTGAGAAATGGATTGGCGAGCAGAGCAGGCAGTTGCTCAACCTCGTGAGCAGGGATGTCCGAAAAACGCTCGCGCAGCAACTCCTGCACTTTGCCCACTGCCACGCGATCCATGGGAAGCCGAATATCGTAGATAGGACGGATTCTGAACATTTCGATGCCAAAAGCCCTAGCGGCTCAGGATAAGGTGAACGCCAAATTGGCTTGATCAGGCGCCTTATGCTCTCCTCACAGGATGATGGCAACAGAATTCATCAGGGTTCAGGAAAGAGTCACCCGGTTCCTGCCCCCCTGCTTGCTCGCGTACATGTTTTCATCTGCCCGGCGGATCAGGAAATCCATGGTCTCCCCCGCCCCGAGCACGGCCCCACCCATAGAGATGGTCACATTGATACGCTGCTCTTCGAGATCGAACCAGGAACGCTCAACGAACATCCTTGCACGTTCGGCGATGGTTCCCAGACCTTCCAGATCGGTATTGGGAATGATCAGCAGAAATTCTTCACCACCCCAGCGGCACGCCACATCCATCTCGCGCAGGGAGCCTTCCAGCGATCGGGCGACCATACTCAGCACCCTGTCGCCGATATCATGGCCATAGGTGTCATTCACCCGCTTGAAATGGTCGATATCACAGAAGACAACTCCGAAATTCACTTTGTGTTCCTTCTGCTCAACCATGCGGGCGTCCAGAGTCAGATTGGCGAACTTGCGATTGCCGATCTGGGTCAACTCGTCCAGATAAACCTCCTGACGCAACTGCTGCAGTTCCTTCAGTACATTCTTTCGTCTGGAAATATCATTGAAGACCTCCACCGCCCCGACCACTCCTCCCTGATCATCAAACACCGGTGCGGCCCGGACTGCGACGGGCACCCGATGTCCATCCTTGTGATGCAAAAAGACCTCGATTTCTCTGGTTCTGCCGTCCTGCAGGGTCTTCTTGAGCGGGCAACCATGATCGCAGAGTTCAGTCCCCATATCGTTGATATGCCTCAAGATACCATGCGAGCAGGACGAGCCCAGCACTTCAGAGCGGTCAAAGCCGGTGATGCGCTCCGCACTCTTGTTCCAATAGGTAATCGTGCGATCCCGATCCACGTAGTAGACCCCGTCGAACAGATTTTCGAGGAGCATGTCAGACAGAGCTAAGCCGCCACCGTTATCGCTCTTGGCAGAGCCCTTGGGGATATGATGTAGGTTTTCCATACTTGAATAGATACCAAACAGATCAAGACAGGACAATCCTTGTACCGCCAATTCTTCTGTTCTCACAACGCAAAAGCGCGGGATCTTACTCCCGCGCCTCATTTTATCAAATCACCAGACAACCAACGGTGCCAAGCGCACTACTTCTTGCCGTTCTTACGCTCCCACCAGGATTTGTCCGGCCCCAGATACCACCAATCGCTCTGGTCGGTGGTCGAGATACGCTGTGCCAATTCCTGGCCTTGCGGAGTACGCAGACGCTCCAGAGCACTTTCCATCCACTTGCCCGCATAGCGATTGCCCAGATCCAATTCCTCCTTGAGGTTCAGGATCAGGTCAATCTGATCTGCGTCCTGAGCCAATTGGGCTTCCAGAGAATCAGCACTCTCCAGCTCATCCCACATACCGAGAATCGGCTGGGACAGCCCTGTACCCGCAGTGGCATCCTTCAAGGCTTGAGTCCGCTTGGACTCGTTGTACATCTTGTTGACGTAGTTGAAATCTCCGGTGCGGGCCTCATGCAGATCATGAAACAGGCACAGCAGCGTGGTTCGCGACTCGTCCGCACCGGCCATATTCGCCAGCACATAGCCAATAACGGCGGTACGAAAGCTGTGTTCAGCCACGTTCTCCGAACCGGTGCCCAAAAACTGGTAGCCGGTGCGTGGAGTCTTGCGCAGCATGCCCACTTCAAACAAAAAATCCGCCAGTCGCTTCATCCGATCCTGATCCGGCTTGCCAGCGGCAATGTGCCCGCCACAGCCTGAATCATCACTTTGCTTGCAGCTCATGTGTTCCATTTATCCTTGAACCATCAGGTCCTGTAATCGGCATTGATGGTCACGTATTCATGGGTCAGATCCGAGGCCAGAAGGTAGGATTCCCCTTCTCCAGAGCCCAGGATCACCTTGATCTCGACATCCTGACGATCCAGGATCGGGGCGAACATGCTATCGATATCCATCGATATCGGCTGCCCATCCTTGAAAATCTCGATGGCCCCGATGCTGATGCTGACCTCATTGGGATCAAAATCAGCGCCGCTGCGTCCCAGTGCTGCGGCGATGCGACCCCAGTTGGGGTCCTTGCCGTACATGGCCGTCTTGACCAGCGGCGAGTTGCCAACGGCTCGTGCAGCCAGGTCGGCCTGGGCATCGTCCTTGGCTCCCACCACATCGATCTGCACGATCTTCGTGCCGCCCTCGGCATCCTGCACAATGAGGTAGGCCAGATCCTGACAGACATCGAGGACCGCAGCAGCCAGGGCTTCCTCGGCCCCTTCCAGGAACGTCACGCCCGAAGCGCCGTTGGCCAAGCCGTAGACCGTATCGTTGGTACTGGTATCCCCGTCCACGGTGACCCGGTTGAAGCTCTCCTGCACGGCCCAGCTGATGATACGCCGCCACAAGGCCGGATCAATGCCTGCATCGGTCAGGATCAGTCCAAGCAGGGTCGCCATGTTCGGACAGATCATGCCCGCGCCCTTGCACATGCCCAGCACACGGACTTCACGCCCGTCCACTTCAATGGAACGCCAGGCCAGCTTGGGGAAGGAGTCGGTGGTCATGATGGCCTTGGCCATATCCATGGGATC
Source organism: Desulfovibrio ferrophilus (assembly GCF_003966735.1). Classification (NCBI taxonomy): domain Bacteria; kingdom Pseudomonadati; phylum Thermodesulfobacteriota; class Desulfovibrionia; order Desulfovibrionales; family Desulfovibrionaceae; genus Desulfovibrio; species Desulfovibrio ferrophilus. Next base: position 2,266,613 of record NZ_AP017378.1, read on the forward strand.
GGCCTTGCCGAAACTCTCGCGGACCTGCTCCATGGCTTCGGACCACTTGTCCATCTTCAACTGATCGCCGATGACCCCCGTGGAGGCCGGCAAAATATCATCTTCCTGAAGGCCCAGATTCTGAGCGATCAGTTCGCGGGTCACACGGCAGTTTTCCAGACCTTCATCGCCAGTGCAGGCATTGGCCTGCCCGGAATTGATCACCACGGCGCGAGCGGTTTCGGACTGTTCCAGCAGTTCACGGCCAGCCAGAACCGGTGCTGCCTGAAATTTGTTGGTGGTAAATACTCCTGCTGCAGCGGCAGGGACCTTGCTCTCAACCACACCGAGATCCAACCGACCGGGTTTTTTGAACCCGCCAGCGGCCACGGCAAATCTGTATCCTTGGGGTATCAACATCTTGTTCTCCTCATTGAAGCGCCACCCTACACTCGGCCCGAAGAGGTGTAAACGGTGCGGCCATCAGGTTCAAACAGTAGGCTACAGCTTCGTGCCCATGCCTTAGATTTGGGAAAATCATGTCCGGCCAGAAACGGCAAGATCATTTTTCAACTCTTGCCCTGAATCTTCATTCTTTCGCTGCCACGGCCCGTTCAAGCGCTTCTGCAAGCCAGCGCCCAGCCGCTCCCAGAGCTGAACCCGATGCGCGCAGCACGTAGACAGGATCAGCATGACCGGAAAAGACTCCGACCACAGGCAACACAACCAACCGTCCCGCACGAAGGTCGTCCTCAATGAGATGGTCGGCGACCATGCCCCAGCCGACACCCTGCAACAACAGGTCGCGGATCATGTACGACCCTTCGACCTTCCAGATGCGTGAACCAAACACCATCTCCTCAGGGGCTTTGTCACCCCCTCGGCTGGTAATCACCAACTGACGATGAGCGGCAAGGTCCGCGGCACTGACTTCGGTCAATGTCGCCAAGGGATGCGACGATCCGACCACAGGACTGAAACCCAACGCCCCGGCCAATCGATGTGGTACTTCCCGCGGGGGCGGCCCCACGGGAACAAGCATTCCCAAGTCAGCCCGACCCGACTGCACCATGCCCAACACGTCTCCCAGCACGCCATAGAGGATTTCCAGTTCCACACCAGGATAGCGCCGCCCAAACTCCACCAGCACCTCGAGCATCAACTCATGGGGCACCACCTCATCCACGGCAAGGCGAACCACTCCGCCTTCCCCATCTGCGCAGGCCCAGGCCCGGTCCCTGAGTTCGGCACAGCGCAACAAGATGGAACGAGCCTCGCGCAACAGAGTTTCTCCCTCCAGGGTCAGCAGCGGCAACTTGCCGCCACGGTCAAAGAGGGACACCCCGAGGTCGATCTCCAGATTGGCCACTGCGGTGCTCACGGCAGACTGGGCCTTGCCCAGATGCCGACCCGCAGCAGAGAATGAGCCTTCATCCGCAGCCGCCACAAAGGCTTCCAGTTGTTCCAGAGAAAATTGCATCCCTCTTTCTATCTAAACTATAGATAGAAGCCAACTTTAATTCATCACCAGAACAGATATTTCTTCTCGCGAAACAACGTCAATCCGAGGTACAGCCCTCTCTGGAGATTCCCCGTGAGAACCAAAACCGATCGCTTCCGCCATACCATCCTTTACGAACTGCTGCTCATTACCCTGGCTGTGCCCATACTGTCCTGGGCACTAGACCTGTCCCCCGGCAAACTCGGGGCTTACAGTGTTGCCATGAGCACTTTGGCCATGATCTGGAACTATGCTTACAACCTGAGCTTCGATCATTTGCTGCTGCACCAGGGAAAGCCCCTGTATCCGCGAGGCTTCTTTCTGCGGCTTCTGCACAGCCTGGGCTTTGAGGGCAGCTTCCTGCTGGTCTGCGTGCCTGCGGGCATGTGGTGGCTGGGCTATGACCTGCTGACCGCCCTGACCGTCAATCTGAGCTTCATTCTGGTTGTGCCCATCTACACCATGGGCTTCAACTGGCTCTATGACATGACCTTCCCCGTGGCAGAACCTGTTACGCACTAATCTCGCAACAACTGACCTTCCCAATAGCAAAGCCCCTGATCGACTCCACGGTCAGGGGCTTTGTCACTGTCTGACAAAAAAAAGACCTCGCGTACGCAACATACACGAGGTCTGGATTAATTCTTAAAACAATGAAGCAGATGGTCGTCACCTGATCCAGCAGGCTGTTCAAAAATGTGTGAGCGAGGCGCCAGAGATAATCAGGGCCGACGCATATTAAAACATATGCGAAAGTTTGACTGTCCTGAAACAACGAAGCAGGCAGGCGTTTTTCAACAGCCTGCCCTCGGGCGCTCAAAAGCGTTTGAGCGCTAGAAATAAGGCGCGGCCGAGACCGACGTGTATCTAAACATACACGAGGGTTCGACCGCGCCGAAATGACACCGCGAACATGCGCTTTTCAGCGCCCGACTAGGCGCCGCAGCACTTCTTGTATTTCTTACCCGAACCACAAGGACAGGGATCGTTGCGCCCCACTTTGGGCGCTTCGCGACGGACGGTTTCGGGCTTCTTGGCTTCACCCCCGCCCTGCATCTTCACGTCCTTGGTCGTATCCTTGTGCTGGAAGTCATCCTCGGCCACCTCGGTCTTCAGACGCAGGCGGCACAGGGCACGCAAGGTATTCTCCTTGATCCGCTCCAGCATCTCCTGGAACATCTCGAACCCTTCACGCTTGTATTCCTGCTTGGGGTCTTTCTGACCATAGCCGCGCAGGCCAATGCCTTCGCGCAGATGATCCATGTTCAGCAGATGTTCCTTCCAGTTCCGATCCAGGCTTTCCAGCAGGAAGAACCGCAGAATTTCGTTGTAGATATCCGGGGCTCCGGCCTTCAACGATTCAAACTTGCCGAGGATCACACCGCGCGCATCGTCCACGGAAGGCAGGTTCTCCTTGAGTTCCTGGGCCGGGGCGTAGTTGAATATTTCCTCCATTTTGGCGGCAGCATATTCAATATCCTCCTCGACAGGCTCCTTGGCAGTGGTCACCACGGTCAACAATCCATCAAGGAATTCCTCCACAAACTCATGAACCATCTCTTCCAGCTCAGCTTCCTCTGCGCCCATGATGTCACGGCGCTGGGAGTAGATCGCCTTGCGCTGCTGGTTCATGGTGTCATCAAAGTCCAGCAGCTGCTTGCGAATATCGAAGTTGTGTCCCTCAACCCGCTTCTGGGCATTCTCGATGGCTCTGGAGACCATCTTGTTCTCGATGGCATCGTCCTCATCCAGGCCCAAGCGCTCCATGATGCTCGCGATACGGTCGGAACCGAACAGACGCATCAATTCATCGTCCAAGGCCAGATAGAAACGGGATTCACCGGGGTCACCCTGACGCCCGGAACGACCACGCAACTGGTTGTCGATGCGTCGGGATTCGTGGCGCTCGGTTCCAAGGATATACAATCCACCCAAGGCCTTGGTCTCTTCGTCCAGCTTGATGTCCGTACCACGGCCCGCCATGTTGGTGGCAATGGTAACCTTGCCGCGCAGGCCTGCATCGGCCACGATCTCGGCTTCCTTGTCGTGCTGCTTGGCATTCAGGACGCTGTGCGGAACCCGACGTTTGGTGAGCATCTTCGAAATCAGCTCGGACTTGTCGATGGTCACGGTACCCACAAGTACGGGCTGCCCCTTCTTGTGCAACCGTGCGACCTCCTCGACAATGGCCCGGTACTTGGCCTCCTGATTCTTGTAGACCAGGTCGGGCTGATCCAAACGGACCATATCCATATTGGTGGGGATGACCAAAACTTCCAGTCCATAAATCTGACTGAATTCCACAGCCTCGGTATCCGCCGTACCGGTCATGCCCGAGAGCTTGTTGTACATGCGGAAGAAGTTCTGGAAGGTGATGGAGGCCAGGGTCTGGTTCTCGGCCTCGACCTTGACATGTTCCTTGGCTTCCAGGGCTTGATGCAGGCCATCCGAGAAACGGCGACCAGGCATGAGGCGACCTGTGAATTCATCGACGATGACGACCTGGCCGTCCTTGACGATATAATCGTCGTCACGCTGGAAGAGCTTGTGGGCCTTCAAGGCCTGAAGCACATGGTGCTGCAAGGTGATGTTGGCAGGATCAAACAGGTTGTCGATCTGCAGGATTTCCTCGCAACGGGCCACACCTTCGTCAGTGAGCATCACGGATTTGGCCTTCTCATCCACCGTGAAATCGGTATCGGCCTGGAGCTTGGGCACAATGCTGTTCATCTGGGAATACATGCCCACCGAGGATTCGGCCTGGCCGGAGATGATCAGCGGAGTCCGCGCTTCGTCGATGAGGATGGAGTCAACTTCGTCAACGATGCAGTAGTGCAGGGGACGCTGCACCAGCTGATCGAGGTAGAATTTCATGTTGTCGCGCAGATAGTCGAACCCGAATTCGTTGTTGGTTCCGTAGGTGATATCCGCGCCGTAAGCGGCCTTGCGCTGCTCGTCATCCATGCCATGCACGATAACGCCCGTGGTCAGCCCCAGGAACGAGTACAGCTGCCCCATCCACTCGGCATCACGCTTGGCCAGATAGTCGTTGACCGTGACCACATGTGCGCCCTTGCCTTCCAGGGCGTTGAGCACCACGGGCAGGGTCGCGACCAGGGTCTTGCCTTCACCGGTTCGCATCTCGGTGATCTTGCCTTGATGCAACACCGCGCCGCCGATGAGCTGCACGTCGAAGTGCCGCATGTTCAAGGCACGGCGTCCGGCCTCGCGAACCAGTGCAAAAACCTCAGGCAGCAAGTCGTCCAGGCTGCGCCCGCCTTCCACCTGCTGCTTATAATCGGCAATGCGGGTAGGAAAATCTTCATCAGCGAGCTTGCGCATTTCGCCTTCCAGGCCGCCGATCTTGTCCACCAGGGGATCCAACTTCTTGAGGTAGCGTTCATTCTTGGTGCCGAAAAGCTTCCGGCTGATGGAGCTCAGCATCGAGTTCTCCTGGTTGGTATTCGTTGCGAACCGCCCCTTACGGGGTCGGCGTCTCAATGTATTGAAGGAGGTCCAGCCAATGCCCCACACATACCCCTTCGGGGGCTGTGGAAGCCAACTGCAACCAGCAGCCGCTGCATCCGGTGATCACCTGATCTCCGGGAGCGGGCCGCATGCTTTCCCATAAATTTCCAGCGACTTGCGAGGATAAACCGGGAGCTGCCATCTGCAGCACTCCGCCCATCCCGCAGCAGGCTTTACCGTCCACAGGGGCCAATCGCTCCCCAACGGCCTTTGTCATCCAGGCCCTGTCCGGGTCCGGTTCGGGGGCGTGGCAGGGCTGGTGATAATGCACCTGCTCAGGGGCCGCATCGACCACACCAAATCGCCCGCAAGCCACCAATTCGGAAAGTGGCACCAGAGCCTTGGTCCAGACCTCGACCTCGCCGTCTTCGAACTCCAGTCCATTAAGATCCATATACGACGCCAAACCATGATGGCAGGAGGCGCAATAGGTGACGATGGATGGCCGCCCGGCCTCACGCCAGGCACGGACATTGGTCCGGGCCGCCTCGCGCTGCCGTTCAAGGAGCCCTGCGTGGCCCAAAGTCCCGCCACAGCAAGCCCAATCCGGGGCATCCTGCACCTGGGCTCCAAGCCTGTTTAACAGGGAGAGGGCCTTGTCTGTCCAGTCAGTGCGAACACTTCGAGCCAGACAGCCCGGGAAAAGTACGATCTTCGGGGCCTGAGGGCAAGCATCGAAGCTCTCTGCAGCAATCCAGGGGACAAGCTCCCCGCCCAGGCCCATGGTCGCAAGCTTGGAAGCCAGTCCGGCTGCCACACCATCCGATCTGCCCGGGAGCTTGCCTTTCAAGACATTTCCCAGTTTGGCGGCGGCGGGCCAGAGCAGGCCAGAGCGTTCGACCCAGGTCTTCCACAACCAGCGCTGAAAGCCCGGATGCTTGGCCCGCAAACGCGACACCTCGGCCGGAACATCAGTTCCCTGGGGGCAGGCCTTGGCACAGCGGCCACAGGTCAGACAGAGTGAAGCCAGCCGCTCGGCATCAGCCTCGGACAGCGTTTCCGGGGCTTCGGCAAGACGCGACAACAGCAGCAGCTTGCCCCGTGGCGAAAATTCCTCGCGCCCCGTGGCAGCCAACAGCGGGCAAACCTCCAGGCATTTGCCACAGAGAATACACTGTGGCTTTTGCTTCTCGTCTGTGATGTCGTTGTCTTGCTGCATGCAGATACGTTCCCGGCCTACGCCGGGAGTACGATAAGTACGGACCTCGCCTGCGTCAATGCCGACGACAAGAAACGAATAGACAGAGAAACGCGGCGAAGATAGAAAAAAGCCCCTGGTATGTCACCGGGTACTCTTCAGCCCAAACGGAACCCCATGAAGACCACAAGCCCGCTACTCGCCTATCTGGCACTGACCATGGCCTCCCTGCTCTGGGGTGGCTCGTTCATTGCCATGAAATACGCCCTTGCGACCTTTGATCCGATGATCATCATCTTTGGGCGAATGGCGCTGGGCTTTGCCGTCATGCTGCCCTTTGCAACCAGAATCCGACAGGGCTGCACCCCTCGGCCCGGCGACTTCAAATTCCTGGTATTCATGGCCCTGTGCGAACCATGCCTGTACTTCGTCTTCGAGGCCAATGCCCTGCAATACACCACGGCCTCCCAAGCTGGAATGATCACGGCCACGCTGCCGCTCATGGTTTCCATGGCTGCCATCCCCATCCTGAAAGAGAAAGTCAGCCCCGGTACCCTTTTCGGATTCGGGCTGGCCGTGGCGGGTGTGGTCTGGCTTTCAACCTCCGGCGTCGCCACGGAGGATGCCCCCAATCCGATGCTCGGCAACATCCTCGAAGTCCTGGCCATGGCCTCGGCCGTGGGCTACATCATCACTTCCAAGCACCTGTCCACTCGCTACAGCCCTCTGTATCTGACCATGTTCATGGCTGGTGCGGGAACGGTCTTTTTTCTACCGACCCTGCTACTGCCGGGCACCCATCTACCCACGTCATTCCCCACAGGACCATGCCTGGCCGTGGCCTTTCTGGGAATCGCCGTCACGCTGGGCGCCTTTTTCTGCTACAACTACGGGGTCAAATGCATCCCCACCAGTCAGGCAGCGGCCTTCATCAATCTGATTCCAGTTTTCACAGCGACCATGGGCTGGCTATTCCTGGGCGAAATATTCACTTATCAGCAGTTCGCGGCCTCCACTCTGGTTCTGGGTGGCGTGCTCATCAGCCAGCACAAAAAATGATCCTAAAATTCACCTGATTTCCCTGCTTTCATTTCCTATTCTCCTCATGCTATACAGGGGGACACACCCAATCCGCACCTGTCCGGGAAAGACTCCGCGGCACCATGAGAGACCAGAAGCAGAACAGATCGACATTCGGTGAACAGCGCCAGGGCCAACGCCCGAAATCAGGCAGCGACGATCTTCGCTATCGCGCCGTCTTTGCTCATATGGCTAGCGCCTTGGCTATCTGGGTCCCTTCCGACGACAACACCGATTTCATTCTGCGGGACATGAACCCCGCCTCCGAACGCCTCAACAGAATCAAACGCGAACAGGTCCTCGGCCATACACTCTCCGAGATATTGCCCAATGCGGAAAGCATCGGACTGCCCAGTGCCATCCATAGAGCCCTGAGCACCGGGGAGACCATCCACCTGCCGGCTCAACTGTACCAGGACGACAAACGATCCGGTTGGCGCAAGTACACTATTTTCGCATTGCCCTCCGGTGAAATTGTCACACTGATAGACGACGTCACCGAACGCAAACAGGCTGAGCTCAAGATGCGGGAGAACCTGGAGTTGTTCTCTCATATCTTCGAAGACGCCTTCATGACCATGCTGCTCATCGACCCGATGACAGGAAATATCGTGGAGGCCAACACCAAGGCCTGTGAGTTTTATGGCTATAGTCGTAGCAAGCTCAAAACACTAAACATTTCAGATATCAACACTCTACCAACAGAAGAACTCAAGCATCGTCTAACGCAAGTCCACACTCAAAAGCAGAACCTCTACAATTTCAAGCACCGACTTGCATCCGGCGAGGTACGCGAGGTTGAAGTCCACTCCGGGCCAGTCAAGATACTGGATCAGGAACTTCTGTTCTCCATCATCCACGACGTCACCGAGCGCAAACAGGCCAACGAAGCCCTGCGCCAGAGCGAAGCCGCACTTCGCAGCCTCATTCGATCCGCCCCTGTGGGTATCGGAGAAGTACGCGATCGCATCATCGGACAGGTCAACGACCACCTCTGCAGTCTGACCGGCTACTCGCCCGAAGAACTGAAAGGCCAAAGTGCACGCATCCTTTACCCCGATGAAGAAGAATTTTTAAGGGTCGCACGCATCAAGCATCCTCAGGTGCAACTCACGGGGCATGGCTCTCTGGAAACCATTTTCAGATGCAAGGACGGAGAACGACGCAATGTCATCCTCTCCTCATCCTGGAAAGATGATCAGCACCAGGACACTGGCATGATATTCACGGCTCTGGACATCACGGAGCGAAAAGAGGCCGAACGGGAACTGCGCAAGGCCCGTCGTGACCTGCATAATATCATCGATGCCATGCCCTCGGCCGTCTTCTGTGTTGACCTGCAAGGCAGAATCGTACTCTGGAACAGTGACGCCGCCCGATTGGCATGCAGCGACAATCTTGAAAACCGCCCTCTCACCAGTTCAGTCTCCGGCCTTTCCGAATTCGATGCCATGTTGCAGGAGACCATCCGAACCCGCGAGCCCATCTCCTGTAAGGCTCTGCCTATGGAAAGGGATGGCAAGCTCACCTTCTGGGACATGCTGCTCTATCCCCTGCCCGAAGGCGGCACCGATGGCGCGGCAGTCCGTCTGGACGAGGTCACCGATCGCATCCATCTTGAAGAAATCATGATCCAGTCCGAGAAAATGCTCTCCCTGGGAGGGCTTGCTGCAGGCATGGCCCATGAAATCAACAATCCATTGGGCGGTATCCTTCAGGGTGCACAAAATATCATTCGCCGATTCGATTCTACACTGCCCGCCAACGTCAATGCCGCCGAAGAACTGGGGTTGTCGCTGGAGGCCATGCGGGAATACATGAGCCGCCGCAGTATTTTCAATATGCTGTCTGGGATCAGAGACTCTGGAGAACGGGCGGCACAGATTGTCGCCAACATGCTCGACTTCAGCCGCACCAGCAATTCACGCCGGGCGCTCGTCGATATCACCGATTGCATCGAGAAGACGCTGGATCTTGCGGCCAATGACTATGACCTCAAGAAAAAATACGACTTCAGAGATATCGAAATCGTACGTGATTTTGAAGAATTACCGCCTGTTCCCTGCACGGAGACTGAAATACAACAGGTGCTGCTCAATCTACTGGTTAATGCGGCCCACGCAATGGCACCGTCATCCGACCATCCCGCCCCAAAACTCATTCTGCGCATCAGACGCAAGTCAGCACTGGCGATGATCAGTGTTGAAGACAATGGGACAGGGATCGATCCTGCGCACAAAAATCGAATCTTCGAACCGTTTTATACCACCAAGGACCCCGGCGAGGGCACAGGGCTAGGCCTTTCCGTGGCCTACTTCATCATCACCCGCAACCACCGGGGCACGATTTCCGTGGACTCCGCTCCAGGACAGGGAGCCCGCTTCACCATCACCCTGCCTTTGAAAACCGACGAATTCGGAACATAAAAAAAAGCGCCGCAAGGCGCTTTATTCATACTGAATTCATAAAAACGATCAGGAACGGACCTTGGATTTCGCCAAAGACAATTCAGCAGATGTAATCACATCCATCATCACCAGAATCTCGCCCAGATCATAAGGACTTTGGGAATCATCCTTGAACTTCTCAGCCTTGTCGAGATCGGCCTGGGAAATAATCTTGGAGGTCAGCAAAAAGTCCTCGGGGGTCTCAAAATCATCACCGCCCAACGAAGGCGCCCCACTCCGCGCGCTCATCACAGACACACGCTCACGGACCAATTCATCCTCTTCTTCCTTCAAACGATCCCGCTCGGCGGTCTTGTCTTCAATCATCACTACGATCCGGGCAATTTCCTGACGCAGACGGAGTGCCTCGTCCCCGTAGGCCTTGGTCATCCTGATGTAGAGCACGGGCGATGCCAACAACACCAACCCGAGGATAAGATAGATATAGATGGTCATTGTCATTGGGCATTCACCTCGTTCACAATACTTCCTGAGTGGCAATTTCCATGTCTTCAGGCGAAACAATTCCCAAAATGACCAACGCTTCTTCAACACTGGACCCGCTCTTGGTTTCCTCAAGATGTGCGGTCACACGCAGCAGGTCACTGTCGGTCACCTTACCCATGGACATGAGGACACCCACAATATCCTGCCGGGGAGCATCGCTCTGGGCTGCAGCCTTTTTCTCCTGCTCAATAGCCACGCGCAGAGCCTGAACATCCTTGCGGATCAGGTCCACCCGGCCCTGCCTGAGCAGGACATCCTTCTGAATGGACAGGAGATCCTTCTCCAAGCCCTTCAAATCGCCCAGCATACCGCGAATTTCATGGTTCAGCTTACGGCGCTTGTTCAACACAAGTCCACCCAACACAATGAAATACGCAAGCAGAATAACGCACACCAGTGCTACGGTCTGTATATCCACTTACGGCCTCTCATAATTGACAAGTCTTACCAGAAAATACGCAAAGTGACGATACAAGGCAATCGACATTCAAGTCGTCTGTTCTCAGGCACAAAAAAAGCGCCCCAAGGCGCCCCGCGCAACGGCCATGCCTTCCTCAGTCTCTGACCTTGGACTTGGCAAAAGACAATTCAGCTGGCGAGATCGTATCCATCATCACGAGAATCTCACCCAAATTATATGGACTTTTCGAACCCTGTTTGAACTTTTGGGCCTTTTGGATGTCCTCGGCCGTGATCGTACCCACTGACAGCAGATACGCCTCCGGGTTCTTGTACTTTCGCCCTCCGGCGCTCCCCAGCGTTGGCAACGAAGGATCAACTTCGATTAACGACAACTTCTGCTTGTTCAACTCATCCTCCTGAGCCACAAGCCCGGCCACCTCGAAATCCAATTCCTCCTTGGTCACCGTCAATTGCGCAACCTGATGTTCCAGGCGCCGGACCTCATCGGCATAGGCTCTGGTCATACGGCAATAATACACGGGGCAGGTCACGAGCAGAATCAGCCCAATAATAGAAAGGTAGACCATCATCATGCCGATATCCTCACATGGCCTCTTGGGCTGCGCTGTCCATATCCTCAGGACGCACAAGCCCCAGAATCATCAAGGCTTCTTCGACCGTTGAACCGCTCTTGGTATTTTCCAGATAAGTTCTGGCGCGCAGCACATCCTCGGCCGTGATCTTGCCCATGTACTGCAACGCTTCAACGATGGTTCGGCTGGGGACATCACCAGCTGCGGCGGCAGCGCGCTCCCGTTCCTTGGCAAGCTCCAGACTCTCGATCTCCTTTTCAAGATTGGAGACCCGAACCTCTCGGATCAGCATATCCGCCTTGAGATCCTTGATCCCGTTTTCAAGATCAAAGCTCTGATGACGCAATGAACGGATGACACGCAAGTAATTGGTACGGACGTTACGAACGATACCCCCAAAGACAAGGGCAAATATCAATAACACGACACATGCGAGAACAGCGGTAAGTATCATGTTTCCCCCAAAACAACAGAACCAAATCAGCTACCGACCATCTACACCACTTGGGGGGAACAAATCAACAGGGAAAGCGTTTGCTCATGCAATATAAACACTTACAACAATATAAGGGGAAAGCAAGAGAAGGGACGGAAGTAAATTAGTAGCCTTTACCAGGGTTTAGTATCCCTTTGAAATCAAATACTTTTTTAATATAATGCATAATCTCGGATTCCAGGGGAGACAGCTGCTTTCCCAGATGCGCGTACTTGGTCAGCCCGACGCCGTGCTCACCGGACATGGTCCCCCCAAGGGACAATACCAGTTCCACCACCTGGCTCTTGACCTGGAGGGCACGGTCGCCCTCGCCTGCGGCTTTGTCATGCATGACATTGACGTGCAGATTGCCATCACCAAGATGACCAAAGACCAACACCGTCAGACCGGCCTCGGTGGCAATTTTGCGAATACCGTCCACAGCGTTGCGCACCTTGCTGCGGGGCACGGTGATATCGTCAGACAATTTATCCGGAGCAACCTTGAACGAGGCAGGATTGATCAACCGGCGTACCTCCCACAAAGGCTCCTCTTCGCGCGCCCCCAAACCGCGGAGCAAAAACGAAGGCGAGGCCGAACGGACCACCTGCTCCAATCGATCTAGATCAGCAGCCAACGCCTTGCGGCCACCATCCAGGCGCAGCAACAATGCCGCGCCCGTGCCCTCGGGCCAGGGGACTTCTCCGACCTTGGCAACAGCCTTCAGAACGTCGCGTTCCATGAACTCCATGGCTGCGGGCAGAATCCCGGCCGCAAAGATGTCCCGTGCGGCACCCAAGGCACCATCCGTGTCCGGCCACCCGGCCAGAACCGAGGCCGTGGCCTCGGGCTTGGGCAGAAGTTTCAGGGTAATTTCCGTCAACAGACCAAGCGTGCCCTCGGAGCCCACGAACAATCGTGCCAGGTCAAGCCCGACCACATTCTTGTGGTTACGCCCACCGGTGTACAGAACGCGCCCACCGGGCAGCACCGCCCGTACTCCAAGCACGTAGTCACGGGTCACTCCGTATTTAACGGCGCGCATGCCCCCCGCGCAGGTGGCCACATTGCCGCCAATGGTCGAAATCCGAACACTGGCCGGATCGGGCGGATACATCAGCCCATGCCGGTCCAATTCCTTCTGGAGATCGGCAGTCACCACCCCCGGCTGGACCACAGCCACAAAATCCTGCGCATCGATCTCCAGAATGCGATTCATGCGCAGGGTGGAGACAACCACTCCGCCACCACGCGGCACGCACGCGCCCACCACGTTGGTTCCACGCGCTCGGGGGAACAGGGGCATGCCCTCTTCCTGAGCCCAGGCCATCAGCCTGACCACCTGTTCCTCGCTCTCGGGCCGCACCACGGCCCAGGGGGCTTCGAACAGACGGCTGGCGTCCGCACCAAAGGCACAGGTCTCCTCGGGCACGGCAGTAAAGCCGTCACCCGGGAAGAGTTCGCCCAGAAATCGTGCTTGTGCTGGAGTCAGTCCGGACATGGAACTCCTACTTGTAGCGGGTCAGTTCCCGGGCCGTGTCACGCGCGATATCGCGCTGCTTGATGTCGTCACGACGATCAAAGGTCTTTTTGCCCTTACCCAGAGCAATTTCAACCTTCACCTTGCCGCGCTTGAAGTACATTTTGGTAGGAACCAACGACAGCCCCTTCTGCTCTACTTTCGCAGCCAGAGAGTCGATCTCGCGCCGGTGCAGCAGCAACTGTCGTGGTCGTTCGGGCTCGTGCCCAAAATGGGTGGCAAACTCATAAGGGGCAATATGCACGCCCACCAGCCAGGCTCCGTTGGCATCAATCCTGACGTAACCGTCCTTGAAGCTGACCTTGGACTCGCGCAGGGATTTGACCTCGGACCCCATGAGAGCGATGCCAGCCTCCACCGTATCCAGAATTTCGTAATACCGGCGGGCATTCTTGTTGGTGGCGATAAGTTTGGTGCCGGATGTGCTTTTTTGACTCATATCGTTATACAAAGTCCTCATTGTCCAGAAGGGAGGAATAGAAAGCCAGTTCTTCGGGGAAGCGCTGGAAAATAGAATCCATGACCAGCTTGTTGATCTTGGTCACGGTGCGGCACTCCAGGACACGCCTCAGGAGCTCCTTGCATTCGTCCATGGTGGTCTGGCGAATGATGCGCTTGATGCCGGGAATGGCCTGTGGGTTCATGCTCAGGGAATCGATCTGCATCCCCATCAGGATGGGTACGCAGAACGGATCAGACGCGACCTCGCCGCACAGACTGACCTCGATACCACTCTGATGAGCCGCATCCACCACATGCTTGATGGAGCGCAGGATCGCCGGATGCAAAGGCTGATAAAGGTACGAAACATGCTTGTTCGTACGGTCGATACCCAGAGAATATTGAATCAGGTCATTGGTCCCGATGGAAAAGAAATCCACTTCCTTGGCCAGCAGCTCGGCAGTCATCACTGCCGAAGGCAACTCCACCATGATGCCCACGGGCAGCTCTTCGTTGAAGGGAATCCCCTCGTCGCGCAACTGGGCCTTGGCCTCGGCCAGCACACGGTTGGCCTCGCGCAACTCGCGCAGGCCGGAAATCATGGGATACATCATGGCCGTGTTGCCTGCCAAGCTGGCCCGCAGAATAGCGCGAATCTGAGACCTGAAAAGATCGCGGTGTTGCAGGCACAACCGGATGGAGCGCAGCCCCAGAGCCGGATTGCGCTCGTCGATGGCGCCAAATCCGGAAATGAATTTGTCCGCTCCCAGGTCCAGAGTACGGAAAACGACCTTGGCCGGAGACAGAATGCTTGCCAGATCCCGATACTCTTCGAACAGTTCATCCTCGGAGGGCAGGATCTCGCGATTCATGTAGGAATACTCAGTCCGGTACAGCCCAACGCCCTCTGCACCATGGTCCAGCACTGCCGCGACTTCCTCGAAAAGTTCAATATTGGCCTGCACCTGCACCCTGTAACCATCAATGGTCTCGGCAGGCAGATGGCAGTTGCGGACAATGGCTTTCTGATAGCCATCAAACTGGTCCTGAAGGGCAATATACTCGGCCAGCTCGTCCTCTTCAGGCTCCACCAGAATCCTGCCCTTCAGGGCATCGATGATCACGAATTCGCCGTCTTCGACGGTGTCCTCGAGATCCTTGACTCCCACGATGGATGGAATCTGCAACGATCGGGCAAGGATACCCGTGTGCGAAGTCTTGCCGCCTTCAGCCGTGGTGAAGGCCATGATCTTGTCCACTTCGAGCCCGGCGGTATCCGACGGAGCGAGGTCATGGGCCATCAGGATGATGCGACCTTCGATCTCCTGCATCTCATGGGACAGGCCCATCAGCTTGGACTGCACACGATCAGCCACCAGGCGCACATCCTGAATACGCTGACGAATGTAGTCGTCCTGGATGACAGCGAATCGCTTCTCCATCTCCTTGACGGCTTTCAGCAGCGCCCATTCAGCATTGATGCGCATGTCTTCGATATAACCGAAGGCCAGATTCCTGAGCTTGGGATCGCGCAGGATGGTGATGTGCGAATCGATGATCAGCCCGTGTTCCTTGAACTCGTTCGGCACCTGCCCACGTACGAGGTCCAGCTCTTCCACGGCCTGATCCATGGCCTGCTTCAGGCGCGATTTCTCGCCCTCCACAAAATGCTGAGCAATGGACTGACGCGGAATCCGTCCGTACAAGCGGCGATTCATGAACAGGGCTTTGCCAATGGCAATCCCCGAAGAGACCGGAATACCGGTCAGGACCTTTCTGGCCACTGGCTACCCCTCACCAAACCGGCTCTTGAACAGGCCGGTCAGAGCTTCTAACGCCTCACTGGCATCATCTCCACTTGCACGAATCTGCATCCGCCCTCCCTGCTGGGCCGCCAGAGTCAGGATATCCAGGATGCTCTTGGCATCCACTTCCTGATCGCCGGACACCAGAAAGATATCACAGTCGAAACGCTGCGCTTCCTGAGCCAGTTTGGCAGCCGGGCGCGCATGCAGCCCAAGCTCATTGCCGACGCGAACCTCGGCACTCAATGCTTTGCCTGGGGCAGTCCCCTGGTCGATCACGTGACCCCTCCTTGCGCGCAGTTCATTGCGACATGACGTTCACACACAAACATCAGAACAACGACCAGACAAGTTGCTTCAACCAAGGCAGCCCAAGGTAGACGGCCAGTGCTCCGGCCATCAGAATCTCCCGGGACAACCCCGTACTCAATATGAGTGCGGCTGCGCTTCCAAACAGAATTACCGCCGGAATCCACTCATACCACACAATGGGGCCAGGCCAGGCCAGCACCCACACCGCCACCAAAAGCCCCGCATTCAACAGCTTGAACCGCTGCCCCCAATTGATGAGGTTCCAACGCCCGAGCCGGTGCAAAATATTAAGTCCTTCCCTGAATCCGAACCAGAACGTCCAACACTTGAACAGAACCAGAGCCGCAAAACAGGTCACTCCCAAGACAATGGCGGCAAAACCGTGCCCGGACAGAAACAGACAGGCCGTAGTCAGTGACCAGAGGACCAGAACGCTGCCCCCGAAAAACGAATCACCGATGGCGGACAAGGTGTAAATAGTCGTCCCGCGCACGCTTTCGTACAAGTCGACGGTCAGAATCCCCTTGGAAATCTTCTTTTCCATGCCAAGAAAAACACCCACAAGCAGCGGCGTCCAGAATGGATGGGTATTGTAATGCTGAGCGTAACGCTGGCGGGCCTGACGCAGCCGTTCCCCACCACCATAGATCGCCATCAGGCCCGGGTCCATGGCGTAGGCCAACCCCAGGTTCTGCATGCCACGCGTGCTGATCCCCGCGCCCACCAGCCACGTGCGCATCAGGCACATGAACAGTATTCGGGCGGTGGGAAACACGGTGGAAGCTGTCGGGTGGCGCTTCCATGCATGTGGTCCACTCTCAGCGCTCAACTCGACTCCGATTCCATCCCGGGTTTTCCAGTCTCTTCGCGGTCCATTTTCAGCAACAATTCATAAGCGGCCTTGGCCGTCCAGCCCGTTGCCTGCGCAACAGCCCTGCGAGCCACTTCCTTGGGCTTGCCCCCATTGTCGCGCTCACGATCCAGAATAAGGCGCATCCCATCCTCGGAGGTTTCGCCTTTCTCCTCGGGGGGACCGATGACCACCGTGAACTCGCCCCGTTCAGGGACATCCAATTCATCCAGCGCATCCAAACGGCCTAATATAAATTCCTCGTGGGCCTTGGTCAATTCGCGCGCCACACTGACCTCGCGAGCACCCAGCGCATCAGCGGCAACCGCCAGACTGGCCATGAGCCGGTTCTTACGCTCAAAAAAGACCAACGTCGCGCCACTGGCCCCGTGGCGCTCAAACAGTCGCCGCTGCTCGCCCACCTTGCGCGGCAGAAACCCCAGAAATGTAAACGGCTGAGGCGCCAGACCACAAGCCATCAGCGCGGTCAAAGG
Organism: Desulfovibrio ferrophilus; assembly: GCF_003966735.1. NCBI lineage: Bacteria > Pseudomonadati > Thermodesulfobacteriota > Desulfovibrionia > Desulfovibrionales > Desulfovibrionaceae > Desulfovibrio > Desulfovibrio ferrophilus. The sequence goes on from NZ_AP017378.1 coordinate 2,283,705, forward strand.
TGCTGATGGTCCTGGGACCGGAACCACCTCATGCCCGGCCTCACGGCAGGCACGCACCAGGGTGAATCCGGGATCTGACATCAGCGGTGTGCCCGCGTCGGAAATGAGCGCCACGGAACGGCCCTCGGCAAGCATGGACAAGACCTGTCCTCGCTTGCCGTTCTCGTTGTGCTCATGAAAGCTGATAAAGCCATGCGACTTGATGCCCAGACGCTGAAACAGCAGCCCGGCGCGACGCGAGTCCTCAGCCAAGACGATGTCCGCCCCGGACAGGACCTCGTGGGCACGAGGCGAAAGATCACCGAGGTTCCCCAGAGGAGTCGCCACGATGTACAGCGCTCCCGGGCGCACGGTCGTTGTGCAGTCGTTCATTGTCATGGAATTACCAGGGCTGCCAATTGCCGCCTTGCGGCGTCAGTGAACAGGCATTTTCAATATGCTCGATGACAGGCGAATCGTCATTCTCGATCTCGACCCCCACCAGATCCAAACGACAAGGGCGATCCCACAAATCACCTCTGCTCAGATATTCTGAAACCGTACGCATCAGCACGCTCTGCTTGTTGGCGGTCAGCCCCTGATAAGGCTTGTTCATGGGGCCAGGGGTTCTGGTCTTGACCTCCACAAACACAATCTCGCCATCCTTTTCGCAGATCAGGTCCAACTCGCCGCGCGTGCCTCGCCAATTACGATCACGAACCTTGTAGCCCTTTTTGCGCAGGAATGCAGCAGCCGCGTCTTCGCCCAGACGGCCAAGCACTAAATGCCGGGGAGGCATAGCGCCTGCTCCCTGGATGGCTTCTCGGGCTTTACCCCCCGGAAGGTCATGCGGTGCATGCGACAGGGACCAAGTTCACGTATGGCCTGCATATGGGCCTTGGAACCGTACCCCTTGTGACCGGCAAACGCGTAGCCCGGATATTTCCGATCCAGCTTGATCATGACCCGATCACGCAGGGTCTTGGCCAGCACGGAAGCCGCCGAGATTTCGGGCACCTTGGAGTCCCCCCGGACCACTGTGGCCTGGGGGATGCTCGACGGCACCTTCTGGTTGCCATCCACGACCAAAAACACGGGGTGAATCTTCATGCAGTCCACAGCAAGGCACATGGCCTTCAAGCTGGAGCGCAGGATATCCGTTCGATCGATCTCAAGGGGCCAAATCACACCAATGCCCCAGGCAATCGCCTGGGCCTTGATGAGCGGCTCCAGCTCAAGACGATGCTTCTCGGTGAGTTTCTTGGAATCGGTCAGACCGGGGAGGTCATACTCGGGAGGTAGGATAACGGCGGCAGCAACAACAGGCCCGGCGAGGCATCCCCGCCCGGCTTCATCCAAACCGGCAAAAGGCCGGGGAAAAGATTCCCCGGCCAATTCTGTCGTTTCCATAAGCGGCATGGCTTACTGCCTTGCACCGCATCGAGAGCACCGGAAGGGGAACCCTCCGGCAAGCACCCGCAGGATTAATCCCACAGGTTCTTGGTCTTGATACGCGCGGCCTTGCCCTTACGCTGGCGCAGGTAGTAGATGCGGGAACGGCGGACTTTGCCCTCGCTCACCACTTCAACACGCTCCAGGTAGGGGCTGTGCAGGGGGAAAATACGCTCAACACCAACACCGTCGGACACCTTACGCACCGTGAAGGTGGCGTTGGTGGTACCGCGGCGGACACGCAGCACGGCGCCCTGGAACATCTGGATGCGTTCCTTGCCGCCCTCGAGGATGCGGGTGTGCACTTTGACGGTGTCGCCAGCCTTGAACTGAGGCAGGTCGATGCGAAGCTGTTCGTTTTCGATTTGCTTGATGATATCCATATCAAAACTCCTTAAGCGGAAGATTTTTCACGTCGGGAACTTGGCTCTATAGCGCGTCGCCAAGCAGACGGTCAACCATTATAGCCGTGGCCGAGCGGACAGAAAGGTGATTATACCCACTCATGAACCGTACCGGCCGTAGCACACCATCAGCCCTTTCAAGGACTTCCGGCGCCAACCCGTGTGCTGTGCCCATCACAAGCAGCACGGGGCCCTCCCCAAGCCATTCCCGCACTTCATTCCCAGTCAGGTCTCCCGCACCGCGCGCCGATGTGGCGACGATCTTGGGAACCTGTCCGCAGCGGTTCTCCACATCCTGGACGATTTCTTCCAGATCTGTAGCCGCGCGGATAGTGCCAATGGCCTCCGAGCGGTCGCTGTTGGCCCTGCGGCCGGGGCCGTCGAGCCAATGCCCGACCAGTCGCTCCAGGAGCTTTCGCTGATCGGCGAGTGGCGTGGCAATATAATATCCGCCAAGTCCACACGTACAGGAAACGCGGGCTATATCGTGGATGTCGAGGTTTGTCAAAGAGACAGACACCGTATGCCCAAATTTATTCACCACAGGAGCGTGCAACAACGCCAGGTACAAATTGCGCCCTAACGCGCCTCCAAGCCCTTCGGCCCGGGCCCGGCGCAGATAATGCACATCATCCCCGTCGATTTCTGCCTGCCACAACAAGTCCGGGCGGCTGGCCAGGGTCTGATCAAGAGCCCGTTCATGCCGCCACTGGGCAATGCGCTTGTGGTCGCCTCCGGTCAACACCTCGGGCACGGACAAGCCTCGATACTGCTCGGGCCGAGTGTAATGAGGATATTCGAGCAGCCCGGTGGAGAAGCTCTCCTCATCCGCAGAATCTTCATGTCCCATGAATTCAGGCACCAAACGGGCCACGGATTCCAGCAGACACAAGGCAGCGCTTTCGCCACCGTTGAGCACGAAATCACCCACCGACACCTGTTCAATGGGAAACAGTTCCAGCAACCGCTCGTCGAGACCCTCATAACGCCCACAGATGAGCGTCAGGTTCTGCTCCTCGGCAAACTCCCTAGCCAGGGACTGACTCATGGGTTTACCGCGCGGAGAAAGATACACGATGCGCCCTGGATCGGGCAGACTCTCGATGGCTTGAGCCACGGGGTCACACATCATGACCATGCCCGGACCACCGCCATAGGGCCGATCATCCACGGTACGATGCCTGTCAGAAGTGAAATCGCGGGGGTTGAGCAGCGAAAAGTTCACCAGTCCCTGCTCCGTGCCTTTGGCCATCAGGCCACAGGACAGAGGGGAGTCGAAGAACTCGGGAAACAAGGTGATAATATTGAACTGCACGCTGGCTCCGCTATTCGCTGCTATCATCGTTCAGATACAGTTCCAGCAGTCCCGGAGGAGGTACAATGGTCACCCAGCCCTCATCAAGGTCCACTCCGGCCACAAACTCGTCGGCAACCGGAAACAGCACTTCCCGGCCGTCTTCGGTGTCGATGGCCCAGACTTCCTGCCCGGCTGGCAACAGCTGCACCTGGCGCACGTGCCCCAGAGTCGAACCGTCCTCCAAAAGCACGGTCAGCCCCTCCACCTCATAGAGATAGAGTTCATCCTCACCGGGCTCGGGCAAATCCGCCTCACGGACCAGCAGTTCGGCTCCGCGTAGCTCATCTGCAGCATCGCGATCCGCGATACCTTCGAAAAACACCAGAAGCCGCCCCTTATGAGGCCGCCAGGATTCGATCTTCACGGGTCGTGTACGAGGTGCGGCAGGCTTGGCAACACGCTTTTTCAAGCCGGGCTTGCCGGATTTTGCGCCCACCGTTGGTCGGGGCCTAGGTGCTTTGGGCCTCAAGAATATCTCGGGGAATTCATCCAATAGAAAAGGGGAGTCTCCGTGGTAATCCACTGAGACTTCCCCTCGAATTCCATGGGGCTTCAATACCTCGGCTATCAGCACGAGGTCCTTTGTCGACGTCGTCACTGACCGCCTCCGGCCTTCTAGCCTTGTACTGTCCCGCCCGGAGCTTGCACCCCACCGCGCATTCCGAAACGGTAGCGGCCAAAATGACCGCACAGTGAACCTATTCGATGATTTCGAGCACGGCCCGCTTACGGGCCTTGGTGGAAGCTGCACCGATAATGGTGCGCATGGCACGGGCCGTACGACCCTGCTTGCCAATCACTTTACCAAGGTCTTCCTTGGCCACCTTCAACTCAAGCACCGAAGTTTGTTCACCCTCGATTTCCGAGACGACGACGTCGTCTGGGTTGTCGACCAACGATTTGGCAATGTACGAGATCAGATCTTTGAGCATGGTACCCTCCGCATCAATTCCAAGGGGGACGTCTCGCAGGAACTACAACACATTGCCGCCATGATCGACAGCGGAACGGGACGTTGTGAATAAAGTAAACTACTCAGCCTTGGCGGCTTTCTTGAGCAGAGACTTGACGGTATTGCTGGGCTGGGCCCCGCGATCCATCCATTTCTTCACTTTGTCCATGTCCACTTTCACGTCCACGGGCTCAACCATGGGGTTGTAGTAACCCACATACTCAAGCGCGCGGCCGTCACGGCGGGTGGCACTGTCCATGGCCACGATACGGTAAAACGGACGCTTCTTGGATCCCATCCTGGTCAGTCGGAGCTTCAGAGCCATTCGTCTATCTCCCAATTGGTATAGTATTACAATTTAAACGAAAAAAGCAAGCAGCCATAAAACATCGGTAAAATGAGGCCTAAACCTTGTATACCTAAGGCTCACCTGGGGCAGCCGCGTCCCGGTGTGCCGTCCTATTTCTTCTTCTTTTTCTTCTTCTGAGGCTTCACGCGTTTCTTGCGCTTGACCTTGGCCTTGGTAAACTGGGCGCGGGCGGCTTCATCACCGTCCATTCCCGGCATACCTCCCATACCTTCCATCCCTTCCATACCCGGAATTCCTGGCATACCGCCACCCATTCCGGGAAGCTTGGGCATTTTCGGCATACCGCCCTTTTTCTTGGAGCGGCCCATCATCTTCTTCATCATCTTGCGCATCTGCTCGAAGTTCTTGACCAGCTGGTTGACTTCATCCAGCTCGATGCCCGAACCACGCGCGATGCGCTCCTTGCGACTGGGATTGATGAGGTTGGGGTTCTTGCGCTCTTCCATGGTCATGGAATTGATCATGGCTTCCACGCGACCCAGTTCCTTGTCTGGAACCTTGAGTTCGCCCAACTTCTCCTTGAGGCCGCCCATGCCGGGGAGCATCTTGAGAATACCCTCCAGCGAACCGAGCTTCTTCATCCGCCGCATCTGCGTACGGAAGTCCTCGAAATCGAACTCCGCGCGCTGAAATTTCTTGCCGATTTTCTCGGCTTCTTCCTCGGTGATATCTTCCTGAGCCTTCTCGATCAGGGTGAGCATATCACCCATGCCCAAGATACGCGAGGCCGCGCGATCAGGGTGGAATACTTCCAGATCGCTAGCCTTCTCGCCCATACCCACAAACTTGATGGGCTTGCCCGTGACATGCTTGATGGACAAGGCCGCACCACCGCGGGCATCACCGTCCATCTTGGTCAGCACAACACCGGACACATCCAGGCGCTCGTCAAAGCTGGCGGCCACGGTCACGGCATCCTGGCCGGTCATGGCATCCGCCACAAAGAGAATCTCCTGCGGCGACACTTCGGCCTTGATGGCCGCAAGCTCGTCCATCAGCGTCTCATCGATGTGCAGACGACCGGCAGTATCCAGGAGCATCACGTTGCAGCCCTGCTCACGGGCGTATTCGCGTGCCTGACTGGCAATGTCAACGGGGTTCATGTCCGTGGAAGACGCAAACACAGGCACGTCCAGCTGCTTGCCAAGCGTCGTCAGCTGCTCGATAGCCGCAGGACGATAGACGTCCGCCGGAACCAGCAACGGCTTGAACTTCAGGCGCCTGAGGTGCAAAGCGAGCTTGGACGAGGTCGTCGTCTTACCCGAACCCTGCAGGCCGACCATCATGATCACAGCCGGATTGCCACGCAGTTCAAGGTCAGCGGTCTCGCCGCCCAGCAGGCCGATCATCTCTTCGTGGACGATCTTGACCACTTGTTGACCGGGGGTCAGGCTCTTGAGCACATCCTGACCAAGGCAACGATCCTTGACCCGGCTGATGAACTCTTTGACAACCTTGAAGTTGACGTCCGCCTCCAAGAGCGCAAGACGCACCTCGCGAAGGCCTTCCTGGATATTATTCTCATCCAGGCGACCCTGCCCCTTGAACTTCTTGAATACCGTGTTCAGGCGGTCTTGTAGATTGTCAAACATAGTTAGTTCACCATCTCAGAAAATAAAAAGAGGTTCTTGTTAAAGAACCCCGAGAGTTTCGTCAAGCTCAATAAGCCGGGTGGTTCTACCTGCGCCCGCCAGAGGAGTCAACCCCGGACGGGCGCAGGTTCTTCTTTTCTATCGGAAGCCACCCGGATGATGTGCCATATCCGCAGCAGTGTATTCGGTATTCACATGGCAGACATTGCAGTTGCCATCCTTTCCCATCTGCTTGGCCTCGCCCATATACTGCATGGGAGGGATATTATCGCGGTTCGCACCGTAGCCGGAATCCTCGCGAGCCGGATAGATGGCGTGGGTGGAACCATGACAGGCCTCGCACATCAGGGCGTCCATGTCGTCGCGGCGGTTGCGGAAGAGTTCCGAGCCGTCGGCGGTCCATTTGTTAAACCCGTCCATGGTCTCGGGCGGCTCAAAGCCCACGTGGCAATTCAGGCAGTCAGGCTCCTGCAACCACGGGGTCCGGCCATTGACCTCGGCCAGGCTGTCTACGGTGCGTGGCGCCAAGTTCTTCATCAAACGCGCCGCGCCCTTCTTGCCAGCCTCGTCCTCCTTCTTGAGCAAAGACAAAGCGTGATCTTCCATGGTTCCATGGCAATTGACGCAGGTCACGCCAATGTCATCATGAATCCCGCGTAGACAGCGTGTCGGACCTATCGGATCGTTGGGATGGCATGCCGCGCAGGCGTCCTCCTCGCGTCCCGTCAGATAGTTGGCGTGCCAGCCATGCAACGCCGCCGGGAAGTTGAGGATTTCAGGATTGCCCTCGGTACCCAGCACCGGATCAGCGTGGCAGCTCTGGCAGAGCACCGGTTCCCCCTGCTCGGCCAGTTTAAGCAGGTCAGTCTTGTTGATCTTGTCATGCACGGCCAGCACATCGCGCGAGGTCTCACCCGTGAATCCGGCCACCACGGCCACTCGCCACTCGCCGCCATGGCAGTTGCGACAGCCCATTTCAGTCGTCGTGGGAGCCACGGTGCGCGTGGTCGCCAGCACCTCACCAGTCTCGGAATCAACGGCCTTGACCGTAAACAACGGATACGGGTTGAACCCGCCGCCGTCGGGATACGGCACCACAGGAATCAGATCAGCATGGAAGGCCCGACGCTCTGCATCCAGGTCCATGTCACCGATCAGCCCCTTGCCCGCCAACCCGACATTCTTCTGAAGCGTCGCGCCAAACAACTTGTCAGCGAAATCCCAGAATTCCACGTGGTCGGAAGGATTTCTGAACCCTTCTTCCACTTCATAGGTAATGGTCACGCCCTCGGTCACCAGTTCGGGCACATCGCCGCGTCGCACCAGTTGGGCAAAGATATCATTGGCCGGGGGCAACAGCGTCCACCAGCGGTCGGAGTCGGAGATGCAATGCATGCCCAGATTATTCCAGGCCAGCAGCACGTATTCATCTTTTTTCTTGTCAAAAGGCGGAATATCCACGGGCGTGGGCACCTTGGCGGCCTCCACAGCCCCGGCAACATCGGCCTCCCCCGCTGCACCATAAAAGGGCTTATCGCCTCCATGCAATTCCTCGACGATATACGAGGCCAGAGCCAAACGCTCCTCGCCCGTGCCTGCAAAAGGCGGCATGTAGTTACGGATCTTGCCCTGCCCATCCAATTGCGCATCCAGGCCAAACACACTGAACTTGGCGGTCAGGGGCAAGATGTCGTTGGAAAGGCCTCCCACGCTATGGCAGGAAAAGCACTGGCCGTAGAACAACTCACGCCCGGCAGCCAGACGGTTGTCGTCGGTGATCTCGCGGTTCTCCACCCACTTGGCAATCTTCAGCCAGCCCTGCTCATTGATGCGCTCGATATCCTGAGGGTGAATCTGGTTGGAATAGGTATGCCCCGCCAGCACATAAGGCCTGCGAGCAGCCTCGCGCGTCCATTCGAAACCGCCCATCTGGACTTGCCCCAGAATGAGCAGAATCAGCGCCACCCAACGCCGGACCGAGGGCGGCAGCTTAAGGGTCATGAGCAACGCCAGAGCCAGGATCGCCGGAGAGGACGCCAGCAGCGCACGGGTAAAGGGCACGATCTCGGCGTTCCAGCCCATGATCATGGCCTGCGGCCCTTCGGGAAGAATGCTGAAGTACCACCAGCCCGTGGGGACCATCAGTACCAGCGGAATGCAGGTCCACATGGCGTTATAGCGCGCCAGCCCGTCCCGAATTTCCGGGTCGCGACTGAAAGAGGCCGTAAAAAACCCGAACAGCCCGGCAAAGGAAAAGCCCAGTAGCGCACGGAAAAAGAGCGCTGGCCAGAAGCTGGGGTTGAAGAACCCGTCCCAGAAATTCTGGGTCTCGAGCCAGTCACCCGGAGTCAGCATGGAACCGATAATGGCGTTGATCATGAACAGCGAGGCGAACCCGAAGAAGAAATACAGCTTGCCCACGGTCAGATGGTCACGCGAATTCATCTTGCCGAAGGTATAATAATACACCAGCAACGCCACGATCTCGCCCAGGAAAAACACCCACTCCGTGGCCCAGGCAAAGCCATAGGTATGGATAAGAGTCAGGGTCGCCGTGGGGTTGGTCAGAGCGATGACGAACCAGATGGCCACGCCGGTCAGACTGCCGAAAACCATGGTCAACAGCAGGAAAAACTTCGTGTGCTTCTTGCAATAGGCCAGGATGGCATCCGAGCCCTCGATCAGCCCCTTGCGCTCGGTCAGCACCAGGAACAGTCCGCCTCCCACGGCCAGGTGAGCCACATAAACGTGGACCACGGCAATGATGGCAATGAGCAGGCCGCCGCCGAATTCGGGGATATGCCAGACGGGATAATCCATGAGCTAGCCCTCCTTCCGGGCCTTGGCGGCCAGCTTGAGAATATAGGCCATGAGGCCCAGCCCGACAACCAGGGCAACCACAAACATGATCATGGGCGAATACTGTCCCGTGACCTCAAGAGAGGTGGCCTTGAAATACGGATCCATGGTGCCGATGCGCGCGAACTCGCGTACCCCGGTCATGGTGGCCACCGTGCAGACCAGATAGAAAGCCCCTTGCCTGGGCTGCTTGAAGAACCCGGCATGCAAACACATCAAGGCCCCCATCAGCGAAGCCAGGAACAAGGCCGTTGCCAAACCGGAATGCCCCATGAACTGCAGGATCACATCGTGCCCAAAACCCAGCAGGAACCATGGCCCCACCACGAGTTGCGCCACGGTGCCGCGGAAGAACCACTTCATGCCCTGATCCACATACCATTCCGCCAGCGGTTCGGCCTGCTTGGAAGGCCGCTGCCAGTGCAGGGCAGTCACCAGCCCGCCCACGGCCAGCGAGGCCAGAACGAAATGCAGATAACGTGGGATCAGCGTCGGATCCCCGAAATTCAGGAAGGTGCCACCTTCGGCGGTAAAATACTGCGGCCACTGCACCGGATTGCCGAGCAGCGAAATATTATTGGAAAACAGGAACCCCACCAGTAGCAGAATCAGGGCGCAGAAACCGATGACCAGCCCCCGCAGTGAGCCCAACCCGTCGAACTGAAAATCAAAGAGGTAGGCCGCGTAGTAGGCGACGATAATCAGAAACGGAACAACCAGCCACCACCAGCCCATGAGGATATCGCTGACATAGAACAAATGCCCGTACAGGGTCTGCAAAAACAGAAGCGGAGCCACCCCGAAGTTCACTGCCAGCGCGATGATCGTTGGCAGCTTCACGGAAATATCCTTACCCACCGGCTCGGTGCATTCATGCTTGCACCAAGTGGCTGACAGTGCGGCCAAGGCACCACCCAGGGCGATATTCACCAGCAGAATATGTACGACGAAGGTCAGGGATAAAAGCCCCTGAAACCAGCCCCAAGGCACCTGAATGGGGTCAGGGATTGGGACAAGTAAAGTCGGATCCATGGCATTCCTCTCGGGTCAAAGCTGTCGGGCTTGCGCCCGGTGTTGTCCAGGGGATTCAATATCGCCTCCGGGCTGAAAGGACAACCCGCAGGCCGAGGAAATCAACCACTTGAATTTCCCTCTGAAACCATTACATTCCGGTGAGCGGAAACAGCATAGTCCATCAAGGGAACCATGAGCAAGACCCACCTGCTTTTAATCGACATCGGCAACACCAACGTGAAGGCCGTCATCGCTGGCCCGGATGGCCCTCCATCCGTGGAAGATACGATCATTGTGCCCACGTTCGCAGACCCGGCTGCGGCCCTGGAGCCAGGATTGCTGGCGGCCTGCCAGCGCGCAGGCATTGCCCCACAGGACATTTCGGCCTGCGCCGTATCCTCCGTGGTGCCGCGAGCCGACGGCCCTCTGGCTGAAGCCGTAATGCGCTTGACCGGGGTGCGCCCAAGGTTCGTTCCGGACGACCTGCCCCTTGGCTTTTCCAACATGGCGTCCATTCCCGACAATGTCGGAGCCGATCGCATGGTGGGCTGTTACGCGGCCCGGCGGCTGTATCCCGAAGCCGCCAATCTGGTGGTCATCGACTACGGCACCGCCACCACCATGGACTGCGTATGCGGCGACGAATACCTGGGCGGACTGACCTGCCCGGGCATCGAAAGCTCGGCCCGCGCCCTGACCACGGGTACGGCCAAGCTGCCGGACCTGACGCTGACCCTGGACGGCCCCTTTCGCCTGGGCTTTAGCACCATGCTCAGCCTGAACCAGGGCTTCATCGTGGGGTTCGCTGCCATGACCGAAGGTCTGGTCCGACGCCTGAAGGACCTCTTGGGCGGAGAAGCCCTTGTGGTGGCCACTGGCGGACTGGCAACCAGCGTGGCCGACCAGTGCGAGGCCATCGACCATGTCAGGCCCGACTTGATTCCTACTGGCCTGCACATAGCTTTTCTGGAACGAAACGGCAGATTCTGATATCCTCGGTTGGTTGCACGGCTCGACCGAACGCCGCGCGACCCCGACACCATGAAATAATACATACTTTTAAGAGGAGCGCTGTCATGAGCACCATTATCAATGTCTGGGCAAGAGAGATTCTCGATTCCAGAGGCAACCCCACGGTCGAAGTGGAAGTCACCACCGAATCCGGCGCCACCGGCGTCGCAGCCGTGCCTTCGGGCGCATCCACCGGCACCCGCGAGGCTCTTGAGCTTCGTGACGGCGACCCCAAACGCTTCGGCGGCAAGGGCGTGCTCCAGGCCGTGGAAAACGTGAACACCGAAATCGCCGAGAACATCGTGGGCCTCGATGCTCTCCGACAGGTCTCTCTGGACAATCTGATGATTGACCTGGACGGCACCGAGAACAAAGGCCGCTTGGGCGCCAACGCCATGCTCGGCGTGTCCATGGCCACCGCCCGTGCTGCTGCCAATTTCATGGGACTGCCCCTGTACCGCTACCTGGGCGGAGCCAACGCCAAGCTGCTGCCCACCCCGATGATGAACGTCATCAACGGTGGCGAGCACGCCCCCAACAACCTGGACATCCAGGAATTCATGATCATGCCTCTGGGCGCCGAAACCTTTGCCGAGGCCCTGCGCATGGGTTCGGAGACCTTCCACGCCCTGCAAAAAATCCTGAAGAAAGACGGCATGGTCACCTCCGTGGGTGACGAGGGTGGCTTCGCCCCCAACCTCCCCAGCCACAAGGCCGCCTTCGAATACCTGATGCGCGCCATCACCGAAGCCGGTTACGAGCCGGGCAAGCAGATCGCCCTGGCCATCGACGCCGCCGCCAGCGAGTTCTACAAGAACGGCAAATACGTCTTTGCCGGTGAAGGTCGCGAATTCGATGCCGCCGGACTGGTGGACTTCTACAAGGAAATGACGAGCACCTTCCCCCTGATCTCCATCGAGGACGGCTTGGCCGAAGCCGATTGGGACGGCTGGAAGCTCCAGACCCAGGCCATGGGCGACACCATCCAGTTGGTGGGTGATGACATCTTCGTCACCAACCCGGACATCCTTGCCCGTGGCATCGACGAGGGCGCAGCCAACTCCATCCTGATCAAGCTGAACCAGATCGGCACCGTGACCGAAACCCTGGACACCATCGAGATGGCCAAGCAGGCTGCTTACACCACCGTCATTTCCCACCGCTCCGGCGAGACCGAGGATCACTTCATCGCGGACTTGGCACTGGCCACCAATGCCGGTCAGATCAAGTCCGGCTCCCTGTCCCGCTCTGACAGACTGGCCAAGTACAACCAGTTGGTGCGTCTGGAAGAGGACCTGGAAGACGACGGCATCTACTTTGGGCCTATCATGGGCGAACAGTGGTTCGACATGGATTAGGCGGATCGTCCGTGAGCCGCCATCTGCGGCGTTGCTTCGGGCGATGCAGTCCCTCGCGTATGATCAAATACGCGTCAGTCCTGCATCGCCCTCGCGCCTGGCATCCGACGGCTCTCAAACAATCCGCAGTGGTTCCTTTTTTTAAGGCAAACCACTTAACCCGGAATTTCAAAACGCGTTTAGCAGGAATAGCTTTATATGGGGTCGGCGTATCCGACCCCAATTATTTGAAATGACGAAAACGCCTCCAGGCGACGGCCAAGCTCCTCTTCAACGGGTGCTCAAGGATAGTCGGATGCGAGGCGCAAGAACGATTCAAGATCGAGTAGTATTGAGACATACGCGAGATTTTGAATCGTTCGTGGCAACAAAGCAGACGGCCGTTCATGGGCGGCCGTTTCGGAGGGATAGAAATGATATTGCTGGATGGGAAAGCCACGTCCGCAGCCATCAGGGCTGAGATCAAGGAAAAAGTGGATGCTCTGGAGAAGAAGCATGGCCGCGTCCCGGGGCTAGCCGTAATTCTGGTGGGTGAGGACCCCGCGTCGCAGGTCTACGTGCGCATGAAGGAAAAAGGCTGCGTCGAGACCGGCATCCGCTCCATCCCCCATCGTCTTGACGCCTCCGTCACTCAGGACGAACTCATGGACCTGATCCGCAGCCTCAATGCCGATGACACCGTGGACGGCATCCTGCTGCAACTCCCTCTGCCGAGTGGACTGGACTCCCAGGCCTGTCTGGATCTCATCGATCCGGACAAGGACGTGGACGGCTTCCATCCCATGAACGTGGGCAAGCTGGCTCTGGGTCTGCCGGGCTATCGATCCTGCACCCCCGCCGGAGTCATCGAGCTGCTCAAGCGCTACGACATCAGCACCAGCGGCAAGAAGGCCGTGGTTCTGGGCCGTTCCAACATCGTGGGCAAGCCCATGGCCTTGATGCTCATCGAATACAGCGACCAGGGCAATGCCAGCACCACCATCGTGCACTCGCGAACCCCTTTGGAAGACCAGAAGGCCTTTTGCCAAGACGCCGACATCGTCATCGCTGCTGTGGGGCGCCCCTTGCACGTCAAGGGAGACTGGATCAAGGAAGGCGCCGTGGTCGTGGATGTGGGTATCCACCGCACCGACGACGGACTGGTGGGCGACTGCGACTTTGAGGCTATGAAGGACAAATGCTCGGCTATCTCCCCAGTGCCGGGCGGCGTGGGCCCCATGACCATCGCCCAGTTGCTGCTGAACACCATGCAGGCTTACAGCGATCACGTGAAAGCCTAACTCCAGCAAAATTACCCAACCAAAGGGGCCTGTGCCATCGCACCGGCCCCTTTCTCATTTCAACAACATGAATTTATCCGTTTCCTGTTGCTCCCGGCAGCAGGCATCGACTAGGATGGGAACCCAAGACAAAACTCACTGCCCGCCCATCAGGGCACAATGGGCATCAACCCTATCGAGAGTATTCCATGGGCATCGCTTCCGACCTGATCATCATCATCGTGGCCTCACTGATCTTTGCCATCATTGCCCGGCGTCTGGGCCAGCCGCTGATTTTCGGCTATATCCTGGCCGGTATCCTGGTGGGGCCGCACACGCCGGGAATCATGGTGGGCAATGCCCACAACATCGAACTACTGGCTGAAATCGGAGTGGGACTTTTACTCTTTGAACTGGGTATCGAGTTTTCACTCAAGGAACTCAGACCCGTGCGGTTAGTGGCACTCATTGGCACTCCCATCCAGATCCTGCTGGTCATGGCTTTCGGTTACGGGCTGGGTGAGTTCCTCGGTTGGGACAGAACCGCTTCCATCTGGCTCGGGGCCGTGCTTTCCCTTTCCAGTACCATGGTGGTGTTGAAAACGCTCGAAAGCCAGGAGCTGCTGGGCACCCTCTCCAGCCGGGTCATGATCGGCATGCTCATCGTGCAAGACCTGGCCATTGCCCCCATGCTCATCATCCTGCCCCAGATTGGAGTTGAGGACGCCGGGTCGGGCCCTCTCATCTGGGCCGGAGTCAAGGCCGTGCTCTTTCTGGGCACCATGTTTGTACTGGGCCGCAAGATCATCCCCATGCTCCTTGAGCGCATCGCCCGGGCGGGTTCGCGCGAACTGTTTCTACTTTCCACCTGCACCATCGGGTTAGGCATTGGCTACGCCACGCACCTGACAGGGCTGTCCTTTGCCTTCGGGGCTTTTGTGGCGGGCATGGTCCTCAGCGAATCCGATTACGCCTACCAGATTCTGAGCAATGTATTACCTCTGCGCGATCTGTTCGGCCTACTCTTCTTCGCCTCAGTGGGTATGATGCTGAACCCTGTGGTCCTGTTTGCCAATCTGGGCACGGTCCTGCTGCTTGTGGGCGCTATCATGCTGGTCAAGGGACTCATTTTCGCAGGGATTGCCCGCATCTTCCGTTACGGCAACGTCGTACCACTGGCCATGGGGCTGGGCATGTCACAGATTGGCGAGCTGTCCTTTCTGCTGGCTGGCACGGGCCTGGCCGTCGGCGGGCTGAATCAGAACCAATTCGCCCTGATTCTGGCAGTGACAGTGCTGACCATGCTGCTGACTCCGGCTCTGTCCAAGGCCACGGGGCCGCTCTACGACGTTCGCAAACGCTTCCTGCCCGATCAACAGCTGACGACCATCAATATCAAAACCGAGACCTTGAGGAACCACGTGGTGCTTGTGGGCGGAGGCATCATAGGCGGGCTAGTGGCAGATATTCTGCGCCGCTTCGGTGTTCCCTATGTGGTTATCGAGGCCAGCCACAGATGCATGAAACGCCTGACCGATAACGGCCATCCCGTTATCTACGGAGATGCCACCCAGGAGGTTGTCCTTCATGCCGCGCATCTCGACCAGGCCAAGATCGTGCTCATCACGCCTCCAGCCTTCGATGTCACCCGCACCGTGGTTCAGTTGGCTCAGCACCTCGCCCCCAACGTCGTGACCATTGGCCGCACCAACGGCCCTCAGGAGATGCAAACCATGTCCCGCCTCGGGCTGGACGTGGTGGTAGAGCCGGGTATGGAGGCCAGTCTGGAATTCATCCGACAGACCCTGGCTCAACTCAAGGTGCCAGCCGCCCATATCATGCGCTTCACAGACGAGGTCCACAGCGACTTGTACGACACCTTTCATCATGGACAGGAAAAAGCCCTGCGCAAACTGCGTGTCTCGCGAAATCTGTTTGACCTGCACTGGATAGAACTGGGCGAGAACTGCCCCCTGGCTGGCAGGACACTGCGTCAGGCCGAGGTCAGAACCCGGACCGGGGCCTCGGTTATTGCCATCGAACATCATGAGGAACTCCAGATCAACCCGTCACCGGACACCTCGCTATCCGTGGGCGATCTGGTGGCGGTCATCGGCACTGCCAAACAAATCCGGGAGTTCACCAGCACATTTCTGCCCTGTCCGGTAGGCGATCTGATCCCCAAAGAAGAGGTGACACCGGCCTAGCCCCGCTTCTGTACAGAATACTCCACCAAAAAGCCCGGCGCGGATGCGCCGGGCTTTTACACTTTCATCATTGAAAAATCGCGGTTCACTTCACTCAGCCATTCGGAATCCGTTCCGACCTCCCTGCTTGACGCTGTACATGGCATCGTCAGCGCGCTTGGTCAGGGTTCTGGCATCTTCCCCATGGTCAGGATACTGGCTCCCGCCAATGCTCACCCCCACGGTCACGGTGGCAACGGAGAGCTCCGTGGAACGCCCAATGGATTCCACGATCTCGGCGGCAATGCGAGCCACAACATCGCTGTCCGTCGGGTTCCAGAGCAGGACACCGAACTCGTCACCACCCAGGCGAGCTGCCACGTCGGATTCACGCAGCCGGGCCTGAATCCGACGGGCCACTTCCACAAGAAGCTCATCGCCGACCTGATGCCCGTAGTTGTCGTTAACGGGCTTGAAGTTGTCGAGGTCCATATACAAGAGGGCCAATCGTTCTCCCGAGCGTTTGGCCTGAGCCAGCATCTTTTCAAAGGCTTGCTCAAACAAAAAACGATTAGGAAGCCCGGTCAGGGCATCGGTGGTGGCCCGGCGAGTCAATTCATGCTCTGCTGTTTTGCGCTCGGTGATATCCTCGACCACGCCCTCCAGGCGAACAAGTTCACCGGCAGCATCATTAATCCCCTTGATACTCACAGAAACCCAGACTCGCTTGCCATCGCGCTTCTGCACCTCGAGTTCCTGCCCCTGAATCTCACCATCACGCTGCAATGCTGCCAGCAGCAAATCGCGCTGGTTGGAGTTGGCATAAATCTGCTTGGCGATATCCTTCACTTCGGCCACCATCAATTCCGGGGTTTCATACCCAGAAAGTCTGGCCATGGCGGCGTTAACCTTCAGGAAACGACCATCCGGTGTGGAGGTGAAAATGCCCTGGCCGGAATTCTCGAAGATATTCCGATAGGTTTCCTCGGCTTCACGCAGGTTGTGCTCTATGCGTTTGCGTTCGGTCACGTCGGTCAGCACCCCGACAATACCGATGCGCTTGTCCTTGGAATCGGTGACCAGCCCTTCGTGCACCATCACATCGCGCCGGCCGCTGCCACGGGTTCTGACCCAGGATTCAAAGCGTTGCATGGCCGCCCCGCTGGCCGAAAGCAGTCCCTGGTCAGCCATATCCCATTGCTCGAGGGCCTCATCCGGGATCATTTCAGACACGGGCTTGCCCAGCATTGCCTTGCGCCCCATGCCCATGAATTCCTCAAAGGCCTTGTTCACATGCCGGATTCGCCCGGAACGATCCTTGAAAAACAACGGAGTGGGTAACGTGTCCATTACGGCCTGCAGGAACAAATGCCCATCGCGCAGTTCGCGCTCGGCCAGCCGGGTGGCGGTCACGTCCACAACGGCGCCTTCCATGCTGCCATCCTCGGGATGGATATGAGCCCACAGCGAAACGATCTTGCGCTTGCCATCAGGCCGTTTGATCATGATTTCATAGCCCTCGACCCGGCCTTCCCGGTTCAGGGCATCAACGAGCTCCAGATGCTGGTCCGGATCGGCATAAAAATCCTTGGGCGTGCATGACTCCATGAACTCGGCTTCGGTGTCAAAGCCGAACATCCGGGCAGCGGCGTCATTGCCCATGAGCACTCTGCTGCCATCCACAAGGATACGCAGAATCCCCACCGGAGCGGATTCGTACAGATGTCTGAATTTTTCCTCGCTGCGGCGCAGGTCCTCGTTGCGCTTTTCGCTGTCGTGCAGGCGCCGTTCAAAAGCCGCGCCACTGCTCTTCCCCGAACAGAGTCGACGCAAGACCAGTCCAAGGGCTGTGCACAGCCCCAAGAGAACCAGCCCAAGCAGCAGCAACTGCCACACGGGAACGAGATATGTGCTTGTTAACAAATCCATAATCACTGCCTGTTCGAACATGAGGGGAATTCAAAAAATGTTTCCGACTGCTGCCTCATTTACCCTTGAAACGCAACTTCCGCAAATTCAACGCAATCCTGTTTTTGCCAATCCCCTTGGTTCATTGTACATCAAGACCGCAGCGGAGACCATTTTTCAGGAGACTCCATGGATCTTTCAGTGCTCGACGAACTTGGCCAGCAGGGCAAGGACGACTACATCCGGTTCCTGTTATGGCATTACCGTGTGGTGGATGCGTTCTGGTTCATTCGCGTCGAAGAGAAATTCGGTCGTGAAACCGCCGAAAAGCTCAACGAACAGGTCTGGGGAAAATGCGGGCAACTGGGTGCGCGTGACCTGACCCGACGCTTCGGCATTACCGAGGCCGGATTGACCTCTTTCGTGCGCGCCATGAGGCTTTTCCCCTGGTGCATCCTCGTGGA
Organism: Desulfovibrio ferrophilus; assembly: GCF_003966735.1. Taxonomy (NCBI): domain Bacteria; kingdom Pseudomonadati; phylum Thermodesulfobacteriota; class Desulfovibrionia; order Desulfovibrionales; family Desulfovibrionaceae; genus Desulfovibrio; species Desulfovibrio ferrophilus. The sequence goes on from NZ_AP017378.1 coordinate 2,301,870, forward strand.
CTACGACATTCGGGAAACCGAGGACGAAGTCACCATCCAGGTCCCTCACTGCCCAGCTCAGGAGGCCCGTCTGGCCAGAGGCCTGGGTGAATACTGCTGCAAGGATATGCACATGGCAGAATTCTCGCAGTTCGCCACCGAGGTTGATCCTCGCATCAAGACCGAATGCCTTTTTGCCCCGCCGGATTCGCACCCCAAGGAAGTCTTTTGCAAGTGGCGGTTCACTCTGGTATCCGAAGCGCAACAACTCGACCATCAAGGAGACTGACCCGCATGAAACTGTTCAGCACATCCTTTGACGAAGGCGCCGCCATTCCCATCCAGTATACCTGCGACGCCAGCGACTTCTCTCCCGCCCTTGAGTGGGAAGATGCGCCCGAAGGCACCAAGACCTATGCCCTGATTTGTGACGACCCCGATGCTCCCGCCGGAACATGGACCCATTGGCTCATCTACGGCATCCCGGGCATCGCCTTCCGCCTTGCGGCCAAGATTCCCGCTCAGGCTGAGCATCCCTCGGGCCTGCGCCAGGGCCTGAACAGCTGGAATCGCATCGGTTACGGCGGCCCCTGTCCTCCCAGTGGAACACACCGCTATTTCTTCACCCTCTATGCTTTGGACTGCGATCTGGACCTGGCTCCCGAGGCCAGACGCGAAGAACTGGAGCAGGCCATGGAAGGACACGTCCTGGCTTCGGCCCAGACCATGGGCACCTACACCAGATAACCCCTTCCCAAACATTTTCAGCCGCCCACGCATCCCTGGTGTGTGGGCGGCTGTTTCTTTACCTTCCTTTCTGATACTCTGGGCAAACGATTCATTCCCTGCCCGGAGGTCCCATGCCCCACCATCGCACCCTGGTTTTGTGCCTGGCACTGGCTGTCCTGCTTGCTGGCTGCACGCGAATACCGACAACCCTAAGCCCCGTGCCCGAAGCGCTGCCCGACGAGGCATCCGCCTATCCACCCGATGCCATTCATGCCATGCGGGGCATCATTGGGCACTTACAGGGTGAGACCTTGCGCGGGACACGGTTCACACCCGAGGCACACCACGCTCTTGCCGCCCACGGCTTCCATTACTCCGGTTTCCGGGTCACACACCACCGGCTATTGCGCTACGCTGCACGAGCAGATGGCCCCACAGGGCGCACCACCAGCGGCGCAGCGACACTCTCCGACAGCAACGGACGCCGGGCAGGAATCGTTTACAGCTCAATATACACGGTGGATGAGAACGGGGTGAATATCGACATGGCCCAGGTCACTCCCATCTATACCAGAACCCCTGTCATCAGAGTCTTCCTGGTGCCCAAGGACGGCTTGCCCGCCCCTGCCGCCACCTGGACCGAAACATACAAGACCATGCGTAGATTGGATTCCATGCCCGAAGGAGGGCTGGAGGATGCCCGTCCGCTGGACACCCACGCCTTGGCCGTCTTCGTACTGGATCGTACAGCCCCTGATGCGGATGTGCAGTTGTCCCTGGATATCCCGGAACTCAAGCGCATCCTGCCCATCGTCAGGCTGAAATCAGATGACTACCGCGACTATGATGGCTGGCGGGTGGCCATTGTTCGGGTCAACCCTGCCATGCAGGCAGGTCTGTAACGCCTTTTCAAAAAGCGGAACAAAAAAACAGCCCTGCATTGCTCTGTAGGACTGATTTGAAATTGCCACGACAGGCGAGGGGGGGGACCAACTTCATGGGTACTCCCCCATCTTCCTCCCTGACACCGGACAGGCGATTCAAAAGCGCATGAATGCCAGGCGCAAAACGAGATCAAAACCGACGCCTATTCCCATATCGACGAGGATTCGTTCTCGCCGACGCAATGAAACAGAAACGCGTTTTTTCAAATGCCTGACAGCGCAAAGTCCACGGCGGCCAGAGCATGCAGGGTGGTGGTGTCGTGCAGGGGCAAGGGAGAATCCTGCGGGCCAACCAACAAGGGGATTTCAGTACATCCAAGCACCACGGATTGCGCCCCCCGGGAGGCAAGATCAGCGATGACCTCCACGTATTTCGTACGCGATTCATCACGAAGCTCACCCTTCACGAGTTCTTCGAAGATAATGCGATCCACTTCGCCTCGCTGGGTCTGGTCCGGCACGAGCACTTCGATGCCGTGGTGCTCCGCCAACCTGCCCGCATAGAAATCAAGCTCCATGGTAAAACGCGTTCCCAACAGTCCCACCCTGGTCTGCCCGGCGGCCTTCACGGCGTGGCCTGCTGCATCGGCAATGTGAATCAAGGGCACGGAGAGTTCCTCCTGCACCTGCGCAGCCACATTGTGCACGGTGTTGGTGCAGATGAGGACACAGTCGGCTCCCTGATCGACCAGCCCGCGGGCTGCTCGCCCCACAACCCCGGCCAGGCCATCCCAGTCACCACCACACATCAGATCGTAAATATTCTGGAAGTCAAAGGACCGCATCAGGATATCGGCGGAGTGCACCCCTCCCAGGCGTGAAGCCACCTCGCGGTTGATAATGCGGTAATATTCCACACTGGATTCCCAGCTCATGCCTGCCAGCAGTCCGATGCGCTTCATGGTCGCCTCCCTAGGTCCGGTCATTAAAATATACCGTCTGTATGCCGAGCTATCTTAGGCATTTCAAGGACTCCACCGCAATGGCCTAAAAGGGAGCAACCACCTACAGCGACTCGCGGGAAGTACGTGATATGGGAACGAAGTTCCGCACTCCCACCTCCCCTAGTCGCTTCAAAAGGGTGTGGAGGGTAGGCACGAGTTCAAAGCAAGCCCGACGCCTACACGGACGTAGGCGAGGGTTTGTTTTGAACGAAGCAACACCGCAGACGCGCCTTTTTCAAGCGACTAAATTAACCAAGAAAGTAGTAGCCGATGCCGACAAGAATCACCGCCGCCACGCGCAGGGTCTGATTCACCGCGATGAGCCGCAGCGCAATACGCGGCTTGAAGATACCCGCATAGTATGGAAACTGGTGCCTGAATGCTCTCATGGGCGAAGACAAAACGTTGCCCAAAAGAAGCGCCAATACAATCTCACGCGTTGTCAGGCTGCCATCGGCCAACAAAGCTCCGGCAGTGGCCAATCCTGCGGTGAATTCGGCAGCGACATGAAACACCACAATGCCCAGAGCCTGTGGTGGCAGCCAGGAGAACACGCTGACGTGCTCGGCCATGAACTGTTCCATGGCTGTGAAACCGCCCAATTTGTTGATAAAGAAAATCAGAATATAGATGGGCACGGTGATCCGCAGAATCTTGTGAATACGCTTCTTGAAGCGTGACCAGGTGCGTTCCAGGGCCTCGCTCCAGCCACGACTTTTCTGCTCGTCCAGACGGCAGACAACACAGCCCTCGGGCAATGGCGGTAACAACAGACGGCCCATAAACACAATGCAGACTGTACGCAGAAATGCGGCAAACAGGGTCAGCCCCACATAGGTCACCGCCGCATCGCCGATAAACGGCACGGTGATGAAAAACATGGTCGGCAGATGCAGAAAATAGGTAGGCAGGCTGTTGAACAGGTTGGAGAGCATCAACTCCCGGTCCGAAAGCTTGCCCTGTTCATGGGCCTCGGCCAACATTGTGTTGGCCGTAATCCCGGAGAAAAAGGCCATGGAAAAGGCCGCGCCAGTAATATCCTTCAGGCGAGCCACCGTGGTCAAAGGCTGAGCCAGTTTGGCCACGGCCCTGGTCCAGTTCAGGGCCTCGATGAGGTTACCCACCAGGACGCCCACGGAGATAAAGAAAATCAAACGAATGAGCGGCCAGCCAAGGCCGGTCCACAGCGTATGCAGATCAAATTCCATAGTTGCGGCGCCTACCCTTTGAGCTTTGCGACTTCTTCGGCCGGCATGTCAAAGGAATGCTCAGGCCCGGGGAAGGCCCCGGCCTCCACATCCTCGCGATAGGCCTGCATGGCGGACACGGCAACCTTGCCGAGTTCGGCATAACGCTTCACAAACTTCGGGGTGAAGCGATCAAACAGACCAAGAACGTCATGGGTCACCAGCACCTGCCCATCGCAGTACGGTCCGGCACCAATACCGATGGTCGGGATGGATACGGCTTCGGTGACCAGCTTTGCAATGGGGGCCGGAACGGCTTCAAGCACCATGCTGAAACAGCCGGCGTCCTCCAGCATGCGAGCCTCTTCCACCAGAGCCCGTCCAGCTTCGGCGGTCTTGCCCTGGACCTTGAATCCACCCAGCTTTGCCACACTCTGAGGGGTCAGCCCGATATGACCCATCACCGGAATATCCGCGGCCACAATGGCTTGAATACGACTCAGCATGCGCGCCCCACCTTCCAGCTTGATGGCGCTGGCGCGCCCTTGAGCCAGAAATCGTCCCGCATTGCGCACAGCTTCCTCATCAGAAGTCTGATAGGACATAAAAGGCATATCGCCCACGACCAGGGCCCGTTCTGTACCCCGGGAGACGGCCCGGGTATGATGGATCATGGCATCCATACCCACCGCCAACGTATCGCGCTGCCCGAGCCCCACCATGGCCAGCGAATCGCCAACCAGAATCATATCCACACCACTGGCATCAGCTAATGCGGCCAGCACCGCATCATAGGCGGTGAGCATGGACAGCTTGCGACCGCCCTTGCAGGCAACGACACCAGGAACCGTTATCTTGTCACTCATTACGATCTCCTTATTTCCCGGCTCGTACAAGCGCGGGCGCATAGACTAACAGTCCGTGCACGCCGCTGACAAGCACCTCAACCCACTGAAAAAGCCCCCCTCAATCGAGGGGGGCTTTTTCAGTCATTATCCCGGCAGGCACAGCCCTTCCCGTTGCTGTGCCAGTAAGAGATCACTCGCTAGACCTCTTGCATCATCCAGACCATGCGGCCCAGAATGCGGTCCTTGTATTCATCAAAGGTGAAATGCTGATCCGCATGACCTTCGTTCTCGGCCCGTAGCACAAAGCGTGTCTTGTCGGCTTCCAGGAACACACGCCGAACGACCAATCCCTCGAAGGGCAGCAGCACGCCGTAAATCTCTCCGGAAAGCACGGTGGTCTGATCACGGTCCAGGCCGACATAAGCACCACGACGAATCATGGGCTCCATACCGCCACCGTCCATCTTGACCACGAGCAGCGACTTGCGATCAAACCCCTTGGGGATGGTCAACTTGCCTGCGGGTACGGGCTTCCACTGTCCGGACTCGGAGGTGCCGCCAGCCATGGCATAATAGGAGACCACCTTGGCAGATGCCATGGGATCACCATACGGAGAGGCTTCTTCACGCACGGTCTCTGACAGGGCAGGCTGATCAAAGGGCTGATAGCCTTCCTTGGTCTTGATGTAGCGGGGACCGCGGCCATAGGCCAACCAATCGGGATTCAAACCGAACTCGCGAAAAAGAGTAAGATACCAATCAGCGGGCACGGAGTCCCTGCGTTTGGCATCAGAAATACTGGACTGGCGAATGCCAAGTACTGCTGCGAGTTCAACCTGAGTCCTGGTTCCCGTTGCTTCCTTGATACGATCCACGACAGGGCCAAATCCTTCCCCGTACTTCTTACCTGACTTTCCCATTCACATTCCTTCCCTATCGTTTCCCGGGTTTCCTTAAATTGGCTATTGACAGCTACTTCGCCTAACTTATATAGACTCTAGCAATGACTACTCAAATAAAAGAAACAAGTAAAGTACTTGAATCAAATGTCCCATCTCGTCAAGCCAAGCTGCGCGCCTGGCTTGTGCTCAACGGGTACACTATGGGTGGCCTTGCCAGATTGCTCGGGGTTCACCCCTCGATGATCACCCGTATTGTAAAGGGAGAAACCGCTCCTGCCAAGCGCATCCAGCAATTAGCGGAAATCGGAGTCCCCGAGGATCTCTTGCCTATCCCATCCCGACCGCCAGGGCGACCACGTGGAACAAAAAACAAATAACGAGCCGGCCCTCCCCACGAGAGAGCGCGCCCAACGATTCATCAAAACAGGTATTGCGTGGAAGTCTAAGGCAAAACGACACGCCCTCAGGAATTGTTGGCAACCCAACGAGAACGCAAGTCGAAAGCCTTCGCCTGCCATTCCCCAACCTATTTCAATTCCCCTCAGTGCGACTTGAGACACCCGCATAATGAATACAAGGTCTACCCTTGTCAACGACATTTCCTAGTAAGATGATCGGTATTGTCGGGATAAATATCCATAACCCCCAGTAGACACCCAACTTTCAATACACAAAAAAAATTCTGCATCATATATTGCATCTTCAATGCAGCATCAAAAAAGCCCGCCCCCGAAAAAGGAGCGGGCTTTGCATTCTACATGCTCAACAACAAACCATCTACCTCAGATACTTAAAGAACTCGCTCTTCGGTGTCAGGATAACACGAGTATTACCCATCAAGCTCTTCTCGTAGGCTTCCATGCTTCGCTTAAAGGCATAGAACTCCGGAGACTGGTTGAGGGCCTTGGCATAGATGGCAGTCGCCTGACCGTCGCCCTGACCCTGCAGCATGGCAGACTCGCGCTCGGCTTCGGCCAGGATGAGCGCCCTGTCCTTGTCGGCATTGGACTTGATCTTGGCCGACTCTTCCCGACCTTCGGAACGATACTGCTTGGCCTGGCGTTCACGCTCGGCACGCATCCGGCCAAAGATGGCCCGTTCGTTCTCCGTGGGCAGATCCGTGCGCTTGATACGCACATCGACAATCTCGATACCGTAGTCCTTGACCAGCTCGGAGGCCCGGGCGGACACTTCATGCATGATCTGACCACGTTTCTCGGCCACAACCTCGATCAGGGTATACCCACCGAGAGCCACACGCAGCTGGGCGTAGACGATATCGTCAAGCCGAGCCAGTGCACCCCGCTCGTTGCGCACGGTACGGTAGTACTGCAGCGGATCAACAATGCGATATTTGGTGAAGTTGTCCACGATCATGTTCTTCTTATCCTTGGTCAGGATCTCCTCGGGGCGGGCGTCATACTCCAGCACCCGGGAATCGAAGAACAGCACATTCTGGACAAACGGTTTCTTGAAATGCAGTCCGGGGAGCATGACGCCGCCCACAGGCTTGCCCAATTGCAGGACAATGGCCTTTTCGGTCTGGTCCACGGTGTAAAGACTCTGAGTCACGAAAACAAAGCCCAACACGAGCACAGCAAGGAGGATTCCAGCCTTCTTTCCTGGCATTACTTCTTTCCTCCTTCAATCTTCTGCCTTCGATCAAGCGGCAGGTAGGGCAGAACCGAGCCCGCAGCATCATCACTAATGATGACCTTCTCCATATCCGGATTGGAGAGAATCTTCTCCATGGTCTCCAGATACAGACGCTTGCGGGTCACGTCCTTGGCCTTGTTGTATTCGCGCAACACGGACAGGAACTTGTCGGCTTCACCCTTGGCGACCCTGATCCGGGTCTCCTTATAGGCAGCGGCCTGATTGATCAGAACAGCCGCCTGACCACGGGCCTTGGGCATCAGATCGTTGCGGTAGGCATCGGCCTCGTTGATGAAGCGGCTCTTGTCCTCACGGGCAGAGGCCACGTCCTTGAAGGCATCGATGACTTCCTTGGGCGGATGGACATCCTGAAGCTGAACAGCCAGCACGTTGATACCGCACTCGTACTTGTCCAAAATGGACTGGAGTTGCAAACGGCATTCGTTCTGAATTTCCAGCTTGCCGGTCGTCAGCACCGCGTCAATCTTGTTGTAGCCCACAACCTCGCGCATGGCCGCCTCGGCCACGGACTTGACCGTGTTTTCCTGGCCCTTCAGATTGAACAGATACTTGGCAGGGTCCTTGATCTTGTACTGCACGATGAACTGCACATCCACGATGTTCTCGTCACCGGTCAGCATCAGGGACTCTTCGGGAGTCAGACGCGAATTCTGAGTGAACTCGCTACGCCCCAGGCTCATGAAACCAACTTCCACGCGATGAACCTTGGTCACCTGCGGCTTGAGTACGGATTCAAAAGGAGCTGGCCAGTGATAATGCGGCCCAGGTTCCGTCTGGCTGCTGTACGCGCCGAAGCGTTTGACCACGCCGACCTCGTCAGGGCCTACGATGTAGATACCCGACGCCAGCCAGAGGAGCACCAGCACCCCAAGCAGTATCTTCCAACCGGGGAATCCGAAATTCTTAAACCTGTCAAAATTAACGTTCAAGTCGCCCAGATTCGGCCCATTGGGGCCTCCTGGGGGTCTCTGCCGACGTTGCTGTAATTTTTCCCAATCCCAATTCATAATAGCATCCATTAAGTTCTCAGGCTTGTGTGGTCAAGGCACAAAGGCCCTTTCCACCCGAAACCTTTCGTCTTTTACCCGATATAAACCTGTGGTACACAGCGTCCACACTGAAAAGCGGCTTGATAAATCCCACGTCGGGGTTTAATCCTTATAAATAGGATAACCTTGCCCGACAATGATAACGTTATATCACACGGGAGGATAGATGAAACCCGTCAATAAAGAGATTTTTCGTGCTTATGACATCCGCGGAATCGTGGACAAGGATTTCGACGCGGATTGGGTCGAAATCCTGGGCAAGGCATGCGGTACCTACTTCCGCCGTCAGGGAATCACAGAAGCCATTGTGGCTCATGACTGCCGCCATTCCTCGCCCGGTTATCAGGAACGCATGATCAATGGGTTGACCTCCACGGGCGTGGACGTGATCTACCTGAACATGGTGGCCACCCCACTGTTCTACTTTGCGGTTAAAAAACTTGGCCGCAAAGCAGGTGTCATGATCACCGCCAGCCACAATCCGCCCGAGTTCAACGGATTCAAGGTCTGGGCTGGTGAGTCCACCATCCATTCCGAGGAAATTCAGGAAGTCTACAAGATCATGGCTTCTGGCGAATTCGAGACCGGAAGTGGCATGGCCTCGTCCCATGACATCGTCCCCAGCTATCTGGATGATCTGTCAGCACAGGTCACTCTCGAGCGACCTGTCAAGATCGTACTGGACGGCGGCAATGGCGCTGGGGGCGAAGTCTGTGCCGAGTTGCTCAGGCGTATCGGAGCCGAGGTCATCGAGCAGTACACCCGGCCTGATGGCGACTTCCCCAATCACCATCCCGACCCCACGGTGCCCAAGTACATGGCTGACCTCATCAAACGGGTCCCGGCCGAAGGCGCAGAGCTGGGCATCGGCCTGGATGGTGATGCGGACCGCATCGGCGTCATCGATGAAAACGGCAAAATGATCTACGGCGACCAGCTGTTGTCCATCTATGCCCGCGACATTCTGACCCGCCACCCGGGAGCCTCCGTCATCGGTGAGGTCAAGTGCACCCACCTGATGTACAAGGATATTACCGAGCACGGAGGCGACGCCATCATGAACGCCACTGGCCACTCGCTGATCAAGGCCAGGATGCAGGAAACAGGTGCGCTGCTGGCAGGTGAGATGAGCGGACACATGTTCTTCGCGGACCGCTACTACGGATTCGACGACGCTCTGTATTCGGCCCTGCGCATCGTGGACATCGTTGCTCGCACTCCGGGCAAACCCATCAGCACCTACCTTGAAGACTGGCCAAAGACGTTCAACACCCCCGAGATTCGTCAGGAGTGCCCGGACGCCATCAAGTTCGACGTGGTCAAACGCGCTCAAGAGTTCTTCAAGGACGACTATGATGTCATCGATGTGGATGGAGTACGCATCGTCTTCCCCGACGGATGGGGACTGCTACGCGCCTCCAACACCCAGCCCGTGCTGGTGCTGCGATTTGAGGCCGAAAGCGCCGAGCGTCTGGAAGAAATCCGCAAGGTCATTGAAGTCCCATTGGCTCAATGGATCAAGGAAATGAGCTAAGAACCCTCTGGCAGACCAGAATAAACATAAATAGTTGGGAAGCAGGGAACCTCCTGTTTCCAACAACTTGTGCAGGGAAAAGGAGAAAGGACATGCCCAAGATACTTGTTGCCAGCGCCATGGAGCGTTGCATTGGCTGCCATTCCTGTTCCCTGGCCTGCGCACGTCTGGTCCACGACAGCCTGTCCTGGACCCGTGCGGGGATTCGCATCGGGTCGGCAGGCGGCCTGTCCACGGGATTCGAGGCCACGGTCTGCGTGGCCTGCGACCCGGCACCCTGCGCCGAAGCCTGCCCCACAGGAGCCTTCACCCAACGCAAAGGCGGAGGCGTCAAGGTCAAGCGCGAACTGTGCATCCGCTGCGGCGAATGCGCCAAGGTCTGTCCGGTGGCCGCCATCAGCATGAGCCCGGAAGACGGCTTCCCCTATGTCTGCATCCACTGTGGACGCTGCGTGTCCTTCTGTCCGCACGAATGCCTGGAACTTGCCGAAGCCCCCAAACGCAGGGGCCGGCCCCTGCCCGTGGAAACCACCGAGGGAGACCATCATGAGTAATCGCCCATTCCACATCATGCATGTCGATATGCAGACCGGACGAGGTGAACGCTCGGATTTCCTGTCGCCTGCAGAATGTCTGGGAGGTTCCGGGCTGGCAGCCAAGCTCTATGAGCATTTCGGTCACCCGGAACTGCCCGCCCTACACCCTGATCAACCACTGATCTTCGCCATCGGCCCCCTGACCGGGCATTTCCCCCTGATGAGCAAAGTGGTCTGCGGCTTCAAGTCTCCCTACAACGAACAATACGCCGAAAGCCACGCCGGTGGACGACTTGCCCTGTCCATGCGTTTTGCCGGCTACGACGCTCTGGTGGTTACCGGACGTTCGGAGCGACTGTCCTCGCTCTTCCTGGCCGGACGTGGCCTGCGCGTGGAAGATGTGGAGTACATGCGCGGACGCGACGTCTTTACCACTGGCAAATACCTGCGCCGTCGGGCCGCAACAGCCGGCCATCGCAGCATCTTCCGCATCGGCCCTGCGGGTGAAAACCTCTGTTCCTACGCCTGCATCAATGTGGATTCCTTCCGCCATTTCGGGCGGCTGGGCTCCGGTGCGGTCATGGGCGCCAAAAACCTGAAGGCCGTGGTAGTGGAAGGTGATCGAGAACTGCCTCTGGCCGGGGGCAAGGATTACAAGAAACTTTTCAAGGCCATCTATTCCGACCTGACCGGCACGGACATGATGAGCAAGTATCACAACCTGGGCACTGCCGAGAACCTGCTGGCCCTGAATGAACTCTCGGCCCTGCCCTGGAACAACCTCCAGAAGACAAAGCGCCCGGAGATAGACGGCATCTCTGGCGAGCGCATTGCCGAGCAATTACTGCTCAGACAGACCGCTTGCGCGGGTTGTCCGGTAGGCTGCATTCATATCGGCCTGCTACGGGAAAAATTTGCCAGCGAGAATGAATACCTCTACCGCCAGGTCTCTTACGACTACGAACCCGTCTTTGCCTGCGGCTCCATGCTGGGACTGACCAACGCCTCGGATGTGCTGGCCGTTCTGGATGCCTGCGAACGCCAGGGCATGGATGTGATGAGTGCCGGCGTGGCCCTGGCCTGGGCCGCCGAAGCCCTGGAAAAGGGCCTTATCAGCGAACAGGAGACCCTGCTCCCGCTGGCCTTCGGTGACTCCAAGGGCTTCATCGCCGCCATGGACTGCTTGGGAGGCCGGACAAACGAATTCTACGAAATCCTGGCACGCGGGGCCATGGTTGCCGCCGAGCACTATGGCGGAGAGGACTTTGCCTGCGTACTGGGCCAGGAGATGGCCGGTTACGCCACAGGAGAAGTCTTCTACGTCTCCCAGGCCATGGGCTTCAGACATTCACATCTGGACAGCGGCGGTTATTCATACGACCAGTCCGCCAAGGACAAGGATGTGGACAAGGCCGTGAAGTTCATGGTCGACGACGAACGTGGCCGGGTGATGCTGACCAGCATGGTTTCCTGCCTGTTTGCGCGCAAAATCTACTCCAATGAACGTGTGGCAGAGGCTCTGAGTTCCGTGGGTCTGCAAGACACCGCCACGAACCTCGAGGCTCTGGCCGGGGAGATGCAACGCCTGCGCTGGCGCCTCAAACTGACCACCGGGTTTGATCCGACGCAGGCCCGTGTGCCCAAACGGTTCATGGAGGTCGTCACCTGGAAAGGCGCGATGGACCCGAAGTATCTGGCGGCGCTTCAGGAGGCCTATTCGCGATCCATACTGGACCTTGGTGCCAACCCGTCGTAACCTCTGCACTTACAAATTCTTAACACTCGTTTTCAACACACGAGAGTGGATACGTGCGCAAAAAAATCATCATTGCCATCCTTGTCTTTGCCATTGCCGCCCTGGGCCTGTTCTGGACCACCCGCAGTGGTGACGGCAAAATCGAAGTCCTGAACACCGCCCGCGTGGCCCGCGGCGAAGTCCGTAACCAGTTGGAGGCCACGGGCATCGTCAAAGCGCAGGTCGGGGCCATCGTCAAGATCGGGGCCCAGGCCACTGGGCGCATCACCACAATGAACGTCCGCGTGGGTGACCCAGTGACTCAGGGCGACCTGATCGCCGTGATCGATGACCGCGAACTCAAGGCCTCCGAAGCCGAAGCCCTGGCTCGCCGCGAACATGCCCGAGCCGAGTTCTCACGGGTCAAAACCACGTCCCCCCTGCGTGTCAACGAGGCCGAAGCCGAGCTGAACGCCGCGGCCGCCGAGCTGGATTACGCGATTCTGTCCTTCGAGCGTCAGCGCCAGTTGGCCGAGGCCGATCTGGTCGCCCAAGATGCCCTGGACGATGCCCGCCAGAATGCAGCGGTCAAGAAAAGCGCTCTGCGCGTCAAGGTCTCGGCCCTGGAACGCATCCGCTTCGAAACCGTCGAGGATCAGCGCAAGGCCCAAAAGACCCTGGCGCAGGAGCAGGCAGCTCTGGATTCCATCCGCACCCGGCTGTCCTACACGCGCATCATCAGCCCATTGACCGGGGTGGTCAGCCAGGTTGCAGCCCAGGAAGGAGAAACCGTGGTCACGGGCCTGGAAGTGGCCAACCTGATCACCGTGCTCGATCCCACACGCCTGGAGATGTGGATTTACGTTGATGAAACAGACATCGGGCGAGTGCGCCCGGGGCTGCCCGTTGAGTTCCAGGTGGACGCCTACCCCGGTGACATCTTCAACGGGACCATCGACCAGATCTATCCCGAACCGGAAATCCGCGACAATATCGTCTACTATCAGGCACTGGTTCGGCTGGACAAGGATCAGGCCCTGCGCCTGCGCCCCGAGATGACCACCCAGAGCCAGATCATTGTGGAAATCAAGAAAGACGTCCTGGCCCTGCCCAATGCCGCTCTGAAATGGGTGGGCGGCGAGCAGGTTGTCTTCGTGTCTGAAGGAAAGGATGTCCGCAAGGCATATCCGGAACTCGGGTTGGCCGGAGTCACACATTCCGAAGTGCTCTCGGGTCTGTCCGAGGGGGACACCGTCGCTACCCAACTGGTGCTGCCCGGCCAGAAGAAGAAAAAGGACTAGCCCATGGGTGACGCCCACCTCATACGCCTGGAAGGCGTGACCAAAGATTACGTGCAGGGCGACTTGACCACCAAAGTCCTCAAAGGTCTTGATCTGACCATCAATCAGGGCGATTTCGTGGCATTGCAGGGCCCTTCGGGCTCGGGAAAATCCACTCTGCTGCACATTCTCGGCTTGCTGGACCGCCCCAGTGCAGGGCGTTATCTGCTATCGGGCAAAGATGTGTCATCCATGGATGACGACGCCCAATCAGAAGTGCGCAACACACAGTTCGGTTTCGTATTCCAAAGCTTTTACCTGATCCCCTACGCCTCTGCCCTGGACAATGTCCTGTTGCCCGGCCTGTATGGGACTGAGTCCCGGCGCACCCTCACGACCCGCGCCCAAGACATTCTGGACCAAGTGGGGCTGGCGGACAGAGCCGCCTATCGGCCTTCGCAATTGTCCGGCGGACAGCAACAGCGGGTGGCACTGGCCCGGGCATTGCTGAACCGACCCGCAGTGATCTTCGCCGACGAACCCACAGGCCAGCTCGACTCCACCACCAGTGGAGAAATCATGTCCCTGCTTGCACAAATCAATGCAGGCGGAACCACTGTCATCATGGTCACCCACGACGAGGAGACCGCCTCCTACGCGACCTCGTCCATACAGATGCTGGACGGGAACATTGCGCCAAGCGATTGAGACCCTTGTCACTCTAGGCCGCGTCTTCGGGTTCGCACTGGAGGCGGTTTGGGCCTACAAACTGCGCAGCATCTTTGTATCAGCGGGTATTGCCATGGGCATCGCCGCACTCACGGTCATTGTCACCAGCGTGGATGGCGCCCAACGCAAGGCGCTGGAAATAGTAGACATGTTCGGACCTGATGCGGTGTTTGTTCTGGGTGGAGACATCAAGAGCCGTGCCGTGGGCAAACGCACCCTGACCTTGTCCTGGGAGGACGCCCGCAGGCTTCGCCAGTCCCTGCCCGGCGCCTATCTCGTAGTACCCATGCGCGCCAAGCGCAGCATCATGGCCCGCTACGGAGGCAAAAGCAAAGAACTGCCCGTGGTGGTAGGGTCCACTGCCGCTTATTCCGAGGTCTGGAACTGGCCTCTGGCCGAAGGCCGGGACTTCAGTGACCGGGATGTGGCCCTGGGCACCAAGGTCGGACTGATTGGCGACCAAGCGGCCGAAGAGCTGTTCGGGGACGAGTCCCCCATCGGCAAGGTCGTCTTCCTGGGAGACCTGCCCATACAGGTCATCGGACGGCTCTCCTACCGGGGGTTCTCAGGCGGTGGATCGAGCATCGACGAACGCATGATCATTCCCCTGACCACCCTCACCCAACGTTTCAACATGGACCGCAAATATTTCCGCGCACTGCGTGTCAAATTCCATGACCCCGAACGCATGAGCGTGCATGTGGAGAACACCCGCTCACTGCTTCGGCACCTGCACGGCCTGAAGGACGGCGAAGACGACGATTTCACCATCCTCACCGCCGATGAAATCCTGAAATTCATTGGCATGCTCAAGGGCGGACTGGTTGTTTTTCTGGGCGTCACGGCCACGGTTGCCATGCTGGTAGGCGGGTTTGTATTGGCCAACCTCTTCTACATCAGCGTCAGCGAACGTACCTCGGAGATCGGCCTGCGCAAGGCCATGGGAGCCAAGGCCTGGACCATCACCGCACAGTTCCTGTTCGAAGCCGCCATCTTGACCATAGCCGGAGCGCTCATCGGCATGGGCCTGGGCCTGGGCCTGGGGCAGGCACTGACCCGACTGGGCATCCTGGAAATCCAATTCTCGGCCAAGGTCTTCGTCCTGGCACTCTCCTCGGCTGTGGCCGTCGGAGTCATCTTCGGCATCCGTCCCGCACGCCAGGCCGCCCGGCTTGATGCAGTTGCGGCATTGCGCGGCGATGGATCCTGACTTGACGCCCTCCCGAACCAACCGCTAGAAAACACTCGGCCCCAAGGCCCTCAACGTACAAGGATCAACCCATGAAGTTCAATCCCATGTCCAACTACCGAGAAGAGTCCGGTGGCGCCCGCTTTCTGCGGACCATGCTGCTGATCTGTGTCTTTATCGGGGTGGGCTGGCTCTATACAAAACATTTCGACAACGCCCTCGAAGACATCAAGACCCGCTCAGCGATTTTGGACAAGTCCGGTGCCCTGTCCTCGGATCAAAAGGCCCAATTCAGAGACTTTGCGAAATTGTTCAGAGAAGAATTGGGCATCGAACTGGTTCTGCGTATTGCCGACGGCACACCTGAACCACCAAAACTCAAGGCAAAAAGCCTGTATATCGGGATCGACAGCACTGGCGGGAAACTCATCGTCGTCTCCCCGCCCTGGATCGAGAAATCCCTTGGTTCAGGATTCAATGACGAACTTCAGGAGCATATGCGACCCTATTTTGAATCCGACAGCTGGCCCACGGGCCTGATGAAGGCCCTGCAACTGATCTGGGAACGCGTGACCGGACTGGACACGGGAGGTCGGAGCTGATGACGGACAACACCACGGAAACGGTCACCATCTATACCGACGGCTCCTGCCTGGGCAATCCTGGCCCCGGCGGATGGGGCGCAGTGCTCAAGTTCGGAGACGAGCGCAAGGAACTGTCCGGCGGTTTCTCCGGCACCACCAACAACCGCATGGAGTTGATGGCCGTGCTTGAGGCACTGTCCACCTTGAAGCGCCCCTGCAAGGTCAACCTGTTCTCCGATTCCAAGTACTTTCTGGATGCCATCCGCCAGGGCTGGCTCAAGAACTGGATAAAAAACGGCTGGAAAACCGCTGCCAAGAAACCAGTGAAGAACCAGGACCTCTGGCTCCGGTTGGACCCGCTACTCGCCGAACACGAGATCAACTACAACTGGGTCAAAGGCCATAGCGGCGACCCGGAAAATGAACGCTGTGATGTCCTGGCACGCACCGAAGCAGGCAAAACCGGCCTCCCCAAAGATCCCAAAGCCTAGCCACACAGAGCTCCTGCTCTTCCCTCTCCATCCTTCCGGCCCCGTGTGCACATCGCTCACGGGGCCGGCTTTCATCCAAAGAGAATGATCTCCTTCTTTCGTTCACCGCTGGCACAGTCCTTGCGAATCATCCATGTGACGGGAATTTTTTTCCGTCGGTTGTGTGTGTTTATATCGGCTGAAGGAGAAGGTTATGAGCTTTCAATCCATGTACGTCGGGACCACTGGAATGGTGTCCCACAGCACGCGGATGCAGAACATTGGCAATAATATCGCCAATGTGAGCACCGTGGGCTACAAGACTACCGACGCGCATTTCCAAACGCTCATCAGTGAATCCATTGCTTCGGGAAGCGCGGGGGCAACCTCGGGCCCGTCCCAGATCGGGCTTGGCGTCGGACTTGGCGCCGTGCTCACGGACTTCCGAACCGGTGCGATGATTGATGGCAGCGACACGACGGACCTCGGTATTTCCGGGAAGGGTTTTTTCCGGGTAACAGGCCCGGACAACAACCTGACCCGCTACACCCGAGCGGGAAACTTCCGTTTCGACAATACGGGCTATCTGGTTGACCCCAATGGGTATCGTCTGCAAGGCCAGACCATCACCGACGGAGTCAATGGCTCCACAGGGGATATCCAGCTGCGCACTGATGCCAACGGGCGTTACAGTATCTCGCCCGACGCCACTACGGAAGTCTCCTTTATTTCCAACATCGGGCTATCGGAGAGCAAATCCAACAGCACCGCCAACCCCATGTTCTCCATGTTCGAGAACTGGAATGGCACGGAAACTCCACCCATCGGTTCCGAGGGGTATGGATTCCAAAGTGCCATCAAAATCTACGACGACACAGGTGCCGAACAGACACTGAATGTCTATTTCGACAAGGCGGATGTCAGCAATGCCGGAGGCATGGACCATTTCGAGTTCATGGTGACCATGGCCCCGTCCAACGATGGGCGTGCCGGTATCACGGGCACATCCGGGGCGGGCATCCTGATGACTGGCGTCATGTCCTTTGATTCCACGGGGCAGATCGTGGATCTGGCGGCGTTCAGTTTTAACGGAACAGGTGACGCAAAGGGACTCTCCAACTGGACACCAACGGCCTTCACAGCCAACGGTTACCCGGAACTTTCCGCCACATTCAGCGACACCGGAGCCACAAGCACCATCGGAGTAAACTTCGGCCTCTCGGCCAGCGCCTATGAAGCTGGGGGAGCCTCTAATGCGGGTGCCGTAGGCACCGTGGTCGGTCGTCTGCCTTCCCTGGACTCTTTCACCAGAGGCGCCCTGGCGACCACTGCCTTTGAAGGCACTTCGGCTATCTCCTTCCAATCCCAGGATGGATACGCCGAGGGCTTCCTGGCCAGCCTCAGTATGGACCGAGACGGCATTTTGGTGGGCAAGTACTCCAATGGCATCCAGCAGGAGCTTGCACAGGTCACGCTCTACACCTTTGCCAGCGAGTTCGGCCTGCGGCGCGAAGGATCCAACCACTTCTCGGAAACCCAGGGTTCCGGGACCGCAGTGGAAGGTTATGCTGGTGAAGACAGCTTCGGAGGCATCAACTCCAACAAGCTGGAACAGTCCAATGTGGACATTGCCGAACAGTTTGCCAAGATGATCCTCACCGAGCGTGGCTTCCAGGCCAACTCCAAGGTCATCACCGCCGCAGATGACATCATCAAAAATGCCATCCAGATGAAGCGATAGCTTTCTCTCAGTCAAACCACACAGCAATAAAGGCGCACCCCGAAGGGTGCGCCTTTTCTCTTGGTCATATCTTCGGCTCCGATCTAGATGCCGATGCTCTTCTTGATGAATTCGTAATCGATATTGGCACTGACCAACTGTGCACCCTGACGGATCTTGATCACGTCGCGCAGTTTATGGCGCGAGAGGATGGTCTCCATCTTCTTGGCCACGGAATACGTGTCGTCACGGACAATAACGATGGGCACTTCAAGGACCTCGGAGCGGGTCAGGATGATGTCGTTGGGATAGAGGTTGCCCGTCAGGACCAGACACGGACAGTTGCCTTCCAAGGCCACCAACTGCACGTCGGAACGGTCACCGCCCACAATAACCGCAGAATTCTTGTTCTTGCGGAAGTGGGTCATGAAGTTTTCCACCTGCATGGTGCCGATGAGGAAATTCTCGACCACCTTGTCCGCCTTGTTATGGGCAGAGATGACCTTGCCACCCAGGCGCTCGGCCAGATCGGAAACCTTGATGGCTCCCATGAGCGGATCCTTGGGAATCACACCCAATACGCGAACGCCCATGCGCTCCAGGCAGGGCCTGAGCATGGTCTCCACTTCATCCATGAAGGAAGGGGGAATGTCGTTCAGGATAACACCGACGAGGTTCTCGCCCAGGGCTTCCTTCATGACCATCAGGTAGTCGTACTTCAGTTCTTCCTGAAAGCGGTCGATGATGATGACCTTCAGTCCCAGCTCCTTGGCCACGGACACTCCGTCCACGTTGCAGTACTTGCCGGAGTACATGCTGCCGGAACCGGCCACCAGGGTCACATCATGCCCGGCACTGACTTTCTCGTAGGCAGCCTTGATATCGCCCATCAGATCGCCGCACTGCCCGGAAAAGGCCTTGACCTTGAAATCCTGGGTCACAAGTACGGGGGTCAATGCCTCGGCATCATTCTTCAGCCCCAGGACATCCTGCACGAAGTAGGCATCTTCGTCCCAGGCTGTTCCCTCGATCTCGGCGGGCATGGCCCCGACGGGCTTCATGTAGCCCACGGACACACTGTCTTTCTGTAGTTTCAGCCCCAGACCCATGACAACCATGTTTTTGCCGGAAAAGCCTGAAGTCGAACCGATGTATATGCCAGCCATTTCGTCCTCCTGAATATCTGCGCTGAAAAGGGTGTACACCTTTTTATTCGTAAAGAAAATGCAGCCCGCACCGTCGAAACCACAATAAACGGATCGTGCCCGCTATGCTCCTGTGCACAAAGTGACGCGCACGTCCGCCACAACGGCCCCCTCGTGGTTGACCAGCACAGGGTTGAATTCCGCTTCATAGATGTCCGGGAAATCCTGAGCCAATTGCGACATGGTCAACAGGATATCCTCAATGGTCTTGAAATCCACAGGCGGCTCACCACGCACCCCTCGGAGCAGCGGGTAGGACTTGATTTCGCGTATCATTTCCGCCGCGTCGTCCATGGACAATGGAGCGAGCCTGAAAGCGATATCCTTCAGGACCTCAACATAGATCCCACCCAGGCCAAACATGATGAGCGCCCCGAATTGCGGATCGCGTTTGAAGCCGATGATGACTTCCTTGGATCCCTTGGGAGCCATGGACTGCACCAGACAGCCGGTAATCGAGGCGTCCTTGCGCAACCGTGCCGCGCGGGAGGTGACATCCAGGAAGGCACTGCGCACAGCAGCTTCATCCTCGAGCCCCACACGTACGCCACCCACATCAGACTTGTGCGAGATGTGCGGCGAGGCAATTTTCAGGACCACCGGATAGCCGATGCGTTTTGCGGCCTTGACCGCAGCATCGGAAGTACGCGCCAATTCGGTCTGCGGCACGGGGAGTTCATAGGCTTTGAGTAGATCCTGAGCCTGAAATTCCACAATCTCCACACAGCCGTTGCCTCGAGCTGTCTCCAGAACCTTGGAGGCTCGGTTTTTGTCGCGACGATAGCAAACTTCAACCGGAGCGGGTCGGGTCCGCCAAAGCTGATACTTGTACATGGCCTCGATGCTACGAATGGCGGGCTCGGGGAAGGCGTAACACGGAATCCCTGCCTCCTGGAGGATTCGACGTCCCGGCGCCACGCGCTGTTGACCCATGAAACAGGCAAACACCGGCTTACCACAGCCCTTGGTCACATCAATAATGGCCTGAGCCGTCTTCTCGATCTCGGCCGAGGCCGTTGGCGTCAGCATCACCAGAATGGAACTCACCAGCTCGTCCTTGACCACGGCCTCCAGAGTCACCCGATAGCGCTCGGCGTCTGCGTCTCCGATGATATCAATAGGATTGTAGAGCGAGGCAAAGGGAGGTAAAGCCTGCATCAAGGTGTCCACGGTCTTGGCCGAAATGGATGCCATGAGCAGAGCCGATTGCTCGGTCACGTCTGCAGCCATGATGCCCGGGCCACCGGAGTTGGTGACAATGGCCAGATTCGGCCCCGCAGGCAGCGGCTGAGTGGAAAAGGCCTGCGCCAGATTGAACAGCATGGCCACGTCCCGAACGCGAATGATACCGGCCTGGTTGAAGGCTGCTCCATAGGCCTGTTCCGATCCGGCCATGGCTCCGGTATGGCTGGAGGCCGCCTTGGCCCCTGCCGAGGTGGTACCGGACTTGATCATGATCACGGGCTTATGGGGCGTGACGTCACGGGCCACACGGGCGAAGCGTTGACCGTCCTCAACGCTTTCCACATACCCGAGAATGACCTGAGTCTCAGGATCATCACGCAGGTAATCCAGCATATCCGATTCATCGAGTACGGCCTTGTTGCCCAGACTCACGAACTTGGAGAATCCGATATTCTCACCCAAAGCCCAATCCAGAATGGCCGTACACAGCGCTCCGGACTGAGAGAAAAATGCAATATTCCCCTTGGGGGGAGTGCCGGCGGCAAAGGTGGCGTTAAGACCCGGGCCCGTGTTATTAAGCCCGAGGCAGTTGGGGCCAAGCACAGCCATACCATACCGTGAGGATATTTCCTTGAGTTGTTCCTCAAGCTTGTATCCCTCGTGACCAACTTCCTTGAAACCCGCAGTAATAACGATAACCGCGCGGGTCGAGAGCTTGCCCAATGCCTCCAAGGCATCAATCACGTATTTGGGAGGGATGCAGATGACTGCCAGATCAAGCGACGGGGGTAACTCGGCAATGGACGCCACGACAGGAAGTCCGAGGATTTCACCACCTTTGGGGTTGACTGGTAAAATCCGCCCCTGATAACCGGCGTCCAACAGATTGGACACAACGCTGTACCCGACCTTACCGGGAATGCCAGAGGCACCGATAATGGCAACTGCCTTCGGGTCAAACAATGAATTCAAATTGGCTTCCGACATACCCTATAGTCTCCAGGAGGAACAGGATGAAGCAGAATTTCGAGGCCTTGCAACAAGTTATTTCGCATCGGTTTTCTCAAGTCAAGCTCCTTCACACAGCCTTGACCCACAGTTCGTTCGCCAATGAGAACCCCGATCAGGGCGGAGACAACGAACGGCTGGAGTATCTCGGAGATGCGGTGCTGGAGCTCTGCATGTCCGAGATACTCTACCGCAAATTCCCCGAAGCCCCCGAGGGCTCACTCACGCGCATGCGCGCTCGGCTTGTCAGTGAGCCCGCATTGGCTGATGTCGCCCGGGAATTGGGATTGAGTGAATTGCTACTTTTGGGAAAGGGGGAAGACAGCCAAGGAGGACGGGAAAGAAATTCCCTGCTGTCCGATGCGCTGGAGGCAATCTTCGGTGCGGTATTTCTGGACGGAGGATATGCTGCAGCCAAGCTCGTGGTGAGCACCGTCTTCGCATCCCGATTGCCCGAGATGTGCGACATCCGCCGCTCCAAGGACTGCAAAAGCAGCCTGCAGGAACTGACTCAGGAACGCTTCAAGGAACGCCCCGTATACTCGCTGAAGGACAGCAGTGGCCCGGAGCACGCCAAGGTATTCAAGGTGGAAGTGGCGCTGCCTGAAGGCACCCGGATCAGCGCCCAAGGACAAAGCATGAAGCAGGCCGAGCAGAACGCTGCAGCCAAGGCTCTGAACTTTTTCACTAAAAACGACGATCAAGCCCCTCAGACTTAGCTGAATTTCTCAATCTCGCTTCTTTGGCGGGGGTGGCCTGGAGCGTATTCAACCGGGGGAGCCCCTAAGGACTCCCCCGGGATACGTCTTTGGCCGCGTCTTCAGCGCGTTAAGCGGCCCTAGGCCGCGCGGTTATTAACCACCACCGATGAGCTGCATTGCCAGTCTGGGCAGGGAGTTGGCCTGAGCCAACATCGCTGTAGCCGACTGCGTCAGAATCTGGTTGCGGACGAACTCGGTCATTTCCAAGGCCACGTCCACATCGGAGATGCGTGATTCGGCAGCCTGCAGGTTTTCGGACTGAATCTGCAGGTTGGTGATGGTGTTTTCCAGACGGTTCTGAAGTGCACCAAGGTTCGCACGAATCTTGTCCTTGGAGATGATGGCCTGGTCCAGAGCAGCCAGGGCTGCCTGCGCCAGGGACTGGGTGGAGATGGTCTGACCGCCAACAAAGTTGGAAGCTGCACCATCCGAGCCGAGCCCGAGCCCGAAGTGGGACGCCGTGGCGCCACCAATGGAGATGAAATAGTAGTCTTCGGAAGAGTCATTACCTGTTCCGAAGTGGATCTTCATCGGTCCGGTCGGCTGCATGCCGCTACCGTCATGGTCTGTGGGAACGACACCAGAAAGGGTACCATCCAACAGGTGGACCTGGTTGAAGTCCGTTGCCAGCGCGATACGGGTAATTTCCGAGGCCATAGCCTGGTATTCCGAATCGATGATCAGGCGCTGATCCGAGTTGTACGTACCCGTGGCCGCCTGTTCCGCAAGCTCCTTCATGCGAATGAGCTTTTCGTCGATGACCTGCAACGCGCCATCAGCCGTCTGCACCATGGAAATGGCATCGTTGGCGTTACGTACGCCCTGGTGAAGGGTCTTGATATCGGAGCGCATCAGCTCGCGAATCGCCAATCCGGCGGCGTCATCGGCGGCAGTGCCGACTCGCAGACCGGAAGACAGACGCCTGGTTGACGTCGAAAGCCTTCCATAGCTCTCGGTCAGGTTCCGGGCGGCATTCATTGCCATCAAGTTGTGGTTAATGACCAAAGACATATTTCAAAACCTCCTTGTTTTGACTTGCCACTACTCAAGCAATCACAGTGCCAAACAAACAAACATCAACAATTCTATACACTTGCATTCTAGAAAATCTCTAGAAACCACTATAAAATCAATAGGATGGACATTTTTTCCCTGATCACTAGCCTTACATTCGCTCCCCTTCACAGATAACCACCTGAAACCGCACACCTTCTCCGTTCCCTTTATCCCGCCCCTGCCGCGTGCCAAAAATCCCAGCCCTTTGCCCTAAAGAAAGGACCAAAAGAACCGATAACTAGATTGAGAGTACCTAAATCAGGCTCTTAGGCTCAGCATCAGGGAGAGGAACAATGGATTACACAAGCATCCAACTCACGGCCTCCGACGGCTATGGAAAAAATTTCCGCATCCAGAAGGACACCACGGCGCAGTCAGCAGTCAGGGTGAACGACAGGACTGACCCGCACGGGGTTGAGGACAATACCGCCGCCACCAAGACTCAGGATCAAGCGGATAAGCCCAGTCCGGCAGAGCGGCTACTGAAAATGACCGAACCCGTGGAGAAGTTCATGCAATCCGCTGGGGTCAGCATCACGTTCCATATTCATGAGGAGACCGATCAGATCCAGGCCGAGGTCAAAAGCGCGGACGGCGAAAAGGTCATTCGCAAAATTCCCGCCGATGACATCCTGAAGCTTGTCGCATCCATCAAGGAAATGAGCGACTCCGAGCACATGGTCGACACGGCCTTCTAGCTGCCCCCATCTCCCTCTTTGCAAAAAACAAAAACGCCCCCGGCATCCTGCTGAGGGCGTTTTGTTGTCGCGGAGCCCGGCCGCTCGGGCCAGGCTCCGGTTATGGTGAAGGAGATCGGTTGTGTGCTTATTTAGCGGGTCTAGCGCTTCATCATAATAACCTGTTGCAGCATGTTATCCGTAGTCGTGATCACCTTGGAGTTGGCCTGGAAGCCTCGCTCCGTGGTAATCATCTTCACAAACTCGGTCGCAATATCCACATTGGACTGCTCCAGGGAGTTGGAAGCAATGCTGCCCAGACCGTTGGCGTTTGCAGGGCCAGGCGTAGCCTCGCCGGACTCCCTGGTCTGGGAGAAGAGGTTCGAGCCCTCCCGGCGCATGCCCCACTTGTTGACGAAGTCGTAAAGCGTGATCTGGTAGAGTTCGATGACCACACCGTTGGAGTAACGGCCTGTGAGAATGCCATCGCGGTCCACCGAGACGTTCTGCAGGAAACCGAACGTGTACCCGTCTTGCGACTGGAACTGGGTGGAACTGGACCCCGAGAAGCTCGTGGTTGCGTTGGCGTTGACCTGAAGGTCCGCGAACTCAGGCAGATTGGCGATGTTCGTGCCAATCAGCGAGGCGTTGGCCACGGAGCCTGCTGCCCAACCGGCATTGGGAGAGGGGTTGGTCAATCCGAAGTTGATGCCAATATTGCGGGCATTGGATTCCTCGGTGGCACTGGCACCGGCCTGACCGGTAAAGTTCGCCGTAAAGACCGGTTGTCCTTCCACATTGAACTGCGCCTGGGTCCACTGGTCCAGATTACCCAGGTCGCCTGAAGCTCCAGAACTCAGGGTAAATGCACTTTGACTGCGAATTTGTCCTGCGGAGTCGAAGGTCAGGGTCCCGATCATCATCACGCCAGCGACACCGGAGTTGGCAAGAGTCTGACCATCAATGATACGCCCATCCTCGGCAGGATCAACGGTAACCATGTATTCCCAGTAGGTCAGGCCACCAGAGTTGGACACATGGTCATAGTAGGTGGTCACGTTGTGCGAAGAACCACCTTCATCATAGACCTTGATGGTGCTCTGATAAGCGTACTGACTCTCACCAATGGGGGTGTCGCTCTGACCATTCCAATTCTCGAACATGGCGAAGAACGGATTGGTCGCGCTGGTGGTGTTGTCGTTGCCGTCACGGGCATCCAGGTTGGTGATCATGGTCACGTTGGTGGTCGCTTTCGGCTGGGCCGTAAAGCCTTCCAACTGAATGTCGGTAGGCAGGCCAGATCCCTTGATGGCCGAAGCCACACTGGAGCTGGACGACCCCGAGCCGCTGGCAACAGCCGTTGACGTCGAGTTGTCGATGGCCCAGCCCTGAAGCACATAGCCATGCGGATCAACCAGATAGCCATCCTTGTCGAACCGGAAATTACCGGCGCGAGTGTAGTAGGCCTGTTCCTCACCCAAAGGCGAGACCTTGAAGAACCCCCGGCCACCAATGGCAAGGTCAGTCGGTTCGTTGGTGGTCTCAAACGCGCCCTGACTGAAGTCGGCATAGACTGCACCGATGCCAACTCCGCGTCCAATCTGCGCGGTTCCGGCTGCGGTGTTGATGTCCTGGCTGATGAAATCCTCAAAATACATGCGGGCGCCCTTGAACCCCACGGTGTTCACATTGGCGATGTTGTTGCCGATGACACTCATCTTCTCGCCATGTGCGCCCAGACCGGAAACGCCGGTCCACATCGATGCTGAAAGACCCATTACCGAACCTCCTTATTCCTCATATTCCTCTGCCGCGGAGGACCCTGTCAGACCCGTCCTCTTCCTGAGCCGCGGTATTGGAGACGAAATTCCAATTATTCTGTGGTGGATTCTTCCTCTCCGGAGGAAGAGTCACCCTCTTCACTGGTTGTACCGTTGGAAGCGACAACTTCCTTGACGTAGTTGAAAGCGACCACTCGTCCATCTTCCAGGCGGAGATAATGCACACCGCCGTCGTACATGACACCTTCAACCCTGCCGCTGACTTCGGTCTGCGTGAGGATTGGTGAACCTTCCTGGTCCTCTGCAGCCAGAGCCACATAGTAGGTACCTTCGGACAACTTATCGCCCTTCCAGTCCTTGCCGTCCCATTCGTACTCGTGTTCACCGGTGGCCTGGGCCCCCATCTCGACGGTACGGACGATGTTGCCGTTGGAATCAAAAATATTTGCGAAGACGTTGGAAGCATTGTCCGCCAGGAGATAGTAGAGACTGCTCACCGAGCCATCATCGTGGATACTCAGGCTGTCACCCACCGCACGGACATCCTTACCGATGTAGGACGCGGCGTTGACCATCTGCTGTTGAGCTGTGGTCTGTGACAATCCACCAATCCCCTCATTGATCTGGGTCAGCTGCTCAAGCTGCGAGAACTGCGCAAGCTCGGCGGTAAACTGCTGATCATCCATGGGGCTCATGGGATCCTGATGCTGAAGCTGAGCAACGAGAAGAGTCAGGAAGTCGGCCTTGTCCAATTCGGACTTGCCCGTATACGTTTCCATCTGAAACTCTTTCTCGGCCTTGCCGGTGATATGGCTGGAATCATAAACCTGCATGGTTCACCTCAATCCTGTCTTAGGCGACAACGTAGAGCCCATCTTGGGCAATTCTTGCCGTTTCAGGATCATTGAGCAATTCCTGGGCCACGCCTATGCCATCCTGTCGCAGCATTCTCAAAATGCCACGCTTCTCAATAAAATTCTTCTGTGCTTGCGTCATGTTATGTTGATCGGCGCCTTGCCAGCCCTGACCAAGATCCTGGTCCTGAAGCTGAGTCTGGACCTCCATCTTGCCGACCTTGATACCCTGATTTTCCAGATGCACCTTCAACTGGGAAAGTTGTTCCGAAAGGATACGTCCGGTGTCTTGATGTTCGGCCCGGAACATGACGCTAACTTCGCCATCCTTGGCTTGAAGAATGACACTCAACTTGCCCAGATCGCCAGGGTTGAGCTCCAGGGTCAGCTGCTTGCGCCCTTCACCCATATTCTTGAGCAGCCCGGATTCCACCTGCTGCATCATACGGCCGGAGGTACTCTGACCCCACTTCTGAACCAGAGCATCGGCCCTGGCGGCGGACTCGGTGCGAGAGACAGCTTCGGGCATCTGGACAGCTGCCGCCTGGGCATGCGTCCCTTCCACCTTGACCTTACCCCACAGTTCACCCCAAGCCTTCTTGTGGGAGTCGCTGTCCTTGGTGGCACCGCCATCCCCAGTAGAGTCCTTGGCCCCGGATTCGGCATTGTCGCCAGTGACTTGACCATTTCTGGCGGCCAAACCGTCGCGAACACCCTTGGCTTCGGCCTTGCCGTCACCTTTGGCGTCCTTGCCGGAATCACCCTTGGAGTCAGCCTGAGCATCACCCTTACCAGCGGCAACGACAGTGGCAGCCCGACTGGCAGAGGCATTGGGATCGGCCTTGAGCACGCGCTCGGCATGGCCCTCTGAACCTTGATCTGAAGACCTGTCGGCTTGGGCCCCGTCGGTGCGCTGCTGGGCACGTTCACGACGGCTTTCCTCACCAAGAATTTTCTTGTTCCGCACGCTGTTATCCGAGCGATCGCTGGCGAGTTGCTCATTGCTCGCCTTCTCACCGGCCTCGGCCAGCACGTCATTGACCAGAGTCATCAACTGCTTGCCCGAGCCCTTGGCATGCTCCAGATCTGCGGCAACCTCTGACTTGAGCGTACCCATCACAGTCTTCAACTGCACTGCGGAAAGCGTTGCTGACTGCGCATCGCCAAGCAAAGACAGCAGATGGACAGCCCCGGTCCCGGACAAACCGGAAACCTTGGCCAAAGCACCCAATTCGGATCGACTCAGATCAATGGTTGCATCGGCAGGGAGAGAGGCCAACTTGTCACTGACGGTTTTCCAGACGCTGGTGGTCTTGCCGCTGCGCAAATCGGACAACAACGACTCCGCCTGCTCTGTAGTAAACCCGATCTTCTGGAACAGGGTCTGCAGCTCTCTGGATTCCAGATCACCAATGGCAATCAGATTCTGATTCTTGCCCAAGGTTGCGAGCTTGTCCGACAACGAGGTCACAAACGTGCCCCAGGTCAACCCTTCCGCACTGGAAATCTTTTCCGCCAGAGCCTCGATATCGGCCTCGGACAATCCAGCCTCTTTCAGGCCATCCTTCAGGGCTGCAAAGTCCTCGCGGGTCATCTTGAGCGAACTCGTTTCCTTCAGGCTCTTGGACTTGGCACCCTTGCCCGAAAGAATCGAACGCAAATCAGCGATGGCCTCGCTATTGGCATCCTCTGCCCCTGTGGCCTTGCCCAAAACACTGGAGAAACGGCGGCCGCTGGAGTCGGCAACCAAGCCCTTGAGCCCGGATCGGGACTTGTCCCAAATAGTGGGCACATCACTCTTGCCTGTCTTTTCCTGGAAGAATTCAGGGCGGAGCGCCTCTTTCTGACCTTCGAACAACGCAGCAAACGATCCGCCAGCCTGCTTGCCGGTGGATTTGATCGTTTGTGTCGCTGTCCTTCCAACCTGAGTTGCACTCAGCCCGCTGGAATCAGCCATAAAGGGAAAAAACTGCATTCTTTGGCTCCTCGGACCTCAATAGTTCAAGGGGCGTGCCAAAAAACACAGTCTTTAATTTCAATAAGTTATATTAAGGAGGCAGGGGCAGGGCAGGACATTTCTTGCCGCTCAGGAAAAATCAGCCGGGCAACGCAGAGACTACATCAGGTCCAGGAGTTCCTCCACCAGCCCCAGACATCCTGCCCAGGCGGAAGGGGCCATATCCCCGTTTTCCAGGTAGAGTTGGCAGTAGCTGCGCGCTGGTTGCAAGGCTGGCGAAGAGGCATGCCAGAAGTCATCGGAAATTGTCCGCCCCCCGCCGGGGGTCAGACCTCGACGCAAATCCCTTGAGAGGCGAACAAGTCCCCCTCGCATGGCATCGCGCATTCGAGGATACTGCTGGTATATATCCGAAAAGGCAGAGGAAGCCTCGTCCATGGGCCACAGGCCAAAACGTGCGCCCCAGTACTGCTGCCAAAAAAGCCCCAACAATTCACGGGCCGAAGGATCTGCTGCCGGAGCAATGGATTTGAGGGAATACAGCCCCTGCCGGGATTGGCCCGTCTCCATCAATTCCAGGTCCGGAAGCCTGCGCTTGGCAAAACATTCCTGCTCTTTCTGATTGATGCGGTCGATGATGAAGGCCACCTGTCGGGGCAGAAAATGATCATGGCAATAAGTTCTTGCCCGGTGGCAATGCCAACAGCCGCTACAGCTCATGCGAGCCCTGAGCACAAAATGCCCAGCCTGGTATGGTCCTGTTTCCCAGCAGTTGACGTTACCCATGGACAGGTTGAGGGTCCGAAGTCCGGTCCAGGCCGCCAAATGCATGGGCCCGGTGTCCGGAGTGACCATCATGCCCAGAGTCTGGCCGATATAGGCCAACTCCGCCAAGGTCTGCTGCCCGGCAAAATTGATCACCCTGGCTGGAATCCCTCGGGCAACTTGCTGAGCCAATTCAACTTCTGCTGGCCCACCGAGTAACACTGGCCGAAGATCGCGTTTCAACAGCTCACTGCCCAGTTTTTGCCAAAAGCCCACAGAGGGTCGCTTGGCCTCCTGGCTTGCACCAAGAAAAAGTCCGACCTTACGGCTGGCCACTTTGGTGATGGTGCGGGGCACACTCCAATTCGTGGTGGCGATATCATCCAGGGAGACGACATCCAGTGCGTTCAGATCCGCCCAGTGGAAACGGTTATGGCGATTACTTCTGACCAGTGAGGCCCGGTACAATGCCCAATCGCCACGGATATAGCGCAGCCCATCCTCACCGCTCACAGGCCCGAAGACCTCTTCGGACTCCACCTGCCCGGCCAACGCAGCCGCCCGCGGATCATGGGAGAGGTTGATCACCAATTCATACTTATGGGAACGCAGATGGGCGAGGCTTCTCTCCGCCCAGGGGAAGAAAGTCACTCCTCCGGGATTGACCTGCATCAACTGCTTGTAGAAAAGCTCTTCGGCCATCATCCAGATGGGACGGCCCGGATAGCGGCGAGACAGCCACAGCACCAGAGGATAGGACAGAATCAAATCCCCCATGCGCTGCATCTGCAGAATCAGGATGGGGCGTTGTGAACTCAAATGCTGCTCCTTGGCTCTCTGGAAAAAAAATCGTTCTCAGGCCACTTAAAAACCAGACACATCCTCCAGCCCTTGGCGAATCATTCCCCTCGCAGGGAGGGAAATTCTCCAACGCAACCAGTCAGATGACATTGCCCCGTGCCCAGCTAACCGTAGATGTTCTTCATGGTCCTGAACAGGGATTCCAACCGATGCTCGTAGGTATGCTCGGCCAGGATACGCTTGCGAGCGGCCTGAATGATTCGCTCCCTTTCGGCCGGATGATCAAGATAATGACGAATCATTTCAGGAGCATCTTCCGGCTGATCATAATAAGCGACCTCTTTGCCAGGCTCAAGCAGGTTTTCCATTTGCACTCTATGGTCTGTCAGCACAAAAGCGCCGGCAGCAGGCACATCGAATACGCGCTGATTCACCGCTCCTTTCATCTGCTGGCTGGTGCAATTGAAATTGACCTCGGACAGGGGATAGAAATAGGGCAGTTCCTCATAGTAATTGAGTTCCTTATGCCAGCGCCAATCACGGTCCTCATGGGCAAAGGTCGTCTTCCAACCCGTATCACCGGCAATGAGTGGTGAAAAACCAAGAGTCCCCTGGACGCATTCCTTGCGATACTGGCGAGTGGCCTCCCAGGTGATCATGGTCTCGTAGCACAGGCGGCGCTCATTATCCTCGAAGGTATCGAAGACCTCGGCCAGGTCCGGGTGCTCCCGACGCAGATAGGTACTGACAGAGCGGTCCGAGCTGGCCCGGAAACCGGCGGCCACCTGCTTGTATGTCAGCAGCAACGGACGCGGGAATCGCCCGGCCTTCATACGCTGTCCCACCTTGTAGATCATTGAATTGCCCACAAAGGAGACTCGCGACCGCCAGTCATGCCTGTCCGGCAGATTGGCAGGGGGACGGAAACGGGTAGTATCCGTCGCCAAAGGCAGATAGCTGACATGGGGGAACCCGAGAGCCTGGAGCGATTCAATATTATCCGCATCCCAGGTAAATAGTGCGGTCCAAGGACTGACCAGCTTGTTGTAGAGATACAGGATCAGGTGCGGATTATCCACGAACCACGAAGCCAGGGGCAGACGCAGACGCTCGATCAGATCCACCAGGACACCCTCGCGGTCCACACCCAGATGATTGATGGTGAAGATGAAATCGGGCTTGAAATCAACAACTGCGGCCAACAGTTGCTCCACGAACTCGGCGCAGCCTGTTTCCTTGGTGTCGATGTTCAAAAAGAAATGGGGAGTGCCCAGACGTTCACTGGCGCGCACCAGTTCTCCCACCAGAAAATAGTCGCTGGTCAGATAGAGCACCCTGGGAGGCCAACTCTTGAATTTGGGGTAATCGGCCTTTTCCCAGAAATTGAATCGACGACTGGCGGACAACTGTTCGACGAGCCAGCCGTAATACTCCCGGTCGATACGGCGATAGGCAGTCATGGACAGCGCAGAAAAAGGCTTGCCCCCCTGCTCCATCTGCCAAAGGGTCAGCTCGCGCAGAGCATCGTTGGCATCGACCGCATCGACCCACAAAATTTGTGGATTGGAGCCGTAGCGCTCGCGACACTGCGTCAACTCCAGAATGGGCACTTCCTTGTCCACCACAGCCAGCGGGCCATCCCAGTGCTGAAGAAGCCATTCCAGCCCGCGCCCCAACCCCGCGCCCAGCAACACGGGAAGCGTTCCGGAATCAGGCTCAAACGACTGGACGGCACGCAACTCCATGGCATCACCGGCACGACCGCACAACGGCCAGGATCGATCGGGGAACAACAACTCCACATCGCTCAAGGCATTGGCTTCATGAACGGCCCTGGCCGTATATGAAAATATCTGCGCAGATTCGTCTCTGCCGCCGGAGGCATCGATATCAGTCATCACCAAGACTCCGCCTCGGGCCGATGGAGCAGAAACTCCACCCGACGGTTACGGGCTCGATCCGCTTCCTTGTCGTTGGGCACCAGAGGTCTGGTTCCCGCATAGCCCACGGCCTTCAGCCGACGGGGGTCAATGCCGCCCTGATCGACCAGATAGCGCAGGGTCGCTGCGGCTCTGGCGGCGGACAACTCCCAGTTGGAAGGATACATCCCGGTTCCGGCATCCCGATCGGCGGTATGCCCGCGAATGACGCAATTGAAATTATACTCACTCAGAATCTTCAGCACGTTGGCCAACATCTTCGGGGCACCGGGGGAAAGCTTGGCCTCACCTGGTTTGAACAGGTAGGCAGCCTCGACCCGAACCAAAACCCCTTCCCGCTCGGCGGAAACACCGGTGGATCGCTTGAGTTCCTTGTCTTCTTCGATGAGCGCCCGCAACTGCATGGTCAGGTCTAGGACAACCTTCTGTTCCTGGTTAAGCTTCACGCCTTTTTTTTCCAACCGCGTAGGGGAATAGGCAGCATGGGTTGCTTCAGGACGCTCGGTCTGGACGCCAAAGGCATCCTTGATGGAGCCCATCAGCGTCCTGAAATTGGCAATATCCTGATTGGCAAAAGATAACAGCAGCACGAAAAAACACATCAGCAAGGTCACCAGATCTGCGAATGTGGCCATCCACGGGGGCAGCCCTTCCTCGGGCGGTGGAGTGAACTTCTTGGCCACGGGCTATTCCCCTCCCCGCAAGGCCGGAGACAGGAAGGCATACAGCTTTTCCTTGACGATGGAAGGATGTTCACCGTGCAGGATGCCAATGATGCCTTCGGTGGCGATTTCCATGTACAGAGACTCCTCGGCGCTGCGTTCCTCCAGCTTCTTGGCCATGGGCAAAAACAGGATGTTCGCCAAAACAGCACCGTAAAATGTCGTCAACAAGGCAACAGCCATGGACGGACCAATGGAACCGGGGTCCGACAGGTTCTGGAGCATCTTGACCAGACCGATCAGCGTTCCGATCATGCCCATGGCCGGAGCCATGGTGCCCATGCCCTTGAATACGCCCTGCCCCTGAGCATGGCGACGCTGCATGAAGGAGACCTCTGTCTCCAACACGGCGCGCACCAGATCTTCCTCAGTCCCGTCAGCGACCAATTGCACCCCTTTCTTGATAAAAGGGTCATCAACGGGGACTTTTTCCAGAGCCACAAGAGATTCCTTGCGGGCCTTCTCGGCCATCATCACGATCTGATCGATAAGGGCGGGGTAATCACTAGGCTTGGCAAAAAAAGTCTTCATGCCCACTTTGATGGAACCGATGACAACGCCCATGGGAAACATGATGAATGTCACCGCTCCGGTGCCACCGACAACAACCAAGACGGAAGGAACATCAATAAATCCACCGATAGCTCCACCACCAAACATGATGGAGCCAACGATCAGTCCCAACCCGGCCAATATACCTATAAGAGTCCCGATATCCATGTGTGCGCTATCTCTTCATTGCGGGGGAAGTGATGACTATCTCGTAGTCTTTGTATGTAAAGCAAACGTCTTCCAAGTATTCATTGACGCTGAGGCAGGCCTCTCCAATGCAAATCTCGACCCCGGGCAGAACCTTGCCAGGCACGACCACCCGACAGGATTCCATGTCCTCCAGGCGGCTGATTCTGGACCAGATCGCCCGATGCCTTGCCAGGAGTTTGTCGAGCCGCTCCCGCTCACGAGCAATCTGAGGGGCCAATTCTTCCGCCAGATCTTCATGCTTGGCCAGCAGGGCCTGCTTTTCTTTCAATCGATCCTTGCTGACCTTGATGCGAGCTTCCACAAGTTGAGACTTGTTCAACAGGATCGCATCATAACCAAGAATAAGCGTTGTTTCGGCACCCAAAGCACCACCCAACTGTTCGCCCACGAAAATCAACCGTGAACTCACCGCCATTCCCCCGGCAAGTCGCCCTTTGACGGCCAACTGCTCACCGGAGAAGACCTCGCAATGCATGCATGCGGCATCGATCAGCGTCCGGCCTCCGGCCAGAAGCATGGCATTTTCCGCATAGGATGCCCGCAGGTTGCCAGTGGCTTTGACCACGCCCTTGCTGCCACCCTTGATCCCGGCCTCGGCAACAATGGATTCATCGGCTCGGATCAAGGCGGCGTCCACCGTATCCTTGATCATGATATTCAGGCCTTGGACCTGAAATCCCGAACGGACGCCTCCGTGAATGATCACATTGCCCAAGAACTGAATATTTCCGGTATGGAAGTCCACATCCCGACGGATGTTGAGAGTCTTCTTCACCGTGATCTTGCCGTCGTCGTAAAACACGTACCCCGGAACGGTAGCCAACAGCTTGTCACCGTCTTCAGGGTCCACCTGGGTATTTTTGCCCGCAGGAAAGACTTTGTCCTCGAAGGCCAACTGGTTCCCGTTTCCACCGGCCTGCTCGGGCGAGTCCACCCACTGGGCCACGACCTGTCCCTGGTTCACGTTCTGGACGTAGCCCAGGTTGTAATGATCCACCCTTCCGTCAGCCAATTCCTGTGGCTTGAGATTTTGAAAATCAAAATCCGGATCAAAATAATGTTTTAAATAATACGACATACCTGCGCGCTCGCCTTAGAGCATCAAAGGGGCGAGTTCCTCTTCGGTCCCCAGAATCTTGAAATACTTCTTCAACTGTACAAGCTCCAAAGTTCTGACGACTTGTGCATCGGGCCGATAGAGATAGAACGACTTGGCTTCATTTTCAACACGCGATGCAAGGGACACAAGAAATCCGATCCCGGAGCTGTCTATAAACGACACGCCGGACAGATCAAAGATCAGGCACTGCACATCGTCATCGGTCATGACCGCGTCGATGGTTTCCCTCAGCTCCCGTGTCACCTCAAGGGTCATTTCCCCTGTGTAGTCGGCGAGAGCAGCATTTCTGGTCCGCTTTATCCGCAGGTTTTCCATGCTTCTTTCTCTATGTTTTTCGTAAAGCTGACAATGTTCATGCCGTCACGGCGAACCACATCCAAGGTCTCTGCCAGTTGAGAAATGATATACAGCCCTCGTCCAGATACAGCCTCGGGTCCCGGAGGGTTCACATCCCTGCCTGTCGGATCAAACCCGGGGCCACTGTCCCTGACCTCCATGGAAACGCTACGCCCGGGGATTACCCGAACTTCAACATCCACGTCCCCAGGTTGCCCCTCGGGATAGGCATGTTCCACCACGTTGGCCACGGCTTCAGTCAACGCCAGGTCCAAGTCGTACAGCACGTTCTTGCCGTCGATCTGTTTTGCCAGGTCCGCAATGGCACGACGAACCAACGCGCGAGCCTCACCCACCCGTGCCTGACAGGAATAGCAGGCTCCGTCCTGCGCTCCAAACGCGATCCAAAGCGCAGTCACGTCATCACGGAACGCGGGCTCACTTCCATCCTCAATGCGCAGGGCACTCATCAATCGATCCGGGAAATCACCCCCGTCCTCGACCACCCGCACGGCAAGCTCACGAAACGAATCGTAATCGAACAACCCTCCGCCGCTGCGCTGCCAATCGTAAAAGCCATCCGTATACATGAACAAACCGCCACCTGCAGGGAGTTTGAGCCTGTGCTCCTGATATGGCATTTCAAAGAACCCCAGAACCGTGCCCGTGGGCGGCAAATCATCCACACCGCTCTCCGAGGACAATACTCCCGGACAATGACCGGCATTGATATAGCGCAGTTCGCCACGCTCGAAATCCAGATCCACGGCCAACACCGTAGCAAAGTCTTCTTCCTCGCCGATGATGCCGCACAAGTGGGTATTGATCAGCTGGAAAGTCTCCTCCAACCCCATGAAATGGGACTTGGAGACCCGAAACAATGTGCGAACAATGCCCATCAGAAAGGCTGCCCTGGCACCGTGGCCCGAGACATCGGCCACCACAGCCCGCAGCACCCCGTCTCCCACCGGAAAGAAATCGAAGTAATCTCCGCTGGCCCTGCCGGACGGACGATACAGACTCTGGACCCGCACCCCGGACATCCCCGGCCAGGACACAGGCACCGACTCCACCTTGGGAAGCAGCCGTTCCTGCAACTCCGCCACCATGACCAACTCGTCATCAATGGTATCAAAGGCCTGGCGCAAGCGTCGGTTCAATCGAACCTGACGCGCCCCCACCCCGACCCGTGCCAGTAATTCGGCCCGATCAAAGGGCTTGTACAAAAAATCGTTGGCCCCGGCGCCAAAGGCCTGAAGCTTATTCTCCGGGGAACGATTCGAGGTCAGCATGGTGATCAGGACGTCGGAATCTTCCTCGACCTCACGCAGGTATTTGATCACGCCCAGCCCGTCCATCCGCGGCATATTCATATCCAGCAGGATAATATCCGGGCCGAATTCATTATAGAGGACGATGGCTTCCTCTCCGTCTTCGGCCA
This sequence comes from Desulfovibrio ferrophilus, assembly GCF_003966735.1. Taxonomy (NCBI): domain Bacteria; kingdom Pseudomonadati; phylum Thermodesulfobacteriota; class Desulfovibrionia; order Desulfovibrionales; family Desulfovibrionaceae; genus Desulfovibrio; species Desulfovibrio ferrophilus. The sequence continues at coordinate 2,338,277 of NZ_AP017378.1, forward strand.
TGGCCACGTCATAGGCGAAATCATCAAGCATCTCGACGAGCGCCTCGCGAATGGACTCTTGATCATCCACCACAAGCACCCGGATCGAATCTGTCTCGGATCGCCTACGTACGCCCATGCCGCTCCCTAAAAATCAGCGCTGTCCAAGAGGATCGTCACTGGCCCCCAATTGGTCAGAGACACATCCATCATCTCGCCGAAGGCTCCCGACTGGACACGGCCCGGGAGCAATTGCTCGAAATCATTCAGCAAGCGGTCGTACAAGCCTAACGCATGTTCACCGTTGGCAGCAAGGTGGAAGGACGGACGACGGCCCTTCTTGCAATCCGCATACAGAGTGAACTGCGAAACCATCAACAACTCACCACCAAAGTCCTTGAGAGACAAATTCAGCTTGTCGTCCTCGTCTGGAAAAACCCGCAGGTCCAAAACCTTGGAAAGCATCTTCTTCCACACAGCAGAGGTGGGCAGCTCCCCTCCGTCCGCAGACGAAAATCCGGCCAGCACCAGCAGTCCTGTGCCGATTTCGCCGACGGATTTTCCATCCACATCCACTCGGGCGCTGCGAACGCGCTGCAGATGCAAACGCACGCTAGTCCTCGAAGTACGTTGCGGACTGGGCCGGTTTTTCCGAGACGGTGATGTAAGCCACACGCACACCAACATCAGCAAGCTTCGCACTCAGCCCCTGATAGATGAACCGTGCCAGATTTTCCGAAGACGGATTGCAGGTGGTGAACGGTTCCACCTCGTTCAGATGCCTGTGATCCAACTCGGAGAGAACGGCTTTCAGCTGTTTCCTCAGCACCTTGAAGTCAATGAGCAGTTCGGTGTCAGGGGTCAGTGTATCCCCCTCCACTGCGGCCAGAACACCAAAATTATGACCATGCATGCGTTCACATTTGCCTTCGTAGTGGCGAAGTTGATGCGAGGCGGCAAAGTCCTCTGTAATCTCAAGTCTCCATTTACCTTTCGGCATAACTGTTGCCTTCCCTTAATGATACTCGGGAAAACCCCGAGATCAATTTATTGCAATGTTTCAATCTTTTTCCAGAAATCCCGGCAGGCGGTTACCTTGTACTGCGGCCCCAGGGCCAACTTGCAGGCAAATCCGTCCACCGTAAGCCACAGATGCACCTCAGTCTTTCCCGGGAATCCGGCCAGCACGTCCTTGAGGCGATCCATGCCGCCATTGCCCAGGGACTTGGCAGACAGATTCAGATTCACCGGCAAGGTGTTGGCAGACAGGGCATCGGCTAAAATCTTTACCTCTTCAAGAATCAGCTTGGCGCGTTTGGGCATCCCCTCTTCCTGAGGCAATCCACCATCACGGTCACTGACCTTGGCCACAAGCAGGAGCGGCTCATCCTGCTCCAGAATTTCCTTCACTTCGGGCCAGGCACGGGGAAATACAGTCAGTTCACCGTTGCCCACAAGGTCCTCGATCTCCAAAAAGGCCATCTTGTCGCCCTTCTTGGTGATAATCTCCTTGCGCCCCGTGACGATGACCGCCGTACGAATCTCGGCTTCGTTGGGGTAGTCGGCGGCATCCTGAAGGTTGATCAGGTTCATGCGCCGAAGCTCGTGGCGATAGGTCAACAATGGATGGCTGGACAGGAAGAACCCCAGAACTTCCTTTTCCACCCGCAATTTTTCGTCGTCGCTCCATTCCTCGGTAACTGGCCCTTCCATGTTCAGACCCAGCCCCGGCAGAGACGGCATTTCCATACCGACCATGCCCATCAGGGACATCTGACCGCTGTCCTTCTCCTTGGCCCGCTTCTGGGCCAGGGCCACCACCTTGTCCAGACCGTCCGCCAACAACGCACGGGGCACACCCAGGCTGTCCATGGCTCCGGCCTTGATCAGGTTTTCGAGCACCCGCTTGGTGACCTTGCGCAGAGCAACCCGCTCGCACAGGTCCAGCATGCTCTTGAAAGGGCCATCCTTCTGGCGGGCATCCACGATCTCGCGGATGGCCTCGTCACCCACGTTCTTCACCCCTGCCAGACCAAAGATGATCTGCCCTTCCTCAGGCACGGTGAAGTGACGCATGGAGCGATTGATGTCCGGAATCAGGACCTCGATCTCCATGTCCCGACAGGCATTGATGTATTTCAACAGCTTGTCGGTATTCGAGACTTCCGAGGTGATCATGGCCGCCATGAACTCGGTGGGGAAATGCGTCTTCAGATAGGCCGTGTGATACGAAATCAGCGCGTAGGCAGCCGAATGCGACTTGTTGAAGCCATAGGCCGCGAACATCTCCATCAAGTCGAAGATTTCCTTGGCCTTCTCCTTGGTGACGTCGTTTTCAGCCGCACCCTTGTAGAAAATCTCGCGCTGCTCGGCCATGGCCTCGGCATTCTTCTTACCCATGGCGCGTCTGAGCAGGTCTGCACCACCCAGGGTGTAGCGAGCCACGACCTGAGCAATCTTCATGACCTGTTCCTGATAGACGATGACGCCGTAGGTATCTCTGAGCACGGGCTCCAGCGAGGGCAACGGATAGGTGACCGGCACCTCACCGTGCTTGCGCTTGATGAACTCGTCCACCATGCCCGAGCCGAGCGGTCCGGGACGATACAGGGCGAGCATGGCGATGACATCATCAAAACAGGACGGACGAAGCATGCGCAGGTACTTGCGCATACCGTCGGATTCCACCTGGAAGATACCGTCGGTATCACCCCGGGAATACAAATCGTACGTCGCAACATCATCCAGAGCCAGGGTATCCAGATCCGGGACATCCTTGCCCTGTTCGGCAATGATATCCAGGCTATCCTGGATCACGGTCATGGTCCGCAGGCCCAGGAAGTCGAACTTGACCAGCCCGACCTTCTCCACCAGTTTCATGTCAAACTGGGTAACGACTTCGCCCTTTTTCCCGCGATACAGTGGCAGATACTCGTTCATGGGGCCGTCGGAAATGACCACGCCAGCCGCATGGGTCGAGGCATGGCGGTGCATGCCTTCCAGACGACGTGAAACGTCGATGAGCTTGGCCACCCGCGAATCGTCACGCATCATCTGATGCAGCTCGGGCTCCATCTCCAGAGCCTTGGAGATGGTCATCTTCATTTCGTCGGGAATCAGTTTGGCAATCTTGTCAGTCTCGGCAAAGGTCAGACCCAAAGCACGCCCCACGTCGCGCACCACGGCCTTGGCCTTCATGGTGCCGAAGGTGGTGATCTGGGCAACGGAATCCTCACCGTACTTCTCGGCGGTATACCGAATGACTTCTGTGCGGCGACGCTCGCAGAAGTCAACGTCGATATCCGGCATGGAGACGCGTTCGGGGTTCAGGAACCGCTCGAACAGCAGGTTATACGGCAGGGGATCAAGGTTGGTGATCTTCAGGGCATAGGCGACCAACGATCCCGCAGCAGAGCCACGCCCCGGGCCCACGGGAATTCTGTTGTCCTTGGCCCAGTTGATGAAGTCCTGCACGATGAGGAAGTAACCGGGGAAGCCCATCTCCAGGATGACCTTGAGCTCCAGCTCCAGACGATCCCAATAGACCTTCTCGTCCACCTCGTAAGGGATGTTTTCCAGGCGTTCCTTCAGGCCCTCACGAGCCAGGTCACACATCTCGTCGCCCAGGGTCTTGCCTTCGTCCACTTCGTAGACCGGGAAGAAATATTTGCCCATGGGGATTTCGACATTGCACTGCTCGGCAATGCGTACGGTGTTCTCGATGGCCTGCGGGCAATCGGAAAACTCGTGGGCCATTTCGTCAGGCGAGCGGTAGTACAGCTCCTTGGTGTCCAGGCGCATGCGCTTTTCGTCGTCCACGCAGGCGTTGGTCTGCACACAGAGCAGAATATCATGGGCTTCGGCATCCTGCGCGGTCAGATAGTGGCAGTCATTGGTGCCGACCAGAGGCAGATTGGTGGCCTCAGCCAGCTCCAAAAGCTGCTGGTTGGCGCGAATCTGGTCGGCAATGCCGTTGGCCTGCAACTCGATGTAAAACCGGCCCGGAAAGATGGACTCGTACTCGCGGGCAGTCTTGATGCCCGCATCCATGCCCTTGTCCAACAGATCACGTACAACCTGTCCCTGCAAACAGGCAGACAAACCAATGATGCCATCGCTGTATTTACGCAGCACATCCAGAGACACTCTGGGTTTATAGTAGAAACCGTTCAGATAGCCTTCAGTAACGATCTTGGTCAGGTTCTTGTAGCCGAGCAGGTTCTGGGCCAGCAGCACCAGATGATAGCGTCGCCTGGCGTCCTGGCCCTCCTTGATATTGTGATCGCCCAGAGAGACGTAGACCTCTGAGCCGATGATGGGCTTGATCCCGTATTTCTTGGCGGTCAGCCAGAACTTGGCGGCTCCGTACATATTGCCGTGGTCGGTGATGCACGCCGCGGGCATTCCAAAGTCCTTGGCCGTGGAGCACAGGTCATCGAGACGGATGGCTCCGTCCAGCAGGCTGTATTCTGTATGGCAATGTAAATGAACAAAATCAGGCATCTGTCTTGGGGATCCTCCTAGAGTTCGCAGGCCGGTTTCGGCCTCCCACTGGGAGTAGCAGAAAAAGCCCAGCGGGCCAATGCGAGGTTAAGACAGAGAGAAGAAAAAAGAAGCAAAATAAGCATTATTTCAGATAATTAGATCAACACAATTCATTTACACTGAAAGCTGTCCCCCAGCACGGAACGCATCAGTCGGGCATAGGTCCCATCCTGTTTCATAGTGCGAAGGGCAACAGCCAAACGGGGAGCAAGAGATGCGTATCTGCGATGGACATAAAGATACATGGGGCGGAGAGCCAATGGAGGTGAGGCCTCTCGGACCCCCTGAATCCCCATTTGCCTGATGATTCCATTTCCGGTGTAGCGTTCATGCAGAGCGACTTCCGCATGCGCATGATCAAGCATTCTGAACAATTGTTCCGGGCTGGACACCCACGTTGTCTTGGCCGCTGTGGGAACTTTTTCTTCATAGATTTTCCAACCACGAATCGCAGCCACAGACCGCCCTCTCAGGTCATCCCAAAAGAGCTGATCCAAGGACGCACCCTTGGTGAAACCAACAAAATAATATTCGATAATGGGTTCGGAAACCATGACCAGGTTCGTATAGGTCAACTCCATGCCGGCCGTTCGCGGGACTTCGACATCGCTTTCCCCACGATTGACCATGACCAGAGCACGAGCAGGAGGGAGCCGCAGCAATTGCAGTTCATGCCCCACACGCGAAAACAACTCGGCCAGCACCAGGTCCAAAGCGCCATCTTCGGCAACCGTGGACAACGGCGGCTTGATCGATGTGTTGACCTTGAGCGTAAGCGGGACGGCATAAGCTGAGCTTAAAGCAGTCAAAACAAGTAATGCAGCAAGAAAATGCCTCAACATCCTTCATCTTCCCTTCCCGGGGAAATACAAATTGTTCTTTAAACTGTTTCTGCTCATCCAACAACCAGCCACAGTATCAGCACATACGGCCTCCCCCCTGCGCGTGAGACCAGTAAAAGCCCCGCTTCACACAAGGCAAAACGGGGCTGAAAAAACAATTTAAGTCATATCAATCCTCGTAAGGGGTATCGCCTTCCGAGAAGCCATGATCCTTGAGCCAGTTGATGGACATGTCCAACTGCCAACGCTCGTCGATGTCGCACCCGTCACCATTGACCACAGGAAGAATGTTCTGCCCCATCCAGCGCTGAGGCAACAGCCCCTCGGCCATGTTGGCAATGCACTCTCCCCGACACACGGTGTGACTCATATCTGCGAAATAGGACGTTCCCTGGCTGCGACGATCACAGGACAAAGTCTTGGGATCACCAAAGGCCTCGAAGGGAACAAAGGGTTTCAGATAGCCATCTTCACCGAGTTTTCTGGCCCGCAGCGGGCTGTACATGTCGAACACCGAGACCGTCACGGCGGAATCCGCTTCGGGATTGGCCTCCAGTTTCTCGATGGCTTCATCGATGAGGGCCGCATTGATGGTCACAGCGTTGCACATCAGCACCACGACATAGTCGGGAGCCTTGCCCAGCCGTGAGACGACCTCGAAATAGCCATGCTCAAGGGCATCTTCGAACAAGGCCTCGTCATTGGCCAGTTCCTCCGGGCGTTCGATGACTTCCACTCCCATTTCAGGTGCCGCTGCAATGATTCCCTCGTGATCCGTGGAAACGAAGATGTGATCAACGAATCGGGAATTCTTGGCCGCCATGATGGGATAGGTAAACGCGGGGCGCCCCAGAATGGTCATGGAATTTTTGCCAGGGAATCCGGAGGAACCCTTGCGCCCCAAAAGTAGGGCAACGGTGGTCTTGTCGCTCATAACATGCCTCCATTAACATCAAGGCAGGCCCCGGTGATATAGGCCGCCGCATCGCTGCACAAAAACAAAACGGGCCCGGCCTGATCGGCCACGGTCGCCACCCGCTGCATAGGGATCTTGGCTTCAAGATCGGCAATGGCTTCGGGAGTCATGGACTCGCGCAACATGTCCGTCATGGTCTGACTCGGGCAATGCGAGTTGATATTCACCCCATGGGCTGCGGCTTCGTAGGCCAACTGCCGAGTCATACCAATCATCCCGGCCTTGCTGGACACATAGTGTGCGCCGCTGACCACGCTGCGGTGCCGGCCTGCAATGGAAGAAATATTCACGATCTTGCCGAACTTTCTGGGCACCATGCGGGCCAGAGCCTCCCGACACAGCACAAACGCCGCGCCAAGGTTGACGTCCAACACGCTGTCCCATTCGTCCTTGCCGATCTCCTGATTGCCCTTGCAGAAATTGATGGCAGCGGAGTTGACCATGATGTCCAACGGAGCCACGGCATCGATGACGGCAAAGGCAGCCTTGACCTGCGCCTCGTCGGTCAAGTCGGCGGCCAGATGCGTGGCCTTGTCCATCCCCAGCCCCGGCTTGCGCGACAGGTAGAAGACACGCGCTCCAGCGGCGAGCAATTCTTCCACAATGGCCTTGCCAATGCCCCGGCTACCACCGACCACAAGTGCGGTCTGACCGGAAAAATCAAAACGGATATTCTTGAATCCCATAGTCTACTCCGCGTAGACGTGGTTAACGTCCGGGCGGGTGATGGCAAAGCGAATGGCGGACTTGTCGCCCACGCACCTGATCTTGTGCTTCACTCCCTGAGGCACGGTCACGATATCACCGGTAACGACCCGGCGCGTGCCTTCGCCATCAATGAACCATTCCCACTCGCCTTCCATGATCACCCAACATTCGTGGGCATCGGGATGGAAATGCAGGCGGTTGCCCTCGCCAGGCAACTGCTGAATCAAAACACCGCCGAACACATCGTTATAGACCAAACGCACGGCCCAGGAGCCTTCGCCCATCTCGTCCTTGATGGCGGCAAGATTGGTGACAGGAACGTTCTCAAAGGTTTTCAGGACGGTCTTTTCCACTCCGTCATCCTTGAGCACACGGGCGACATCATCGTCATGGCGTTGATTCTCAGACATCAATATTCTCCTTTTCGGCGCTCATGCGCCGCTGATTCCATGCAGTGCGAAACAGAGATTTGCAATCGGGAAGAGACTCTATTCTTCACGCGCCGAGGGTGTCAACCGGGCCTTGCCTCTCATGGGTGAGCGGGCTATGGCAAACGGGCCATGGCACTTCGTTATCCCATCCCCTCCGCCGACCATCGGTTGGAGAACTCCATCAAACGCAGCCGATTCATTGTCAGCGCGGCCCATGCCCCTGATGCTGAAACGGCCAAGGCCTTCATCAACGACATCCGTGCCGAATTTTCCGACGCCACCCACAATTGCTGGGCCTTTGCAGCCGGACCTCCGGGTGACACCCGCGTCGTGGGCATGAGCGACGACGGCGAACCCCACGGCACGGCCGGACGGCCCATGCTGCACGCCCTGCTCCATTCGGGAGTGGGCGAGGTGGCAGTGGTGGTCACGCGCTATTATGGGGGAATCAAGCTGGGCACCGGAGGGCTGACCCGCGCTTATTCGGGCATGGTGACCATGATCATTGAAGACATGCCGCTGACCGAAAAAGTGGAGACCGTGCGCCTGCGCGCCGAGTTCGATTATCAAGCCGTAACCCAGGCCAAGCGACTGCTCCCGGATTACGAAGCCACGGTGCTGAGCGAAGACTACGGGGAGCGGGTGGCTTACATTCTGGAACTGCCCGAAGAGCATGCCGCAGCACTTACAGAGGCCCTCGTCGAATTGACCGACGGCAAGGCCGTCATCACTCCTGTCTCATAGCGCTTCCCCACAAGCTCAGCTCTCCAGTCGGACCCGCTGGCTGTAATAGGCCGTGCCACCACCCATGTCCGTTTCGGCGGGAACCACAAGCGGATTCAAGCCCTTGCCATAGCGCATCCAGCCCCCACGGCGTACCACCACGGCTTCGGGATGCACAGTATCGTCCAGCACCAGCCGAACCTCGATCCGACCTCGTTGAGAAACGACAAACACGGGCTTGTCCCGGTCCACCTTTTCCAGCATCGGGCTTTGCGACGAAATATAGACCTCAGGCAGCCCCTCCCCCTCGTCACCGGGAGGCAACTGGGAGTGGATGGTCTTCCTGCTGATCAGCGTCAGCAAATTCAGGGGGTACTCGGCCGGTTCCTCCGGTTCGGGAGACAGTTCCTCTACAAACCGAAACTTCCCGTCCGCATGCCCGAACTCGAGATTCTCAAATGCCACGACAGGCCAATCGGCCTTGGCAAACCCCTTGGCCCGCAATTCATCCAGAGTCACCTTCAGGTTCGGAGTCTGTAGCCCACGGGCCAAAGTCTCCTCCCGGTCGGGCAGCAGCACGGGCTCGGCCAGGCGCTTGCCCAGATCCTCCAGAATATCCCAGTCGTTGCGGACCTCGCCCGGGGGGTCCTGCACCTTGGCAGAATGGGCCACCCAGTCGTGCAGACAGGACCCAAGCACGTCTTCGCGCTCGGTCATCAAAGCACACGGCAGAATCAAATCAGCCCGCAGGGCTGTATCCGTAAAGAACGTATCCACCGCAACCACAAATTCGCAACGCCCAAAGGCCTCGACCATCACATCGCCCGCAGGCATCTGATTAATGAAGTTACCGCCGTCCACCCAGATCATTTCAATGGGAGGTTCCGCTCGCATGATGGCCCGACCGATGTTGTGCACGGGCAGAGTCCGGCGCGGTTTGTCCGCCGCACCGTCGTCCGACCATTTACTGAAGTTACGGCCCGAGGAGATATTGTAGTGTGCACCACCCCCAGCAATGCCCACATTGCCCGAGAGCATGACCACGGCATCGATCCAGCGCACGTTTTCGCCACCATGCAGGTAGCGTTGCAGGCCCCAGCCGATGACCGAAGCCGTAGGGCCATCTGCGGTGTACCAATCCAGAACCATCTCGAAATCAGCACGGGACACGCCACAAGCTTCCAACAGGTCATTGGTTTCCATCCCGACCACCAATGACTCAAGGGTCGAAAGATTGGCAGCGGCATCGCGAATTTCGGCTGCCACGCCACGAGTCAGCAGCCCCTTGCACAGGGCCGCAGCCAGAAAGCGATCCGTACCCGGACGAATCAAGACGATTTCGTCGGAAAAGCCCTCGTTCCCACCGTAGGCCGGGGAGATAGTCAAGACCTTGGTCCCGGCCTTACGCGCGGCCTTGACGATGGCGGCCTGGTGCACCGAGAACCGAGAAAAATCCCGGCCCCAGTTCACAATGCGCGACGCGTTCTGAAGGTCCTCCGGGTGGTTGGTATCCAGTACGCCGAAATCTGCCTCCGAAGCCACGATTCCGGCCTCATCACAGGGCGAACCGCTCAGGGTCGAGCTGCCCAGCCGCCCGAAGAACCAGTTGGAAACGCCAGCCAGCACCCCCCGGTAGCCGTGGCCCTTCATGTGCAAAATGCGCTCGGGCTTGTTGCGCAGCTTATCGATGCGCCGGGTGACGAGATCAAGGGCTTCGTCCCAGGTCACGGGCCAATAGCCCGCGCCAGAGCGCACCAGCGGCTGGGTAATACGCTCGGGATGGGTAAGCATCTGCGGATACTTGGCCGTCTTGGCGCAGATGAAGCCCTTGGTGAAGGGATGCTCCGGGTTGCCCTTGAACGAACAGCTTCCGTCCTCGTTTTTGGTCACGACAATGGAACAACAGTCCGGGCAGTCACGGGTACAGGCGGAGACAAATTCAGTAGTGCTCATGCACATTCTGGTAGCCCAACCCGCCCCGAGGCGTAAAGTGACAATCGTCTGAACGAGGCACCGCCTTCGACTTGTCGTAGACAGTGCCCTTCTCCACTTCCACCAACTCAGCGAATCTCCACCTCATCCCGCACCACTTTGAAATATCCTTTCCAGACGTTGTAGTCCCCGCGATCACAAGTCTGAGGGTCGTTAATAATATTTCCGGAACTATCAAGATTGGTGGCTCGTCCCTCTCCAGGCTTATGAGACCATGTGCCATCACTGCCCTTGCGCCACCAATGATAATCCTCATCCCCTCCCGTCAGATCCAAGGCCAACGCCACGTAATGCCCTGTCGCCAGAACCGCGTTAGCATTGGGTACCGCCTCCAAGCCATCTGCCCTTGCAAGAACAGCAGTACGGCGGACCACTCCAACATTGCGACATCGGCTAGCCCTCCCTGGTTGGGCAAAGCCATTCGTCAGAATGTTCGTCGCATAATTATAGCAATTATTACGATGCCGCACATAGCTGCTGATATTCCAACGCCCTGGATTGTATGAAGGAACGACCGTCAGCCCCATGGCCTTGAGCTTCACCCCCGGCCCATTGTGGACATTGGTACGGATATCTTCATTCATGGAGTCATGCTGGCCGGGCGTAAGACTGACCTGCCCTACCTCAAGTAGAAACTTCTCCAAGAAGGATTGATCGTCCACCCGGTTCTCCTCAAAATAGCCATCCAGATCGACCAACCCATCATGCACATACAGCTCATCAGGCACTCCACCCTCATCCGGTTCCGTACTGACCAATAGTCCTCCGTAACCGAGATAGGCATGGCCCCTGGGGTAGCTCTGCCCGCTGACTGGCTTTTCCTTTTTCAGAATATCCAAAAACATGTTTTCCTGCTCATCATCCAGTTCCCAGACCGGATTGGGCAAACCCGCATTGATCATGGCCCGCACGATGGTAGACATAGATTCCTCCTGCACGTTGAGGTGGCCCTTCCCGGGGTATGTCTATATAGAATAATCTACACACCAAGGAACAAAAAGAAAACCCCCATCTCCAAAATCAGGAGATGGGGGCCATTATCGCTTTTTTAAATCAGAGTTCTTTACAGGTCCTTGCCAATCAACTTGATGAAGCGCATCAGCTGGTTGGTGAACCCACTCTCATTGTCGTACCAGATGATGAGCTTGAGCTGAGTGCCGTTCATGACGGAGGTCAGCAGACCGTCCACCACGCCGCCGTTCTCGTTGCCCGTGTAGTCCACGGACACCAACGGAATCTCGGAGTAGCCCATGTAGCCCTGCATGGAGCCTGCGGCGGCTTCCTTGAGCAGAGCATTGACTTCCTCGGCAGTAACGGACTTCTCCAGCTCACAGACCATGTCCACCAGCGAAACGTTGGGGGTCGGCACACGCATGGACATGCCGTCCAGCTTACCCTTGAGTTCCGGAATGACCATGGTCACGGCCTTGGCCGCGCCAGTGGTGGTGGGCACAATGCTCATGGCGGCAGCGCGGCCACGGCGCAGGTCCGAATGAGACCCGTCCAGAATGCGCTGGCTCATGGTGTAGGAATGCACGGTGGTGATCTGACCGTGCTTGATACCGAAGGCGTCATGAATAAGCTTCACGGCCGGAGCCATGCAGTTCGTGGTGCACGATGCGCTGGAAACAACGTCATGCTTGGCGGAGTCGTACAGGTCGTGGTTCACGCCCATCACAACGGTCAGGTCCACATCCTTGCCCGGGGCACTGATGATGGCTTTCTTGGCACCACATTCGATATGCTTGGACAACCCGGCCTTATCCTTGACCCTGCCCGTCGTCTCGATGACCAGATCGACGTTGCCATCCTTCCAGGTCCACTCGCCAATGGGATGGCGGGTGACGATAATTTCATTGCCGTCAACGGTGAAACCGTTTTCCGTGGCCTTGACCTCACCGGGATAGGTTCCGTGAACGGAGTCGTACTTGAGCAGGTGCGCCAGAGTCTCGTTATCGGCACGAGCGTTGACCATGGCGACTTCATAGCCGGTTTCCTGAGCCATGAGACGAACCAGGTATCGGCCAATGCGGCCGAAGCCGTTGATTCCAATGCGTACAGCCATCTGTCTCTTCCTTTGCGTTGCGTTAGATCTGGTTGGAACAGCCGAGCACATTCTTGATCTTGTGCTGCACCATGTCCTTCACGGCCTGGCGCGCGGCGCCCAGGTACTTCCGGGGGTCAAATACGGTGGGATTGTCCACGAAGGACTTGCGAATAGTGGCGGTCATGGCCAGACGGATATCGGTATCGATATTGATCTTGCAGACGCCAAAGGTTGCGGCCTTGCGCAGCAGGTCTTCGGGCACACCCTTGGCACCGGGGATGTCACCGCCGTACTGGTTGGCCATTTCCACGAACTCCTGCGGCACCGAGGATGACCCGTGCAGTACCAGAGGATAATCAGGCATGATCTTGGTGATCTTTTCCAAACGCTCAAAGTCCAGACGGGGTTCGCCAGCAAACTTGTAGGCCCCATGGCTGGTGCCGATGGCAATGGCCAGGGAGTCACAGCCCGAGCGCTCCACAAACTCCACAGCCTGGTCAGGCTCGGTGTAGACGTTTTCCTCGCTGACCACATGCTCCTCGATACCGGCCAGGCGGCCCAACTCGGCCTCAACCCAGACGCCGCGGTCATGGGCGTAGTCCACCACCTGTTTGGTGATTTTGATGTTCTCGTCAAAGGACAGGTGCGATCCGTCGTACATCACGGAGGTAAAGCCACCGTCGATGCAGGCCTTGCAGATGTCGAAGTCAGCGCCATGGTCAAGATGCACGACCACGGGCAGGTCGGCCTCGACCAGGGCAGCCTCGATAAGCTTCATCAGGTAGATCTGGCTGGCGTATTTGCGAGCGCCTGATGAAATCTGCAGAATCAGAGGGGCCTTTTCCTCTTCTGCGGCCATCATGATGCCCTGAATGATTTCCATGTTATTGACGTTGAATGCGCCAACAGCATGGCCGCCCTTATAAGCCTTCTCGAACATCTCTTTGGGTCCGGTAAGCGGCATGGGGTCCTCCTCGAAAAGCTATGGTTCAGGGCGGGACGCATGCAGCTCCCGTCCGGTCGATACACAATGAATTGATCGAGCCCGCCTCCCCCCGGGGTGCGGCACTCTAAAGTGACATGCTGAAACGAATTATTTTATAGACTGAGGGCGGTAGGCTGTCAACGAACGGCCAGTGCCTCCAGACGGGGCAACAGTTCGGAGTCCGTAAAATTGAACCTGAGTGGGGTCAAGGTAATATGACCATCCCACAACAACGCCCGGTCCGTATCCGGCGAGACCTTCTCTTTCGGAATCTCCCCTTCCAGCCAGTAATAGTCACGCCCGCGGGGGTCCTTACGCGCGACATACCAATCGCGATAGGCCGCCGTGGTCTGACGGCACACGGCCAGCGGTTTGGCTTCGGTCAAGGGACAGTTGGGAAAATTCAGATTCAGCACACTTTGCTCGGGCAGCTGCTCCCAGTCCATGCGTCCCACGAAATCGGCAGCCCAGCCCGCCTGCTCCGAGGCATCGGTGAAATTCCAGTTATCCAGAGACACAGCCAGGGCAGGCAGCCCCATGAGCGCCCCTTCAGTGGCGGCGGAAACCGTACCGGAATAGATGATATCAACGCCCACATTGCAACCTGAGTTGATGCCCGACACCACAAGGTCAGGTGCCTTGTCCAGCAACTGAGTCAGCCCCAGCTTCACGCAGTCCACAGGGGTTCCGTTGACGCCCATGCCGTTGAAGCCGTTCTCCTGAAAGCGCTTCACCTTGAGCGGCATGGTCAGGGTCACGGCGTGGCCCACAGCCGATTGTTCGGAGACGGGAGCAACCACCTCCACGCTATGCCCGGCATCGCGCAGGGCCTGATCCAGAGCGCGCAGGCCCACGGCCTGGATGCCATCATCATTGGTCAACAGAATATGCATGGAATCATCTATCCTTACGGTAATCGGGGTGTATTTTTAGCCGCACGACATCAAAAGTCTGCTGCCGAGCTGTTCACCGCCAGATTAGCCCAGCAAAGCCACGTTCGCAATGCCGCGTGCACCCCTTGGGCAATTGCGCCCTCTTGCCATGTCTGCTATCGAAATGCAGCAAACCGTTATCGACATAACCACTGACCCCATCGGAACATGACGCAGAAAAGCACCTTCGTCCGAGACCTGACCCCCGGACAAAACGTAGATGAAATATTTCTTCTGGCCTCCGCCCAACAGGGCCAGGCCAAGAATGGTCCGTTCTGGTCCCTGACGCTGGCGGACCGTTCCGGTGAGATCCCCACCAAGATATTCAGCCCCCAGGCGCAGGCCATCACGAACCTTGCCGCCGGACAATTTGTCCGCATTCGCGGCATGGTGGGCACCTACCGCGACCAGCCCCAGGTCGTGGCCGACGCGGCCACGGTGGTGGAGCCCTCAGCCAATGGCTTGCAACTGGCCGACTTCGTCCCTGCCAGCGAACGCGATCCCGAAGACATGCTCGCAGACCTGGAAAAGCTCTGCAAAGAAAACATCCGCCACAAGCCGCTCCGTGTTCTGGTGCGCACCGTACTCACCAACAAACAGATCAAGGCGCGCATCATGCCTGCGCCCGGTGCCATCAGCATCCACCACGCCTATGCTGGCGGGTTGGTGGAACACACACTGTCCGTGTGCCGTCTGTGCATGTCGTTCTGCGACCTCTATCCTGAACTGGATCGTCAGGTACTGCTGGCCGCAGCCGTATTCCATGACCTGGGCAAGGCTTGGGAATACGCCCAGGGACCGGTACGCGAACACACCGATGAAGGCCGCTTGTTAGGGCACATCCAGCTGGGGCTGAACGTCATCGAGCCATTTCTCGCGACGGCCATGGAAAAGGGACTGGAACCCGAGGTGGCGATGCACTTGAAGCACATCATCGTCAGCCACCACGGCGAACTTGAATTCGGCTCACCCAAGCGCCCCAAGACCCCCGAGGCCTTTGCCCTGCATTTCGCGGACAATCTGGACGCCAAACTGAAGACCGTGGCCGAGGCCGTGGAACCTGCCGTACCCGAAGACGAAACCGGCTGGAGCCCCTATGTGCGCTCCCTGGGCCGATTCGTATACAAACCCAAGCGCACCCCCGACCCCGCCGCCGAAAACGGCGACGACAAAAAGGACGAGCAATGTTTATTACCTTTGAAGGCATAGAGGGATCGGGAAAATCCACGGTCATGGGCCGCGTCCAGGAGCATCTGGAAGCCCAGGGCTATGAGGTGTTGCGCACGCTGGAACCGGGCGGCAGCCGCCTGGGCCGTCAGTTGCGCAAAATCCTGCTGGACATGGAAAGCCGTGACCTGACCGGTGAGAGCGAACTTTTCCTGTATCTGGCGGACCGAGCCCAGCACGTGGCCTCAGTCATCCGCCCAGCTCTTGAAGCCGGACAGGTGGTCCTTTCGGATCGCTACGCTGACTCCACCATTGTCTATCAAGGCTATGGGCGTGGCCTTGACCCCAAGTTGCTGCACACCTTCAATGACGTGGCAGCCGGCGGCCTGTGGCCCGACCTGACGCTGCTCTTCGACCTTTCCCCCGAGGTGGGCTTGAAGCGTGCTTTGACCCGTAACCTGCGCGAAGGGTTGGCCGATTCCGAAGGCCGATTCGAGGCCGAAAGCCTGGAATTCCACAACCGCATCCGCGAAGGCTACCTGACCTGGGGATCGCTGTACCAGAAGCGCTTCCGCACGGTGAACGCCGAGCAGGGGCTGGCCGAGGTGGTGCGCGACGCCATCGAAGTCATCGACCAGAATCTGGTCAAACGCGCCGATTCCAGCGAAGGCCCCAAACCCAAGACCCTGCGGGACTAGCCCATGCCAGAGCAGATCACCGCTGTGATCCTGACCTTCAATGGTGAGAAGTGGCTGGAACAGACCCTGTCCAGCCTGGACTTCTGTGACGCCCTGCTGGTGGTGGACTCCGGCAGCACGGACACCACCCTGGCCATTGCCGAAGCCGCCGGGGCAAAAATCCTGCACCGCGCCTGGGAAGGCACCATCCCCCAGTTCAAATTCGCCTTCGAACACGTCAAAACGCCCTGGATCATCACCTTGGATCAGGACGAATTTCTGTCCCCCGAGTTGAAAGAGAGCGTCACCACTGCCCTCAGCGCTCCCGGCAACACCGGCGGCTACTGGTGCCCGCGCCGCTCCTGGTATCTGGACCGTTTCATCAAACACAGCGGCTGGTACCCGGACCTGCTGCTGCGCGTCTTCCGCCTGGACAAGGTGGAGATCCGGGGCATGCTGCCCCACGAGGAATTTCACCCCACGGGCGCCACCTCCCGTCTGAGCGGCGACATCGTGCACTACCCCTATGCCGACCTGTCCGAGCATCTGGACAAGATCAATTCCTACACCTCGCTGGCTGCCCGAGAAATGGCCGCCAAGGGCAAACGCGCCGGAGTGGGCAAGGCTCTGGCCCATGCCGTGGGAAAATTCGCCAAGCAATATCTGCTCAAGCAGGGCTTCCGCGATGGCCGCGCCGGGCTGGTGCTGGCCGTGCATTCCTTCATCTACGCCTTTCAGAAGTACATGAAGCTTGTGGAGCTGAACCGCAAGGATTCCTGAGCAGAACACGCAAGCACCCCGCCGGACAGCACTCTGCAACGGCGGAGACGACCCCCAATTTCCCACGCGTCCTCTCTCGAGCTGGTTACTTTTCAGGTACCACGTTCTCATCTTCCGAGTTTTTTGCTATGCTCTATTTTCTCCTGCGGGGAATAACCATGATACGTACAGCAAACACATACCGACCCGAAAGACTGCGGCAGACATCCGTGGTGTTCTACGGCCCGGGTGGCGGAGAATCCGGCCTGCCCACGGACGGAAACTGCGCCCTGCCCCGTGCAACCGTCACCATCCGCCTTTGTAAAGTCTCTCCACAACCCGCTACAAAACCCATCCCAGACCACCCCATCGACAGGAGGCCCCTGTCGTGACCGCTCTTGCTCTGCCTCTGGGCCGCGCCCTGCGTGCCCACTACAAGGATTTTGCACTCTATGCCTTGCTGCTGGGTGTCGTGGCCTGGTTCATCGCCTCAGGCGAACAAGGCCTGGGATACCACTGGAAGTGGTATCGCATGCCCCGCTATCTGTTCACCTCCGAAGGCGGTGTACTCAGTGCCGGGCCGCTGTTGCAGGGACTTTTCGTCACCTTCCAGATCGCCGGAATATCCATGGTGTTGGCCATGGCCTTTGGCCTGACCACGGCCATCCTGCGCCAATCCAGCTCCTTTGCCGCGCAGATGGTCGCGCGGGGCTACGTGGAATTCATCCGCAATACGCCGCTGCTGACCCAAATCTTTTTCATCTACTACGTCATCGCCCCGGTGCTGGGCATGGACGGCTTCGCCTCTGCGGTACTGGCCCTGTCGCTGTTCGAAGGGGCCTATGCCTCGGAAATCTTCCGCTCCGGCATCGTCTCCATCCAGGAAGGACAGTGGGAAGCTGCCTACAGCCTGGGCCTGTCGCGCTTCGACACCTACCGCACCATCATCGTGCCCCAGGCCGTGCGTCGGGTGCTGCCGCCGCTGACCGGTGTGGCCGTATCGCTGATCAAGGATTCGTCTCTGGCCAGCACCATCGCCATCTTCGAACTCACCCAACACGGCAATGTCATTTCCTCGGACACCTTCATGGTCTTCGAGGTCTGGTTCACCGTGGCCGCCATTTACCTCTCCATCACCCTGCCGCTGTCACTCGCCGTGGCAGCCATGGAAAAACGCCTGAAAGTGGACGAGTAAGCCCATGAAAATGAACAACCTGACCTCCGAGGCCAAATGCCTTGGCCAAGAAATCATCACCGCTCGCGGGCTGACCAAGACCTTCCCGGGCGGGGTCCGCGCCCTGGACGGAGTCTCCCTGTCCGTTCAGCAATGCGAGGTCGTAGTGGTCATCGGACCGTCCGGGTCCGGCAAATCAACCCTGCTCCGATGCCTGAACGGGCTGGAGGACGTGGACGAAGGCGCCGTGATCATCAACGGCACCCCTCTGGATGATTCCTCGGCCAACCGGCTGGCCATCCGCACGGAGACGGGCATGGTCTTCCAGTCCTTTAACCTGTTTCCGCACATGACCGTGCTGGAGAACATCAATCTCGCCCAGCGTCTGGTCCGCAAGAAGAGCACGGCCGAAGCAACGGAAACCACTCTGGAACTCCTGGAACGGGTGGGCCTGACGGACAAGCGGGACAGCCGACCGGCGCAGCTTTCCGGCGGGCAGCAGCAGCGCGTTGCCATTGCCCGCGCACTCGCCATGAATCCCAGGATCATGCTCTTTGACGAAGCCACCAGCGCTCTGGACCCGGAGATGATCGGCGAGGTGCTGGAAGTGATGAAGGACCTGGCCCACGGCGGCATGACCATGGTCGTGGTCACGCATGAGATGGGCTTTGCCCGCGAGGCCGGAGACCGAGTGATCTTCATGGAAGACGGCCACGTGGTGGAAGAAGCACCGGCAAACGATTTTTTCGACAACCCGAAACAGGAACGAACCCGGCTGTTCCTCAGCCAGATTCTGTAATCAATAGCCCATCGAGGGCATGAACCTGCAAGGAGAACAACACGATGCCCAAAGCAAAGAGACTGATCACGGCCCTGGTCCTGGTCCTGACCCTGCTTGTCTGCGTGACCGTAGCTCAGGCAGCCAATACGGGGATGAAGCTGACCGAGGAAAGCACCCTGACCAAGATCATGGAGCGTGGCGTATTGCGCGTAGGGTTCGACACTTTCGTCCCCTGGGCCATGAAGGACAAGACCGGCAAATTCATCGGTTTCGAAATCGATGTGGCCCGACGCTTTGCCCAGGACATGGGCGTGAAGATCGAACTGGTGCCCACTGCCTGGAAAGGCATCATCCCCGCGCTGCTGGCCGGAAAATTCGACCTGCTCATTGGCGGCATGTCCATCCGTGCCGACCGGGCGCAGCAGGTCTACTTCAGCCTGCCCTACTACTATTCGGGCCAATCCCTGGTGGCCAACAAGAAACTGGCTGCCGGCTTTGACAGTATCGAGGACTTCAACAGCCCCGACGTAACCATCGCCGTACGTACCGGCACCACAGCCCAGAAGGCCGCCCAGCGTTTCTTCCCCAAGGCCAAGAAAAAGCTGTTCGATAAGGAGCCTCAAGCTTTGCAGGATCTGCTCATGGGCCGCGCCCACGCCTTTGTCAGCATGGCCCCCCTGCCAGCACAGGAAGCCGTGAAAAACGCTGACAAGCTGTTCATCCCTCTGAAGAACAACCTGACCAACGAGCCCAACGGCATCTGCATGCGCAAGGGCGACCCGGACATGCTGAACTACGTCAACAGTTGGATTCTGGCCGTACAGGGCGAGAACTGGATTCAGGACCGCTACCACTACTGGTTCGAGACCATGGATTGGAAGAGCCAGGTCGAATAACAGGCCTCCGCATACTTGCAGACACTCAAGGCGCGCCCGCCCCGTGCGGGCGCGCCACACATTTCGAGCAATAACAATGACCATTCCTGGACAGCCTAGATAGTGCGGAAAAAGCCGATCAAATTCACCCCCCTCGACGCCGTGATCATCGGCGTGGGGATACTGTGCGTGGGACTGTTTATCTGGCGGGTCGAAGCTACGATGGACTACAAGTGGCGCTGGAATGTGCTGGTGCAGTATCTGCTGCGCTTTGATGCCGACGCCGGACGCTGGGTGCCGGGGCTGGTCACGGAAGGACTGCTGACCACCATCCGCCTCGCGGCCTGGACCATGGTCTTTGCCACGCTGCTCGGGATGATCATGGGGTTGGCGCGAACGGCCAAGGGCCTGTTTCCACGCATGGTGGGCCGGACCTATGTGGAGCTTATCCGCAACACTCCACCGTTGGTATTGATCTTCATCTTTTATTTCTTTTTAGCCGACCACCTCATGACGGCTTTGGGCGTGGACGATTTTATCCGCTCCAGCCCCCTGTGGTTCCAGAACCTGTTGCCGCATGTGGCGGCTCCCGTCCCGCGCATCTCCAATTTTCTGGCAGCGCTGTTGACCATGGCGGTCTACGAAGGCGCGTTCATTACCGAGCACGTACGGGCGGGCATCCAGTCCATCGAGCGCGGGCAGCACGAGGCGGCCTATGCTCTGGGCCTGACCCGCTGGCAGCAGATGCGCCACGTGATCCTGCCTCAGGCCTTTTCACGCATCGTCCCCCCCTTGGCCGGGCAGTTCATCTCCACCATCAAGGACACGGCCATTGTCTCGGTGATCTCGGTACAGGAACTGACCTTCCAGGGGCTGGAACTGATGGCTGCCACCTACATGACGTTCGAAATCATGATCACGGTGACGGTGCTCTACCTGATGCTGACGTTGACCTGCTCGGCGTTGGCGCGGAAGCTGGAGCTACGGCTTCGCAACAATCTGTAGGTTGCTCCAAAACGCACCATTGCTTCGTTGCCACGGCCAATTCACACCCTCGTGTACCGTAAAAGTACACGTCGGGCCTGAATTGCCCTTGCGCCTCGCACTGCCACATTCTGTAACAACCTACAAATGCATTGGACTTTTTTGAAGGATCGATCGCCCTCACTTAAAGTCCCCGCCCCATCCCTTCCATCGGGACATCAGGCCGCGAA
Organism: Desulfovibrio ferrophilus; assembly: GCF_003966735.1. Taxonomy (NCBI): domain Bacteria; kingdom Pseudomonadati; phylum Thermodesulfobacteriota; class Desulfovibrionia; order Desulfovibrionales; family Desulfovibrionaceae; genus Desulfovibrio; species Desulfovibrio ferrophilus. Next base: position 2,359,084 of record NZ_AP017378.1, read on the forward strand.
CTGGGCGGACCTTGGCCGACCGACTGAGCGGTCAGGCCCGGCTACAAATTCGACCATACAGGATGCTTAAACGTCGCCAAATCGACTCGTTTGGCGGTTGGGATAACTCACTTCCTTGACTCAAGGGGGGAGGGGAGGAGTCCAGAGGAGGTTTCGGGGGGAAAAAGCGCCAGCAATCCCCACCAACCTCCTCTGGTCCCGCTGAAGGCGGACGCTTTCGGCATTGCACATCAAGGCTGGAGCAACCGCTCCACTCTCCCCCAAAAACAACTAGGCAGATATGCCTACTCCCTCAACGCCACTCCCAACGCCTTCACAAACTCTTCATTATCCTCTTGGGTTCCAGTGCTGACGCGCAGCCATTCAGGCAGGCCCGCATAGTCCAACGGACGCACGGCCACGCCCTGCTTCAGCAGGCTTTCAAACACCTTACCGGCCTCGCGCTGAGGGCGAAACATCACGAACGGACCCTGGCCCTCCACGATTTCACAGCCCAGCCGCGTCAACTCCTGCTGCAAATACTTACGCCCCTCGCGCGCCAACTCGGCGGACTGCCTCCGAAAATCCTCGTCCGTGAGTGCTGCCAGTGCCCCGGCAATGGAGGGACCGCTTACGGCAAACGGCAACTGCATCGTGCGCAACTCTCGCGCTATGGCAACCGGCAGCACCCCATAGCCGACTCTCGCCCCGGCCAGCCCGTAGGCCTTGGAAAACGTACGGATGATGCCCAAATGGGGAACCTGATCCAGCACTCCCAACACCGAAACCGCCTGCGGGTCGTCAGCAAAATCCAGATAGGCCTCGTCCACCAGTAACAACGTGTCTTTCGGCAACGACCGCGCAAAATCCAGCAACTCGGCGCGACTCACGATCCGGCCCGTGGGGTTGTCCGGGTTGGCTACATAGACAAGGCGCGTACGTTCATCCACGGCCTGCCCCAGTGCCCCCAAATCCATGCCAAAGTCCGACCCAAGCGGCACCTGCCGATGCTCCACCCCCATGATCTTCGCCCGGTGGGCAAAGGCCGGAAAACACGGAGCAAAGGACAAGGCTTCGCCTCGCCCGCCAGCACAGGTCAGCCCCAGGAGCAACTCGATCAGTTGCACCGAACCCGCCGTGGTCACCACGCATTCTTCTGCCACGCCCAGCCGTTGGGCCAAGGCCACATTCAACTCCTGCGCCACCGCTGGCGGATAACGATGCGCCTGCATCGTTGCATGAGCCATGGCGATCCGCGCGGCAGGCGAGCACCCCAACGGATTCTCATTGCTATTCAATTTAACCACACGTCCACTTTGCGACTGCGCACGAGCCTGGGCTTCGGTCAGGCCTGCTGCGTATTCCCTTTCTCTTTCAGCCACTGTTCCCCCAACGATTGCGCATTGTGCCCGGCCAGCAAGTTGACCTTAACGACCCGACAACTTACATTTAACATTCTGGGTGGCTTGAGATGAATTTCATCCCGGCATCAGAGCCCAGTAGAAGAATCCTTTTCCGGCTGGTGGTTGCACCTGCTCCCTGAAAAGGAGCAATACGATTTCAGAATTGAAGCATAACCGGAATATGCTGAAATTTGAATTCATTGCAGCCATGCCGCAAACCGCGGATATTTCATCGGCCTGAACAACGGGCCACCATCAAAGGAGAACCCCATGGCCGACAAGCAAGTCACGGTCTACGCACTTTCCACCTGTATCCACTGCAAGCACACCAAAGAATATCTGGATAGCATGGGCATCACATACGCCTGTATCCACGTTGACCAACTGACTGGGGACGAGCGCAAGGATGCCGTTGAGCAGGTCAAGAAGTACAACCCCTCCGCCTCCTTCCCCACCGTGGTCATTGATGAGGATTGCGTCGTCGTGGGCTACAAGAAGGACGAACTGAAAAAGCACCTCGGCTAGTTGCCGGTAACATCAGAAAAGGGTGAATAAGATGGACGCCAAGCAACTGTATACAACACTGAAAAAGATTCAGGAGCCCAAGGGCTGCTACTTCAATGACGATCTCGAGAACATGACCCTGCCGCTGCTGGACAGTCTGCTGACCAACAAGGAGCGCTACGGGCATATGGCCTGCCCCTGCCGTTTGGCCTCTGGCGACTTTGAGCAGGACAGGGATATCGTCTGCCCCTGTGAATATCGCGAGCCGGACATGAAGGAATACGGAGCCTGTTTCTGCGGGCTGTACGTGACCAAGGAATGGGCCGCGGGCAGCATTGAACACAAAACCGTGCCCGAGCGCAGACCCGTAGAAAAAGTCATGGCCGCTTTGGGCCTTGGCGACTAGCCCGCCATACGAGCACAAAGAATAAGCGCCCTCCCGGTCAAACCAGGAGGGCGCTCTGCTTTCCATTCTTCCCAATTAACCGGAAGCAAGGGCTATCCCCGAAGGGTCAACCCATATTTCTTGAGTTTGTATTGCAAGGTCCGGCGGCTGATGTTCAGGGCATCGGCGGTCTTCTGGCGATGGCCACCATGCAGGGCCAGAGTTTCCATGATCGCCTGCTTTTCGGCCTCGTCCAGCGAGGGAGGAGCCTTGGGCAGGCCGGTGGCCGCATAGGCATCCACGCCAAAGGGGATGGGCGCCGTGAGAGTTGCAGATGCAGGACGCGGGTCCAGTACCTGCGGAGGCAGGTCCTGAGGTGCCAGCGAATCGGTTCGCGAAAGAACCAGCGCCCGTTCCAGGGCGTTCTCCAGTTCACGCACGTTGCCCGGCCAGGAATAGCGGGACAATGCCTCCACAAAAGCTGGGGATAATTCACGGATGGTCTTGTTGTTCTTTTCACCCAAGCGCGTCAGCAGGTGGGTGGTCAAGAGCGGCAGATCGTCCATGCGCTCGCGCAAGGGCGGAATGGCAATCTCCAACACGTTGAGACGGAAATAGAGGTCTTCACGGAAGCGCCCGGCAGCGACTTCGGTCTGAAGGTCACGATTGGTGGCGGCCAGAATGCGCACGTCCACGGGGATGGGACCAACGCCACCCAAAGGCTCCACGGTACGTTCCTGCAAGGCGCGCAATAGCTTGGCCTGAAGATTCATGGGCAACTCGCCCATCTCATCCAGGAACAAGGTACCGCCCGAGGCCAATTGGAAACGCCCGGGTTTATCCTTCACCGCTCCGGTAAAGGCGCCCTTGACGTAACCAAACAATTCGCTTTCCAAAAGATCAGCTGGCAAGGCTGCGCAGTTGACCTTGATGAGCGGCCCCTTGGACCGCTGGCTCACGGCGTGCAACGCCGCAGCAACCAGTTCCTTGCCGGTGCCGGAGTCGCCGGTGATCAGCACCGTGGCTTCACTGGGTCCGGCCTGTTCGATAAGGTCCTTGACCTGCTGCATTCCCGGGGACTGGCCCACGATATTGCGTGCCTCCACCGTTGTTCCGGCTTCGCGGCGCAGATCGGCATTTTCCGAAACAAGACGGGAATATTCGTAGGCCTTGCTCAGCACGGCCACCAGTTCCTCGTTGTCAGCGGGCTTGGTCAGATAATCGAAGGCCCCGCGTTTCATGGCATCCACGGCATGGCCCACGGTGCCGAAGGCAGTGAGCATGACCACGGGCACACCGGGAGCCTTGACGCGCAGAGCACCCAGAGCTTCCAGCCCATCCATGCCCGGCATTCGCATATCCAGAAGGATCACGCTGGGGGCCGCCTGGGGCAGCATCTCAAGCGCCTGTTCCGCGCTCCCGGCCTCCATGACCTCCCAGCCCTCGTCATGGAGGACAGCACCCACAAGCAAGCGCAGTGCGGGTTCATCATCCACAACCAGCACCCGGCGTTTGGCCTTGGCACCCGTCATGATTCAACTCCCTCGTTAAATTCGTTGTCGTCATCGGCAGCAGGGAAAAGAAGGCGCACCTCGGTGCCTTGGTCCTCGCCCTCGATCCGGGTCATGATTTCCACATGACCGCCATGGTCCCGCGCAATGCGATGCACGATGGCCAGACCCAATCCGGTGCCCTGCTTCTTGGAGGTAAAAAACGGCTCCAGAGCATGCGCACGTTCTTCGGGGGTCATGCCTGAGCCATTGTCAGTCACGGTCACAGCCACCATGTTCTCGTCGTCAAAGGAAGCGATGCCGATATGTCCGGGCCTGTCTGCGGTACCCACAGCGGCAAGGCTGTTGAGCACAAGATTGATGAGCGCCTGCTTGAGCATGTCGGGATCGGCCAGCACATGCTGTGCACGAATATCAACATCCAGCTCCACCCCGGCGTGCTCCAGATCAAAGCGCAAGAGTCCACGGAGATCGTTGGCCAGCGGAGTCATCTCCACCAGCACCTTCTCCGGCTCCCGTGGGCGCGATAGGAACAGCAAGTCAGTGATGACCTTATCCAGACGATCGGCCTCGCGAACCATGGTATCTGCATACTGCTCTTCGGGATCACGGCCCTTGAGCTTCTTCTGGAAGAATTGTGCAAACCCACGCAGGGCCGAAAGGGGATTACGAATCTCATGCGCCAGTCCCGCAGCAAGGCGACCAATGGCGGCCAAACGCTTGGCCTCGCCCAGGTCTTCTTCCAGGGCCTTCAGCTCCGTACGGTCACGCACCAGCAGCAGACGTTCGCCACCGGCACCATCCTCGGCAGGAATCGGGGCGGACATCACCTCCAGACTGCGGCCACCGGCCTGGCACTGCACCCAACCCGCACCAAGCGAGCAGACATCGCTATCGCTCCAGCCATCGGAACAGGTCAGAGGCAGGTCACTCCAACGCGACCCGACCAGTTCGTTTTCTCCGCCCAGCAGGCGCTTGGCCGCAGGGTTGGCAGCCAGCACCACTTCGTCGCAGTTCAGGGTCAACAGACCATCGGGCATGGTGTCCAGCAGACGAGAGTGGAACGTTTCAAGGCGGTGCAGCGCATGACTCTGGTCACGGCGGCGCAGATAGGCCACGGCAAGCCCCCAGAGGAAGGCTGCAACAACCAGCACATAGCCGGTCTGCAACAGGGCAGTACGCTTGAATTTATTGAAATTATCAAGATGCCGGTCCGGATTCAGACCAACCATCAGGATCGGAAAACCGCCCTTTTGTGGCGGGCATTTGAGACTGGGGTCCAAAGCGCAAAGATTTGCGAGCCCCTGACGGGCACGGATGCCGGAGACAAAGACGTCCTTCTTGTCGCCAGTGTACATTGCTGCCCAATGACCATCATCCTGCAGAGCACGCCATCCCGATACCGGGAGCAAGGGGATTGTCCGCCCGTCGGCCTGAACGCCGATGATCAACGAAGAATCCTGAGCATAGAAGGCAATGAAGGCGACATCACTTTGGGCCACCAGTTCATCGAACATTTCCACGAGGCGGGGCTTCAGATCAACGGTTGGACGGGCCATCCGGCCACGCCCTCCCATGAAACCACCGGGCATGTGAATCCTCAGCTCGCGCATCAGCGAGGCCTCGATCCCGCGCAGGATGGACTGCGAAGCCAGGAACATGTGTTCCTCGACGGTCTCGCGCTGGCGACGCAGGTTCTGGAAGGTCAGAAAGGACAAGCCAAGGCCAAGAACCATCAGCGCCAGTGCGGCGGTCAGCAAAAAGCTTCTGTCTTTGACTCTCAGGCCGATGTCCATGGTCGTAAGGCTCCTGTGTCGCGGCGGTCTTTTATATAAATGGTCCCGGGGCCCCGCCTGCCGCAGACGGGACCCCGGGTATACCTATTGAGGCGAGGGGATGGATGAGACCTTATATATTAACCATTGGCTCCGGGGCAGTTGGGGGCACCACCACAGGGGCCGCTGCCATCCTGCGGGCCGCTACGCTGACCATAGCCGGGGCAATTGCCCTTGGCCTGACCGCAGCCACCGCGTCCGCCGCGACCATAGTTCTGGATACCCAACTCCTTAAGCTGCTTGCGGAACTCCACACGCTGCTCGAACATCCGACCCTTCAAGTCCACAAGACGCTTGGTCACTTCGTCGACCTTGGCCGCGTCGGCATCCTTGGCAGCCAGCAGAGCCTCGAGCTCCATATGCTTGGCGTACACTTCCTGACGCAGGGACTGAGTCTTGGAGAAATACTCCTTCTGAAGGATATCCAGCTTCTCCTGCTGTTCGGGGGTCAGCGTTTGGGCGGGGCCGTATCCGCCGCATCCGCCGCGTCCGTTCCCGGGGCCCATTCCAGGGCCGTAAGCGAAGGCCATGGCGGAGAGGGACAGGACCGCCACGGTCGCGATTACGATACTCAATGTTTTACGGTTCATCATGTGCTCCTTGTCATTGCGTTGCATTCAACGTGGATGCCTCTCATTAAGCACATGCCGTGCCAAAAACTCATACCCTGTAAAACCAGCATATTGGCGAAAAAATGAAGGACAAGCCCCTGCTTTGTGCAATATACAACACACCATACTTTGCACATAAGTGCAACATAGTGCACAGAAGCACACGTCTGCACATCAATGACAGGCGGCCCCATTATTGCCTCCAGCAGCGTTCAGAGGTACAAGCGTCGCTCCTGCCTTATCCTTATATAGCCCGGACAACGAGCATGCCCACCTTGCCCACTACCGACGAATCGTCCACTTTGCCCCTGCGTGGCGCGTTGCCCTATCTCCTGATATTCGCCGGGCTGTTCTTCGTGAATTTCGCCTCGCGGGTCATCCTCGGGCCATTCCTGCCCATGATCGAAATCGAGTTCGGCATCAGCCACACCCAGGCGGGAGGCCTGTTCCTGCCCATCTCCCTGGGCATGAGCATCTCCATGGTCCTGTCCAGCATCGCGGCACGCCTGTTGCGCCACCGCGGGGCCATCCTGCTCTCCACATTTGCCATAGGTCTGACCATGATTGCGGTCTCCCGTGCGCCGAACATGCCGTTGTTGCGGCTGTACCTGCTGCTGATGGGCATGGCCGGGGGTCTGTACTTCCCCTCTGCCATTTCGGCCATCACCAGCATTCTGGAGCACCGTCACTGGGGCAAGGGATTGGCTGTGCACGAGCTGGCCCCCAATGCAGCGTTCATAGTCATCCCGGCGCTGGGTGCCATACTGGCGGAGGTCGTATCCTGGAGAACCGTCTTTGCGGGATTCGGCGTGCTGGGCCTGTGCATGGGGGTGTTGTTCATCATCAAGGGACGCGGAGGCGAACAGCGGGGGCAGACGCCCAGTCCTGCCATGATCTTTCAGGAAGTCCTTTTGCGACCGGCATTCTGGGGGCTGGCACTGCTCTTTTCACTGGCCATTGCAGCCAGCTTCGGCCCTTACAGCATGCTTTCCCTGTACCTCATCGACGAGGTCCACATGGATGTGGAACGGGCCAATATGGTGCTCATGGCCTCGCGCATGGCGGGACCGCTGGTGGCATTGACATCGGGAATCATTGTGGATCGCATCGGCGCTCGCGCCACGGCGGCCCTGTCCCTGGGGCTGACGGGCACACTCACGGCCTGTCTGGGGCTCTTTTCTGACTGGGGCCTCATTGCCGCAGCCATCGGGCAGCCCATCCTGGCCGTGTGCTTTTTCCCCGCCGGGTTGACCGCTGTCTCACTGGCTTTTCCTGACCGGGTGCGCAATATCGCGGTCTCATTCATCGTGCCCGTGGCTGTGCTGCTGGGAAGTGGCCTCACGCCACCCGCGCTGGGATGGTTCGGAGACCGGGGAGATTTCGCAGGGGGATTCGTCTGGCTCGGTGTGCTCATCACCGCCGGAGTGCTGCCCCTCAAATTCATGCGCTTTTCCAAGCGCGACTAGCGCCAGCACAGCCCCGGAAACACACCCGGCTCACGCATCACTCGCAGCCGAGTCTACGACTGCCTACCCTTCCGAGTCCTGATCAACGGAAGCAGCCGCATCCTCGGGCTTGATGACGTCACCAAAAACCTCGCCATAAATACGCAGCATGACCATGGTAAACGACAGGATGAGCGGTCCATACAGCAAGCCGGGAGGGCCAAAGGCCTGCAAGCCGCCGATCACGGACAAGAAAATATACAGCAGGGGCATGCCCGAGGCTTCCTTCATGAAATAGGGCCTCAGGAACGTGTCGATACTGGTGACGATGATTCCGCACCATCCCAGCAGAATCAAAGAGGACTGATACTCCCCGATAATCAGCAGGTACAAGGTCGCCGGAACCCAGACGATGCCCGTGCCAAGCACAGGAACCAGAGAGGTGAAGCCCATCATCGTCCCCCAGAACAACGGGGGGATTCCCACAAGGGACAAGCCGAATCCACCCACCACGCCCTGCAACAGGGCCACCAGCAATCCACCCACCAGCACCGAACGCGACACATTGCGCAGACTATTGATGATGGTGTCTTCCTGATCCTCATGCAGCGGGGACAGATACTTCACATACTGAACCATGCGTCGACCGTCCTTGAGCAGGAAGAACAACACAAACAGCATGATCATGAACTGCATCAGGACATTGAAGGCGTTCCCCAGGATGCTCGTACCCATGGCAATCATGGTCTGGCCCACATTTCGCGAGAACTGGATCATCCCGGACTGAAAATCGATGCCCGCAAAATCAATGAAGGGCAGCTTCTCTTGCAGCCACGACAGCACCGTCTCTACCCGGGCCCTGGTCAACAACTCCTGGAAATCGGGACTGCGCAGCCAGGCCGTGACCTCGGCAATGGAGGTTGCTCCCTGACTCACCAACCCGGTCAGAAAAAAGAACATGGGCAGGAACACGCAGAAAATCACGATCAGCAACACGGCCACGGCGGCGAACGTATCCTTGCCTCCCAGCTTACTGGAAACCCAGGTGAACAGGGGATAGAAGATGGCTGCCAGCACGCTGGAGAAAACAATGGGCGTCAAGAAAGGACTGAACACCCGGTACGCGAGGTACAGGGCAAACAGGATCAAAATCCCCAAAGTCCATTTGTACATGCCACCGTCGGCAGGACGGTGAGTGGGGCCGTGCTCGTTCACAATCGTTTCTCCATAAAGATCGAGGATATCGACTCCTGCTTTGTAGCAGGCTCCGCCCCGGCGCGCCAGAGGTAAACGGATCCGGCACATCCTGCCCTGCTCAACAGGTTTGACAAGCCGGGGACAGACCGTATACCACCCGGACAGCTTCAATTGGAGGATACAACCATGCGCGATAAAGTGGAACAGGCCCTGGCCAAGGTTCGTCCGGCCCTGCAGGCCGACGGCGGCGACGTTGAACTGGTGAACATTACCGAAGACGGAGTGGTCCAGGTGCGCCTCCAGGGCGCCTGCAAAGGCTGCCCCATGTCGCAGATGACCCTGAAAAACGGCATCGAACGCATCGTCCTCAAGGAAGTTCCAGAGGTTCAGAGCGTCGAGGCCGTATAGCGGTCCGGCACCAACATCCTTTAAATATGTAACCCCGAGGCCTTTCGGCTCCGGGGGCCCGGCTATTTGTGCCGGACTCTTTCCGTCAGGAGATCATACCAATGACCAAAGTCGTCACCCGCTTCCCCCCCAGCCCCACGGGCTATCTACATATCGGCGGCGCCCGTACCGCTCTGTTCAACTGGCTGTTTGCCCGTGCCCACGACGGCGAATTCGTGCTGCGCATCGAGGATACCGACCAGGCCCGCTCCACCCCAGAGATGACCCAGGCCATCGTGGATGGCATGAACTGGCTTGGACTGGACTGGGACCATGGTCCGTACCTGCAGTCTGATCGCACCGAGCTGTACAACCAGCACATCGAGAAGCTCATCGAAACCGGCCACGCCTATTACTGCGATTGCACCTCCGAGCAGGTGGATGCCATGCGCGAAAAGGCCCGGGCCGAGGGCAAGAAGCCCAAATACGATGAGTCCTGTCGCAGCAAGAACCTCGGCCCCGGCGAGGGGCGTGTGGTGCGTTTCAAGGCCCCCGAAGGCCTGTGCGCCTGGAAGGACCTGGTCAAGGGCCCCATCTCCATGGACTATCAGGAGATGGTGGACGATTTCATCATCCGCCGAGGCAACGGCAGCCCCATGTACAATCTGGCCGTGGTGGTGGATGACGCCGACATGGGCGTGACACACATCATCCGGGGCGAGGACCACCTGTCCAACAACCCCAAGCAGATGGCCCTGTACAACGCATTGGGCTACCCCATGCCCGAATTCGGTCATGTGCCCATGATTTTCGGCTCGGACAAGAAGAAGCTTTCCAAACGCCATGGGGCCATGAGCGTCATGGAATACGAGAAGATGGGCTTTTTGCCCGAAGCCATGGTCAACTATCTGGTACGTCTGGGCTGGGGCCACGGCGACCAGGAAGTGTTCAGCCGCGAGGAACTCGTGGAGCTGTTCAATGCCAAGGGCCTGAACTCCTCCCCGTCCATGTTCGACCTGACCAAATTGACCAGCGTCAACGCCCATTACATCAAGGAAGCCTCCGTGGAGTCGCTGGTGCCGCTGTTGGCTCGCTATCTGAAGGACCTTGATCTTGAGGCCGACGACGCCAAACTGGCCGAAATCGTGCCCCTGTATCAGCCCCGCGCCACCACCATGGTGGAGATGGCCGAGCAATGCGCGTTCTTCCTGATGGATGACGAACAGATCGAGTTCGAAGAAAAGGCCGTGAAAAAGAATCTGAAACCAGCAGCACGCGAACTCCTTGCAGAAGTACGCGCCCTGCTGGCGACAGTGGACGAGTTCACCGAAGCCGCTCTGGAAGAAGCTCTGCATGCCTTTGCCGAAGAACGCGAGCTCAAGTTCGGCAAGATTGCCCAACCCGTGCGCGTGGCCATCACCGGTCGCAGCTTCAGCCCCGGCCTGTACGAGACCCTGGCCGTGCTGGGCAAGGACAAGTCCCTGAATCGCATGGACCGGGCACTGGCTCTGCCTCAGGACTAGCTCCCGCCACAACGATCATGAAAAAGCCCCGGCCATGACATGGCCGGGGCTTTTTTTGGTGAACAGAGCCTACGCACGAGCAGACTCCCCCCATCAGCAGGCATCCCCCCGGGGGAGAAGCCTCCGACCGGAGGAAACAAGAAAAGCCTCGCAGGCAATACCTGCGAGGCCATTTTCCATGTCATGCGCGGGAGCTAGGAAGCCTTGGAAACAGCGGGCTTCTTGATGCTGCCGGAACGAATGCAACGAGTGCAAACCTTCATGCTTTTGACCTCGCCGGAGTCCAGCTGCACGCGAATCTTCTGAAGATTGGGCATGAAACGACGCTTGGTCTTGTTGTGTGCGTGGGAAACGTTATTACCAACCTGGGGGCGCTTGCCGCAGATCTCACAAACCTGGCTCATGGTGATCCTCCTGTATTTTTCCGGCGGTGACCGCGCACGGCGCGACCCGCTGAAAGAGTCCGTAAATTTGGCTGGGCGGCGGGGACTGCCCCGCATGCACCCAAAGCGAATTCGCTTCCTTATACCAGCCAGAATGAAAACGCAAGCGCTTCGGCCTTGACAATACGAAAAATTCACCTATAGGTATGTCCTCTTGCGAGGCAAATCATGCACACATTATGGATCGACATTACAGACATCCCGGCGCAGGGCCGGGAATTTTCATTTACGGACCCCGAGATATGGGCTGTCCCTGCCAAAGAGTATGGGATGGACGTGGTACCGGGCGACGATATTGAAGCCAAGGTGCACCTCAATCCGCAGGATAAAACCTGCATTGTGAATGGGCGCATCTCCGGCACGGTCACTATCCCTTGCGACCGCTGCCTGCAAAGTGCATCATTCTCCTTTGATCAGCAGTTCAACACCTTCGAGGAGTTGACTCCTGAAATGGAAGATGGTCATGAGCCTCTGATTCGTGAGCACAAAGGCAAGTTAGAGCTTGACGTAGGGACGATCCTTTGGGAACAGTTCGTCCTCGCTTTGCCAGCCAAGCCTCTGTGCTCTGACGAATGCAAAGGTTTGTGCCCCCAATGTGGGGCTGAACTTAACAAGCAGGAATGCAGCTGCAAGGCCCAAGGCGGCGACCCCAGAATGGCCGCTCTGCGGAATCTCAAAATTCCGAGCAAAGGCAACTAGAGACGAACGCCACCCTCCGGGCAGGCGATCTCATACAAGACATCAAGAAAGAGGTAATACCAATGGCAGTACCCAAGAAGAAAACTTCCAAGTCCAAGAAAGGCATGCGCCGCTCCCACGATCGCGTGGCCAAGCCCACTGTGATCTACTGCGAATGCGGAGAGCCCACCCTGCCTCACCGCGCCTGCTCCAGCTGCGGCGCTTACAAGGGCAAACAGGTGCTTTTCCAGGAAGATGCCGAGTAGCAAGCCCCGCATAGCCGTTGACGCCATGGGCGGTGACAGCGGCCCCGGCGTGGTTGTTCCCGGCGCACTTGACGCCGCGAGGGAGATGGGCTTGTCCCTGATCCTGGTGGGGGACGAGACCATGCTTCGGGGCGAGTTGTCGCGTTCCGACACGTCCGGACTGGATGTCGAAGTCATTCACACCACTCAGGTGGCGGAAATGACCGACAAGCCTTCGGACGTGTTGCGCCGTAAAAAGGATTCCTCCATCCAGGTGGCTTGCCGCCTGGTGAAGGAAGGCCGAGCCGATGGCGTGGTCAGTGCGGGTCATTCCGGAGCCAGCGTGGCTTGCGGAATGTTTGTTATTGGCCGCGTCAAGGGCGTCTTGCGCCCGGCATTCGCTGGCGTCCTCCCTACGGTCAAGAAGCCCATGGTTCTGCTGGACGTGGGTGCCAATGTCGATTCCAAGCCAGAACACCTCTTCCAGTTCGGAATACTGGGAGAAGTGCTCGCGCGCGATGTCCTGGGTTTTGCCCAGCCTCGTGTGGGACTGCTGTCCATCGGTGAGGAAGAAGGCAAGGGCAATAGCCTGGTCAAGGAAACCTTTGATCGCCTGAAGGCTTCGTCATTGCGCTTTGTAGGCAATGTGGAAGGCCGCGACGTGTTCACGGGAGACGTGGACGTCGTGGTCTGTGACGGCTTTGTGGGCAACGTTGCCCTGAAACTTTCCGAGGGCCTGGCCTCCAGCATGGCCAAGGTCCTGAAACGCGAACTCATGAGCAGTTGGCTTGGCAAGATAGGGACCTTTCTTGCCAAAGGCAGACTCAGAAGCTTCGCCCGCTTTGTGGATTACGCCGAATACGGCGGAGCGCCACTTCTGGGCCTGGCTGGTATCGTCATTGTCTGCCATGGCGCCTCCAACCCCAAAGCCATCTCCAGTGCCGTGAAAATGGCCGGACGGTTTGTGGAAAGCGGCGCCAACGATCACATCAAAAAAGCGCTGGACAAGCACAAGGGATTGGGCGGCTAACCCCACCTCCCCTCGTCCCGCGCATTCAAACCCGACGGGATCCCATGACACAGCAAGCCTACATCCGTGGTTTCGGGTTCAACGTTCCCGATAATATCGTGACCAACGCCGATCTGGAAAAGATCGTCGATACCAGCGACGAGTGGATCACCACCCGTACCGGCATCAACCAGCGGCACATCTCCCAGGGCGAAGTCACCTCCGACCTCGGCACCAAGGCCGCCCAGCAGGCCCTGACCGACGCTGGCATGAGTGCAGATGAAGTGACACACATCATTTGCGCCACCTGCAGTCCTGACTCCTACTGCCCCAACACCGCCACGCAGATTCAGCACAAGCTCGGCATCTCCGGATGCATGGCCTTTGACCTGAACGCTGCCTGCTCCGGTTTCATCTACAGCCTCCAGGTCGCCCGCAGTTTCGTCAATACCGACCCCAGCGCCGTTGTTCTGATCGTGGCTTCGGAAGTGCTTTCACCCCGGACCAACTGGGAAGACCGCACCACCTGCGTCCTGTTCGGTGATGGCTCCGGCGCAGCCGTGGTCACAGCCGACAAGGGCGAGAACGGCGTCGAGATTCAGGGCGCGCTCATGGAGTCTGACGGCCAGTACGGCGAGCTTCTGACCATCCTGGGTGGCGGCTCCGAGCATCCCTACAAGCTCGGTGACACCATCGATGAAGCCTTCTTCATTCAGATGAATGGTCGTGAAGTCTACAAAGTCGCCGTGCGCAGCATGACCTCGGCCTGCAAGCGCCTGATCGAACAGAGCGAATTGACAGTGGATGATATCGACGTGCTCATCCCGCACCAGGCCAATCTGCGAATCATCGAGGCCGTGGGCAAAAAACTCGGTATCCCCGAGGAACGGGTTTTCACCAACGTCCAGAAATACGGCAACACTTCCGCCGCCAGCGTGGGTATCGCACTGGCTGAAGGCCGCGCCATGGGCGTGCTTGAGCCCGGCACACGGGCACTGCTGACGACCTTTGGAGCCGGGTTCACTTGGGGTGCTCTTATTTTGCAATTTTAGATGATATCGCAACTACCATTGCAACAATCTGAAATTAAAGAATATTCTTTGCGAGTAGTAGTGTTGAAGTCAGCGCTGAATTAGGCTACAAACTCAGCTTCGATTCATTGAAACCGAACCGAGTAATACAATGAGTGATCTTTCAAAAACAGTATTGGTAACCGGCGGCTCCCGAGGCATCGGCAAGGCTTGCGCCCTGCGGATGGCCAAAGAGGGCTACCAGGTCTACCTGACGTATGTCAGCCGTCCCGAAGAGGCTGAAAAGGTCGTGGCCGAAATCGAAGCCGCAGGCGGTAGTGCCAAGGCATTCAAGCTCGACCAGTCCGACCGTGGAGCCATCACCGATTTCTTCAAGGAAGAAATCAAGGGCAAAGTCTTTCTGTCCGCGCTGGTCAACAATGCGGGCATGACCAAAGACGGCCTGATGATGCGCATGAAGGATGAAGACTGGGACAAGGTCATTGCGGTGAACCTGTCCGGTGCTTTTGTCTGTCTGCGTGAAGCCACGAAAATCATGGGCAAGCAGCGCGCCGGGCGCATTGTGAACATGGCGTCCGTGGTGGGTCAGTCCGGCAATGCGGGACAGGCCAACTATGTGGCCTCCAAGGCCGGGCTCATCGGCCTGACCAAGACCGCCGCCCTGGAGCTTGCTCCCCGCAGCATCACCGTCAATGCGGTGGCCCCCGGTTTCATTGAAACCGACATGACTGCAGAACTTCCCGAAAAAGTCACAGAGAACATGCTCAGCCACATCCCCCTGAAGCGCTTCGGGTCCACCGAAGACATCGCCGGGGCTGTTGCCTTCCTGATCTCTGACGACGCCGCCTACATCACCGGACAGGTTCTATCTGTCACCGGCGGCATGTACATGTAATTTGAACACAACATTGAACTGATTGTAAAAAAACTGGAGGAACCATGTCCACCGAAGCCAAAATCAAAGACATCATCGTCGACCAGCTCGGCGTTTCCGCTGACGAAGTGAAAAACGAAGCCTCTTTTGTCGAAGACCTCGGCGCCGATTCCCTGGACCTCACCGAGCTGATCATGGCTATGGAAGAGGAGTTCGGTATCGAGATCGATGACGACGAAGCCCAGAAGCTCGTCAAGGTGCAGGACGCCATCGACTATATCGCCAAGAACAACTAAGGGTTAACTCCCTTTTTGATACATTCTCCGGAGCGTCTTGTGGCTGGCCATAGGCCATAAGACGCTTCCCCCTTTTCTTCTTCAAAGACACTGCCGGTCGAAATCCCCGTCCGGATTTTGCGAGGATATATGTCCAGAAAGAGGGTTGTCATCACTGGCCTGTCGGCCATCACCCCCATCGGCAACGACGTCGCTACCAGCTGGAAAAATCTGGTGGCCGGTGTTTCCGGTGTGGGTCCCGTGACCAAATTTGACGCCAGCGACTTCGCCACCCAGATCGTAGCCGAAGTCAAAGACTGGGTCGCCAAAGACCACATTCCCTTCAAGCAGGCCAAACGCATGGAGGTCTTCACCCAGTATGCCGTTCATTGCGGCAACATGCTGATGGAAGATTGCGCCATGACCATCGACGACTCCAACTCCCACCGCGTGGGTGTTCTGCTTGGCTGCGGCCTAGGCGGACTGGAGACCATCGAGGCCACCCATGCCAAGTACCTTGACCGTGGCCCCCGTGGCGTATCCCCGTTCTTCATCCCCATCGTCATCGGCAACATGGCGCCGGGGCAGGTCTCCATCTTTACCGGTGCTCGCGGACCGAACCTGGCCACCACCTCGGCCTGTGCTTCGGGTACCCACGCCATCGGCTACGCCTTCTCCGAAATTCTGCTGGGACGCGCCGATGCCATGATCACCGGCGGCGTGGAGTCCACCATCAGCCATCTGGCTCTGGGCGGTTTCTCGTCCATGAAGGCCATGAGTACCCGCAACGATGATCCCCTGCGAGCCTCGCGCCCCTTTGAGCGGGACCGCGACGGATTTGTCATGGGCGAAGGCTGCGGCTTGCTGATGCTCGAGGAATTGGAACACGCCAAAGCCCGCGGCGCAAAGATCTACGCTGAAATCGTAGGCTTCGGCGCCTCCGGCGATGCCTACCACATGACCGCCCCCTCCGAGGACGGCATCGGCATGAAGCTCTGCATGAAAGGCGCACTGAACGACGCTGGAGTTTCCCCGCAGGATGTGGACTGCATCAATGCCCACGGCACCAGCACGCCCTTGAATGACCTGGCCGAGTCCCGGTCCATCAAGTCCGTGTTCGGCAAGCACGCCTACGACATCGCCATCACCGCCAACAAATCCATGGTCGGGCACCTGCTCGGCGCGGCTGGCGGCGTAGAGGCCGTGTTCTCCTCCCTGAGCCTGAACGAGGGCGTCATCCCCGGAACCCTGAACATGGAAAACCCGGGTGATGAATGCGACCTCGACTACACGGCAAACGGTTCGGTTGAGCGCCAGGTGAATTACGTGCTGTCCAACTCCTTCGGATTTGGTGGCACCAACGCCAGCGTGCTGCTCAAACGCTTCGAGGACTAATCCGCCGGGCACGAGCCCGTTGAGATAAACAAACAAGGATAACCGTCATGGAAGAATTGCTCCTTCAAGATCGCGAAGTCGCCAAGGCAATGAACCTGGAAATCGAGCGTCAGATGGAAAACGTCGAGCTCATCGCCTCGGAAAACTTCACATCTGCCGCTGTGCGCCAGACCATGGGCAGCGTGCTGACCCACAAATACGCCGAAGGCTACTCCGGCAAGCGCTACTACGGCGGTTGCGAGTATGTTGACATAGTCGAGGATCTTGCCTGCGACCGTGCCAAGGAACTGTTCGGCTGCGCGTACGCCAACGTCCAGCCCCATTCGGGTTCCAGCGCCAACATGGCGGCCTACTTCGCTGCATGCCAACCCGGTGACACCGTGCTGGCCATGGACCTCTGCCACGGCGGTCACCTGACCCACGGCAGCCCCGTAAACTTCTCGGGCAAGCTGTACAACATCGTGCCCTACGGCGTGTCCAAGGACACCGGGCTCATCGACTACGAAGAGCTGGAACGCCTGGCCAAGGAATGCAAGCCCAAGATGATCATCGCCGGTGCCACCGTGTACCCGCGCATCATCGACTTCGCTCGCTTCCGCGCCATTGCCGATGAAGTCGGCGCCATCCTGATGGTGGACATGGCCCACATCGCAGGGCTGATCGCCGCAGGTGAGCACCCGACCCCCATCGGGCATGCACACATCACCACCACGACCACGCACAAGACTCTGCGCGGCCCCCGCGGCGGCATGATCCTGGCCGAAGAGGACCTGGGCAAGAAACTCAATTCCCAGATCTTCCCCGGCATGCAGGGCGGCCCGCTGATGCACGTCATCGCTGCCAAGGCCGTGGCCTTTGGCGAGGCTCTGCGTCCTGAATTCAAGACCTATCAGAAGCAGGTCATTGCCAACTGCAAGGCCCTGGCCGCACCCATCAAGAACGCCGGGTTCGACCTGGTCTCCGGCGGCACGGACAACCACCTGATCCTCGTCGATCTGACCTCCAAGGGCATCACCGGCAAGGATGCCCAGATCGGTCTGGACAAAGCAGGCATCACCGTAAACAAGAACACCGTGCCCTTTGACACCCAGTCCCCGTTCGTGACCTCGGGCATCCGCCTGGGCTCCCCGGCCATGACCACCCGCGGCTTCACCGAGCCCGGCATGGAAAAGATCGCCGCCTGGATCGTGGATGCACTGGGATCTCTGGACAACGACACCAGACTCAAGGAAATCAAGGCCGAAGTGGCTGCCTTTGCGCGCCAGTTCCCCCTGTTTGCCTGGTAGACTGATTTCATCGCGCAGCGGGGCGGTCCCCTGTTTCCGTCCCGCTGCGTCATTTGACACCCCCTCTTTGGGGGAATAGGGGCAAAACGCCGGGCACTGCCCGGCTTTGACAGTCAAATCGAGGCGGCATCTGTCGCCACCAAGGTGGAAGCGCCCATGTCCCAACGCATGTCCTGGCCCGACTACTTCATGAGGATCACCTACATGGTGGCCGAACGTTCCACCTGCACCCGTCGCAAGGTGGGTGCCGTTGCCGTACTCGACAAACGGATCCTCGCCACCGGCTACAACGGCGCCCCTGTCGACACCCCCCACTGTCTTGATATCGGCTGCCTGAGAGAAGAACTTGGCGTGCCCTCGGGCCAACGCCATGAGATCTGCCGTGGTCTGCATGCCGAGCAGAACGTCATCATCCAGGCTGCACTGCACGGCATCAGCATCCGAGGCGCAGACCTGTTCTGCACCACGCAGCCCTGCCTGATCTGCACCAAAATGCTGATCAACGTGCAGGTCAAAAACGTCTTTTTCACCGAAGCCTACCCGGATGAACTGGCCGAACGCATGATGGCCGAGTCGGGAGTCAATTTTGAGCGCATCGACTTTACCCCCTAACGACGCGGCGCGCTTCATGCGCCACGCCGCCACGCTCGCCCGGCGCGGACGCGGCAACACAGCACCCAACCCCTGTGTTGGGGCCGTGCTGGTGCGCGACGATCAGGTGGTTGCCGAGGGCTGGCACCAGCAATTCGGGGGCCCCCACGCCGAACCCAATTGCCTGGCCGATGCCCGATCCAAAGGCATCAACCCTGCGGATTGCGTGATGTTCGTAACTCTGGAGCCCTGCAACCATCAGGGCAAGACTCCGCCCTGTTCCCATGCCGTACACAAAGCGGGTATCAAGGAAATTTTCATCGGCACTCTGGACCCCAATCCGCAGGCCGAAGGCGGGGCCCAGTATCTTCGCGACAGAGGTGTCACGGTCCACGAGGGCATCGAGGAACAACTCTGCCTGGACCTGACAGCCGATTTCAGGACTTGGCAATTCACCGCCAGGCCTTATGTGTTCCTGAAGATGGCCTCAACCCTGGATGGCAAGATCGCCACACGCACCGGCCACTCCAAGTGGATCACCTGCGAGGAGTCCCGGGCTGACGTGCATCGATTACGCATGCTGTGCGGCGCAGTCATTGTGGGCGGGGGCACCCTGCGTGCCGACAACCCGCGTCTGAACGTACGCCGGGCCGAATCCGAGGTTGACCCGCTGGCAATAGTGGTTACTTCCAACCTGCCCGACGCAGAGGAAGACTACTTCCTGCTCAGACAGCGAGCACTGCAAACCATCTTCTGGACCACGGAGCAGGCTGCAGCTTCGGCCAAGGCCAAAGCCCTGACCGATCTGGGCTGCCGGATCTGGGGACTGCCCGCCGCCACAGGTGGTGGACTGGAACTGGGCCATGGGCTGGAGCGTCTGCGCAGTGAATGCGGCGTCTGGTACGCCCTGTGCGAAGGTGGAGGCACGCTGGCCTTGCGTTTCATCGAGGCCGGGCTTATGGACGAATTCCGGCTGTACGTGGCTCCCCGGATAGTGGGAGACGCCCAGGCCAAGAACCTGTTTTCCGGCCGGGCTCCGGAAACCATGGATCAAGCGCTCAACCTGCGTTTTGCAGGCTCGCGCACAAGCGGTGTGGACACATTGCTGACCTATCGCCCCAAGGACAAGGACGACTAAATGTTTACTGGACTCGTGGAATGCACCGGCAACGTGCTGGCTACCGAAAATCGTGGAGCCGAAACCCGGCTGCGCATCGCACCAGCCTCCATGCGGGACTTCGTCATGGGCGAAAGCATCGCCGTGAACGGAGTCTGCCTGACGGTGGACAGCTTCGGGGCCGACTGGTTCAGTGCCTATGCCTCGGCCGAGACCATGGGCTGCACCAGCCTGGGCAGCCTCAGTTCCGGGTCACTGGTCAATCTGGAGCGTGCTCTCGCCCTGGGTGATCGCCTGGGCGGGCATCTTGTCTCTGGACACGTGGACAGCATCGCCGAGGTGGCCTCCGTGACCCCTGCCGGCGAATCAAAAATATATCGAGTGACCTACCCCGCCGAATACGGACCACAGGTGATCGAGAAAGGTTCCGTGGCTCTGGACGGCATCTCGCTAACGGTGAACGCCTGCGGACAGGATTGGTTGGAAGTGAACATCATCCCCGAAACCCAGCGCGTGACCACCATTTCCAAGTGGGCAGCCGGGGTCCGGGTGAACATAGAGACGGACTTGATCGGCAAGTACGTGCAGCGTATGGTGGCCCCCTGGGTGAACGGCGCATCGCCATCCACACCCAAGAGCAACCTGACCGAAGAATTCCTGCGAAAGAACGGATTCTGATCCACGACAGCATGACCCCGCCTAACGGCGGTTCGGGCGTGGCCACTGAGCCAAATTCGACGCCCATAAAAGGAATGAAGATTATGCCCATCATTTCGGCCGAACAGGCCATTGAAGAGATCCGCCAGGGGAAAATGATCATCCTCGTGGACGACGAGGACCGCGAAAACGAAGGTGATCTGACCATCGCCGCAGAATTCGCCACCCCCGAAGTCATCAATTTCATGGCCACCCATGGCCGCGGCCTGATCTGCCTGCCCATGTCTCACGACATGGTGGACAAGCTTGAACTGCCCATGATGACCAACAAGAACGAGTCCGGCTTCGAGACTCCGTTCACCGTGTCCATCGAGGCCCGCAAGGGCGTGAGCACCGGCATTTCGGCCTTTGACCGCTCCACCACCATCCTGACCGCCATTCAGGACGATGTGAAACCCGAGGACATCGTGATGCCCGGGCACATCTTCCCTCTGCGCGCCAACCCCGGAGGGGTTCTGGTGCGTTGCGGCCAGACCGAAGGTGGCGTGGACCTGTCGAGACTCGCCGGCCTGAAGCCCGCCGCAGTGATCTGCGAGATCATGCGCGAGGACGGCAACATGGCTCGCATGCCCGACCTGAAGGAATTTGCGAAGAAGCACGACCTGAAGATCGCCACCATCCGCGATCTGATCGAATACCGCATGAAGTTCGGCCAGCTGGCTGTGGAGCGCAAGGCCGAAGCCAAATTGCCCACCTGCTTCGGCGGAGACTTCAAGGCCGTGGCCTTCTATTCCGAAGTGGACAAGAAGGAGCATCTGGCGCTGGTCAAGGGTGAACTCGATCCTGAAAAGCCGGTTCTGGTACGCGTGCATAGCGAATGTCTGACCGGTGACGTGCTCGGCTCCATGCGCTGCGATTGCGGCGGACAGCTCCAGACCGCCATGAATATGATCGCCGAAGAAGGCGAAGGCGTGATACTGTACATGCGCCAGGAAGGTCGAGGCATCGGCCTGTGCAACAAGATCCGCGCTTACGCCTTGCAGGACGAAGGCCTGGACACCGTTGAAGCCAACAAGAAGCTCGGCTTCAAGGCCGACCTGCGCGACTACGGCATCGGCGCTCAGATTCTGGTTTCATTGGGCATCCGCAAGATGCGCCTGATGACCAACAATCCCAAGAAGATCGTCGGCCTCGAGGGCTACGGTCTGGAGATCGTCGAGCGCGTCTCCATTGAAATGAAATCCTGCGAGTGGAATTACCACTACCTCGAGACCAAAAAGAAGAAACTCGGCCACATGCTGAACCTCGACAAATAGCATCAGACCGATCACAACTTTTCAAAACTCACGGAGAGAATCATGACTGATCTGAAAACCATCGAAGGAAAATTCGATGCCCAGGGGCTGACCGTTGCCATTGCTGCCTGCCGGTTCAACGACTTCATCGTGGACAGGCTGGTTGGCGGAGCCGTTGACTATCTGGTCCGCAATGGAGCCGCCAAGGAAAACCTGACTCTGGTGCGCATCCCCGGTGCATTCGAAATGCCCCTGGTCGCCAAGAAGCTGGCCGCCAGCGGCAAGTACGACGCCGTCATCTGCCTCGGTGCAGTCATTCGCGGCGCCACCCCTCACTTCGAGTTCGTTTCCGGCGAAGCCGCCAAGGGCATTGCCCAGGCCATGATGGAAACCAACGTACCCATCGGCTTTGGCATCCTGACCACCGACACCCTCGAGCAGGCCATCGAGCGCGCTGGGTCCAAGGCCGGCAACAAGGGCGTGGAAGCCGCCTCCGCAACCCTGGAGATGGTCCGGGTCATGGAGCAGATTTAGTCCATGCCGCAAAAAAAGAAAGGAGGCCGCCGTACCGGGCGGCGCCGCGCATTTGAAGTGTTGTATGGCTTGACCTTTGCCCCGGTCGAGACCATGGACGACGTGAGACGGTTGTTCAAAATGACACCGGAACGCAACGAGGAGCTGGAGCAGAATCCGGATGGAAACCGTTCGGAATTTGCCTGGACCCTTGTTTCTGGAGTCTGGAGCAACACAGAAAGCATTGACGAGACCGTCACCAAGTTCTCTCAGCACTGGAAGATCAAACGCATCGCCCGTGTTGAGCTGACCATCCTGAGGCTGGCCCTGTACGAGATGCTTCACGTCGATGACGTACCGCTCAAGGTCGCCATCAACGAAGCCATCGAACTGGCAAAACGCTTCGGTGATGACAATTCCAAGAACTTCATCAACGGCATCCTGGACGCCGTCGCCAAAGCCATCGAAAATGGTGAGCTTAGGGTTCGTTAAAGACGCGGGCCAAAGCCCCAGGGGAACCCCCCGGGTCTATCTGCGCCGCAACGCGTCCTCCGGGGCTGCAATCCGCGCCTGGTCCGGCAAGCGCCGGTCCACTGGAGTGGAATTGTGCTGGAATACGCCCTCGGAAAACCCGGAGACCTGGGCTGGTCCCATGGCCGAGGCCATCATGGACCTTGGCTGGCGCAGTTGGTGGCTGGATAGCGAAAGCGTGGCAAGGGTGCTGGGAGGCACCACTCAGGAAGCCCTGACCCGTTGGGGCCTGGCTTTCTGGGGCCAATACCGCCGCGTGGGGTCCGTATATCTTCTGGTGGGCGAGAACAGCCGCACCAAGATCAGCGGCGCTGTGGAGGCCTGGGAACGGGCCTTCAGCCACGTGCGTTATGCAGAGCGACTCGACATCGATCGCCAGATGAGGCAAAAAACCGAAGAATTACAAAACAAACCCGTGCGACGCACGTTGGTGAAGTTTTTCCCCGCATTGTTCAAAAGCCTGTAAGGGAACAGATATGTCGCAATCCGGATACGCCCCCGAAACCATTGAGCTCAAATGGCAAAAAGCCTGGGAAGACAACGGTATTTTCAAGGTCTCACCCGACCCGGACAAGAAGAAATACTACGTCCTGGAGATGTTCCCCTATCCTTCCGGGCGCATCCACATGGGTCATGTGCGCAACTACTCCATCGGTGACGTAGTGGCCAGGTTCCAGCGCATGCAGGGCTATAATGTCCTGCACCCCATGGGCTGGGACGCCTTTGGTCTGCCTGCCGAAAACGCAGCCATCAAGAATGATACCCATCCCGCAAAATGGACCTACGAGAACATCGACACCATGCGGGTTCAGCTCAAGCGCCTGGGCTATTCCTATGATTGGGACCGCGAACTGGCGACCTGCCACCCCAAGTACTACAAGTGGGAGCAGCAGTTCTTCCTGAAGCTCATGGAAAAGGGCCTGATCTACCGCAAGCAGTCCCCCGTGAACTGGTGTCCGGACTGCCACACGGTGCTGGCCAACGAACAGGTAGAAGAAGGCCTGTGCTGGCGTTGCGATTCCGAGGTTCAGCAGCGCGACCTGAAACAATGGTTCCTGCGCATCACCGACTACGCCGACGAACTGCTGGAGGCCCTGGACGACCTTCCGGGCTGGCCCGAGCGCGTCAAGACCATGCAGCGCAACTGGATCGGCCGCAGCTACGGTTCGCAACTGACCTTTGAGGTGGAAGGCACTGGCGAGACCGTTGACGTCTTTACCACCCGTCCCGACACCTTGTTCGGTGCGACCTTCATGAGTGTCGCTGCCGAGCATCCGCTGGTGGACAAGATTCTTGAGGCCTGTACGGATGAAACGCGTACTGCAGAAATCACCGCCTTTGTGGACAAAGTCCGCAACATGGACCGCATCGTCCGTGGCGCCGATGACCTCGAAAAGGAAGGCGTCTTCACCGGCGTGTACTGCACCAACCCGGTCACCGGCCAAAAGATGCCGCTGTGGATCGCCAACTTCGTGCTCATGGGGTACGGCACCGGTGCAGTCATGGCCGTCCCTGCACACGACCAGCGCGATTTCGAATTTGCCAAGAAGTACGACCTGCCCATTCAGGTAGTCATTCAGCCCGAAGACGAAGCCCTGGAGGCGTCGACTCTGGACGTTGCCTACACCGACCCTGGTGTGCTGGTGAACTCGGGTTCCTTCGACGGTATGCCCAACGCGGATGCCAAGGAAGCCATCACCAACCATCTGGCAGAAAGCGGCAAGGGCAAAAAGACCGTCAACTACCGTCTGCGGGACTGGAACGTATCTCGTCAGCGTTACTGGGGCGCTCCCATTCCGGTCATCTACTGCGACAGTTGCGGTGCAGTCCCGGTCCCCGAGTCTGACCTGCCCGTGGAACTGCCCATGGATGTTCGCACCCGTGAGGATGGCCGCAGCCCGCTGGCCGACACCGACAGCTTTGTCAAGACCACCTGCCCCAAGTGCGGGGCCGAGGCCCGGCGCGAGACCGATACCATGGACACCTTCATGGAGTCTTCCTGGTACTTCCTGCGCTACGCCTGTGCCCGTGACGACTCGCAGGGGCTCGACCCCGAAGCCATCGATTACTGGCTCAATGTCGACCAGTACATTGGCGGTATCGAACACGCCATCCTGCACCTCTTGTATTCCCGATTCTACGTCAAGGCCCTGCGTGACCTGGGCTATGTGAGCATCGACGAGCCCTTCGCCAACCTGCTGACCCAGGGCATGGTGCTCATGGACGGGGCCAAGATGTCCAAGTCCAAGGGCAACGTGGTGGACCCCGACAAGCTCATTGCCCGCTACGGAGCCGACACCACGCGTCTGTTCTGCCTGTTCGCTGCTCCGCCTGAAAAGGATCTGGAATGGAGCGACAAAGGTGTGGAAGGCGCCTCCCGCTTCCTGGGACGTCTCTGGCGCCTGGTGGACGAACTGCTGCCGAAACTCTCGCCTGTCGGCCCCTGTGCTGGCATTGACGGTCTGTCTCTGTCCGACGAGGCCAAGGATCTGCGCCGCAAGGAACACGCCACGGTCCAGAAAGTCCTGCGCGATATTACCAGCAGCTTCCAGTTCAACACAGCCATCGCAGCGGTCATGGAACTGGTCAACGCCATGTATCTGTGCAAGGACAAGCTGGCAGACACCGAAGACGGGGTTCGCGTCCTGTCCTCTGCCATCAGCTCAACCCTGACGGTCCTGTCTCCCGTGGCTCCACATATCTGCGAGGAACTGTGGGCCAAGATGGGATACACGACCCTGCTCTCCGAGCAGTCATGGCCCGAGCACGATGAAACGGCACTTGTCGTGGACGAAGTCACTGTCGTGGTCCAGATCAATGGCAAACTCAGGGCTCGAATCAATGTTTCCGCACAGGCCTCCAAGGAAGACATTGAACAGGTCGCCATGACCGAAGAAAACGTGCTCAAACATATTGAAGGCAAGACGGTCCGCAAGGTCATCGTCATCCCCGGCAAACTCGTAAACATCGTGGTGGGCTGATATGCGAATTCTCCGCACTTTCGTGGTCATGACTCTGGCACTGTCCCTGTGGGGCTGCGCCGGCTATCAACAGGCCTCCAACAAGGATGCCCCCTTCGACCTTCCCGAAGACGCTCGTGCGCTCTTCATCAAAAGTGTGGAGAACCCGACCATGGACCCCGATCTGGAGTCCCTGCTACGCGCTGAAATCCGTGATGAATTCACCAGGCGCGGCCGCGTCAGTTGGGTTGATCGTGACGAGGCCACAGCCTACATGAGCATCAAGGTCAAGCGCTTCAGGACCGCAACCTCTCTGACCGACGAGAACGATGACACCATCAAGTCCAGCGCTTCCATCAATATCGAGGCCTGGATCGTTTCCAAGAGCAGCGGCAAAGAACTCTGGCGCGGGAATGCTTCGCATAGCGAAAGCTTCACCTCCGACCAGGAAGGAGCCGAAGCCGACGTGATGGAAATGGCCGCCCGAAAACTGGCTGACAGGCTCAGCCAGAACTACTAGCTCTCGCCGCCCCGCGGCCATCTGGTCGCGGGGCGTTTTTTCAAGATACAGACCGTCATCCGGGAGCGTCATGTCAGACAGGCCAGGATTCTCCTTTCTTATCTGCCCAGACCCTGAACTCATCCGCCTTGAAGTGGAATCCCTTGTAGAGCTCCACGGTGAAGGCAAGACTTGGGATCGCCGCGCTTACTGGGCCGACGACGAGCTCCCCGGAGCATTCTGGCAGGACCTGTCCATCCCCGACCTGATGGGCACTCCGCGTTTGGTGGTGGTCCGCCGGGCTAACAAGTTTCTCAAGGACTCCTGGGACAAACTCACTTCCACCCTGTCCAGCTTCAACGCCCAGATCTGGCCCATATTCTGCCTGGAGCCCGCCGCAGACAAGAAAGGCCAGGTCAAGCCTCCCGCGGTGCTCACCAAACAGAAGTACTGGCCCGTGGCTGAAAAGCGCGGTTGGGTCTGGACCAGCCCCGGGCTGACCCCCAGAACCATGCCCGACTTCGTGAGCAGCTTTGTCCGGCGCAAAAAACTGATTATCAGCCCCCCCGTGGCCCATGCCCTGGCCGATGCCCTGCCCCACGACGCCATGGGTGCCAAAAACGAATTGGAGAAAATAGCCCTGGCCGCCGGAGAATCCGGAGAAGTCGTCAAGGCCCACATCGCCCTGATCTCGCACCAGGCCGACATGGATGTCTTCGAATTCATCTCCTCGGTGCTCGAAGGAAAATCCCCTGAACGGGTCTGGCAGAAGGTTTTCGACAATCGTCTGGTGTCTTCATCGAACAGCATTTTCTTCTCCTTCCTGGCTCTCATGATCCGCGAAGGCCGCATCCTGTGGGAACTTGGTCAGGGCGAAAAGCCTTCGGTCTGGGTCCATCATACCGTTGTTCAGCGCAAATCAAGCCTGGCCAAAAGGCTCGGCCCGGCTCGCCTGTCCCGCATCTGGCACCTTGTTCTTGAAGCGGAATTCGGCGTAAAAACCGGCCAACGCACACCGGAGCAGGCCTTCGAAGCTCTTGTGGGTGGCCTGTACTCTCTTTTCAGCCCCAAAACAGCTCAATCCACGCGCTAACCCTTCTCTTGGTCATTGCATCTGCACCAGCAAGCGGATACAAGCACTTTTATTGCGTAGAAGCCTGTTTTTTTGCCATTCCCCTTGCCCAAGGCCTAATGCGGACCTATTATGAGCGGTAAGAAGCACTATCAGGGTCACCGGCGACGGCTACGCGAGCGCCTGTTGCGTTCGCCCCGTCAGCTTGCGGAATATGAAATCCTGGAGTTGCTGCTTGGACATGTCCTGCTCAGGCAAGACACCAAGCCGCTGGCCAAGGAACTTCTGCACCGCTTCGGGACCTTGAACGGGGTCTTTTCGGCTCGGACCGAAGACCTCCGCAAGGTGCATGGTTTCGGTCCAGCCCTGGAATCATTCTGGGCGCTGTGGCGCGAGACCTGGGCCCGAATGTCCGAAGCGCCCCTGACCCGGCGCGAGGTGCTGGAAAGTCCGCAGGCTGTGGCTCAAATGGCCATAGCCAGACTCGGCGGCAAGACTGCCGAGGAATTCTGGGTCGCCATGGTGGACACCAAAAACCGGCTGGTAGCCTGGGAACAGGTCAGCCGAGGAACGGTGGATCAAGCTCCCGTCTACGTTCGGGAGGTCCTGGCCATGGCCTTGCGATTCGAAGCCAGTGGACTCATCCTGGTGCACAATCACCCGGGAGGCGGTCTGGAACCGTCCCGCAAGGACAGGGAATTGACCAGACGTATCAGTGCCGCAGCCCAGGCACTGGGGGTCCGTGTCCTCGACCACATGATCGTTGGAGACGACACGCATTACAGCTTTAGGACAGAAGGCTTGCTGCCCGAACAGGGCCTGTCGCACACCTTTGAATAAGGAGAGCGCTCATGACTCGCAGCCTGCAATGCATCATCCATGGCACTGTCCAGGGCGTGGCTTATCGCGCTTGGACAGCGGACCAGGCCCGCAGTCTCGGTGTCAACGGCTGGATTCGCAACCTGGCCGACGGCACCGTCGAGGTCCTGGCTCAGGGGACTGAAGACAATCTCAAGGAATTCAAAACGCGCCTGTTGACGGGATCGACCCTGTCCAGGGTGAACGATCTGCAAAGCAAGTGGCTGGATTACGACAAGGAATTTGACGGTTTTCAGATCCGGACCTGAGCCGGACCCCGCAAACACCAGACAGTAAACGCCAAAAACGGCGTACGAAAGGCTCACACACCCTCCCAGGCTGGCAGTCCAGGCCGGCAAGGTAGGGTGCGGCCTCCTCATATGGAAAGGAACAATCATGAGCGATAAGAAAAAAGACCTTGAATCCATCCTGATCCTCGGTGATGCCCTCGACGGAGATGCCACCGGCGGAGACAACGGTGGAACGCCTCCAGCGGATATACCAACTGAATTGCCCGTACTCCCGGTGCGGGACATCGTGGTCTTCAACTACATGATTCTGCCCCTGTTTGTGGGCCGCGAAAAATCAGTCGCCGCGGTTGACGAGGCTCTGTCCGGGAACCGCTACATCCTGATTCTGACGCAAAAGGACGAGTCCGTCGACGATCCCGGACCTGAGGATGTGCACGAGATCGGTACCGTGGCCTCCATCATGCGCATGCTCAAAATGCCTGATGGCCGCCTGAAAATTTTGGTTCAGGGTGTCTCACGCGCCCGAGTCACGGAGTTCACCGGCGATACACCTTACCACAGCGCTCGCGTGGAGGTCATCGAGGAAAAGGAAGTGGACCCGCTGACTCCCGAGCAAGAAGCCATGGTTCGCGCTGCCAAGGAACAAAGCGAACAGATCATGAGCCTGCGCGGCATCTCCTCGCCCGACATCATGAGCGTTCTGTCCAGCGTTGACGATCCCGGTCGCTTGGCTGACCTGGTGGCTTCGAACCTGCGCATGAAGGTGGAAAACGCCCAGACCATTCTGGCCTGTGCCGACCCCGTGGAGCGCCTGACTCTGGTCAACACCCAGTTAGCCAAGGAAGTTGAAGTCGCCTCCATGCAGGCGCGCATCCAGAACGTGGCCCGCGAAGGGATGGACAAGGCCCAGAAGGACTACTACCTGCGCGAGCAGCTGAAAGCCATCCGCAAGGAGTTGGGCGACGAGGCCGATGAGGACGAAGAGCTGGACATGATTCGCGAGGCTCTGAACAAGGCCGGACCGCCTAAGGACGTGCGCAAGGAAGCTGACAAACAACTCAAGCGACTGTCCTCCATGCACCCGGATTCCTCGGAAGCCACGGTCATCCGCACCTATCTGGACTGGATCGTCGAAGTGCCCTGGAAAAAGCAGTCCCGCGACAGGATGGACATCAAACAGGCCGAGACCATCCTCAACGAGGATCACTACGACCTGGAAAAGGTCAAGGAACGCATCCTCGAATATCTCTCCGTGCGCAAATTGAATCCCAAGATGAAGGGACCGATCTTGTGCTTTGTAGGCCCTCCCGGTGTGGGCAAGACCAGCCTTGGCCGGTCCATCGCCCGCGCTCTTGGTCGCAAATTCCAGCGCATGTCTCTGGGTGGAATGAGAGATGAAGCCGAGATTCGCGGCCACCGCCGCACCTACATCGGCGCCATGCCGGGACGCATCATTCAGGGCCTCAAGCAGGCCGGAACCCGCAACCCGGTGTTCATGCTCGACGAGATCGACAAGCTGGGCCAGGACTTCCGGGGCGATCCATCCTCGGCTCTGCTCGAGGTACTGGACCCGGAACAGAACTTCTCGTTCACCGACCATTACCTGAACGTGCCCTATGACCTCTCCAAGGTGATGTTCATCTGTACGGCCAACACTCTGGACACCATTCCCAGACCGCTGTTGGACCGCATGGAGACCATCCGCATCCCGGGGTATACTGAGCATGAGAAGGTCAAGATCGCCAGGCGCTATCTGTTGCCTCGCCAGTGCGAGGAAAACGGACTGACGGAAGAGGAAGTGCAGCTTTCCGACACCATGCTCTCCAAGATCATCCGAGGCTACACCCGCGAAGCGGGCCTCAGAAATCTGGAACGAGAAATCGGGTCGGTCTGCCGCAAACTCGCCCGCCGCAAGGCTCAGGGCGAATCCGGCCCTTACCGTCTGACCTCGGCAACCATCGAGAAGCACCTCGGCCCCGAGTACTTCCGCGATGACGAGATGGAGAAGGATCTGCCTCCTGGAGTGGCGCTGGGCTTGGCCTGGACCCCCTATGGTGGAGAAATCCTGCACATCGAAGTCACCACCATGCCGGGCAAGGGCAAACTGATCCTGACCGGACAGTTGGGCGACGTGATGAAAGAGTCGGCCCAGGCTGCTCTGTCCTACGCCCGTAGTCGAGCGGACCACTTCGGGTTGGACCCGGACTTCACGGAAAAAATGGATATCCATATCCATGTGCCCGCCGGTGCCACTCCCAAGGACGGTCCGTCTGCTGGCGTCACCCTGGTCACGGCTCTGGTTTCGGCCATCACCGAAACCCCGGTGACCAGCGACACCTGCATGACTGGCGAGGTCACTCTGCGTGGTCGCGTCCTGCCTGTGGGCGGCATCAAGGAAAAAATCCTGGCAGCCGTGTCCCATGGCATGAAACAGGTTCTGATTCCCAAACAGAACGAACGCAACCTTGTGGACATCCCCAAGGAGTTGCTGCGCAGGATCAAGGTCAGACCCGTTGAGCACATCGACGAGATCTGGCCCCTGGCAGGTGGAAAGAAGATACAACGCAAGGCAAGCACAAAGAAGTAATTCAAGGCGGCCTCCGGGCCGCCTCTTTGTTTTGGGCATGCAACGCCGAATCCCGGGGGTTCGGCATGCAAACAGAAGCTTGACCCGGACGGGCACTCTGTTCTACCCAAACATCGGTTACCTAGCGACGACAGACTCGCCGGTGCAACATCAGATCAACAGCATCAGAGCAACATATTGAGCTCCCTCGAAGGAAGAACACCATGAACAGTATCCCGATTTCCACTGAAGGCTACGAAAAGATCAAGAAAGAACTGGAAGAACTCAAGAAGGAACGCCCGGGAGTCATCCTGGCCATCAAGCTTGCCCGCGAAGAAGGTGATCTGAAGGAAAATGCGGGATACCATGCCGCACGTGAACGCCAAGGCATGCTTGAAGCCAAGATCAACTACATCGAATCCCGCATTCCTACGTTTGACATCATCGATTTGAACACCATGTCTGGCGACAAGGTCATGTTTGGCGCCACAGTGGAAGTAGAAGATCTGGATACGGAAGAACGCAAAACCCTCATTCTGCTCGGCCCCGACGAAACCGATCATGTGAAAGACGGCATCTCCGTGCTGTCCCCCGTAGGCCGTGCCCTGCTGGGCAAGGAAGAAGGCGACGAGGTGTCCATCGATGTGCCGCGCGGCAATATCGAATACGAAATTCTGTCGGTGAGTTACAACGGCCCGGCCATCAAGGACAACTAGGCGATACCGCCTGATTGACCTCCCTCAAAGACGATACCCCCCGGATTCTTACGATCCCGGGGGGTTTTTCATTCATTGCTGTGCAGCGTATCTCTGTGCACCGCTTCGTATCATTCTTCGTCCAGCAGTCCCTGCTCGGCGGCATAATCAACCAGTTCGACCACGACCCGCTCGCTGTCCAGGAACATCTCAATGAGTTCCTCGGAGTCCAGCCCCGCAAGTTTGTCGCGCATAAAGCTCTTGATTCCCAAAGCCAAGGTCATTTCCAGAAGATCGGAATATTCCTTGCCCTCGGTGACCAGTTCGAACAGTCCGCCCTCGAAGACGTCCAGCAATTCATCCCTGGACAAACTCTGCAATTCAGCGCGTTCATCGGCTGCCATGGGTATTCTCCCTTCTCATGGGTTTGGGTCCTGTTTTCACCTGCGGGGGTACTGCATGCCTGTCTGGTCGTCAACTGAATCCAAAGGGCATGCTCACACCTCCATAACACAACTTTGTCCATATTGACTTGGCACGCCTTTGCAGTGAAACTGCTCTAAGAAGTGAAAAAGCATCATCACCAACGGCGAGGCTGCCCCCATGAGCGATCAGCAACTATGCATCCACGGCCATTTTTATCAACCACCGCGTGAAGATCCCTGGCTGGGTGAAGTCCTGCCCGAGGGCAGCGCCGCACCGGAGCTGAATTGGAATGAGCGCATCTGCCGCGAAAGTTATGCCCCGTTGGCCTTTGCCCGCATTCTGAACGACGCTGGCCAAATTCAGGACATCATCAACGCCTACGAGTGGATCAGCTTCAATTTCGGCCCGACGCTGTTGTCCTGGATGCACCGGCACGCTCCCGAAACCTATGCCCGCATCCTGGAGGGCGACCGGCTCTCTCGCTCCCGGCTGGGCTTCGGCAACGCCATGGCACAGGTACGGCACCACGTAATCATGCCCTTGGCCACCGAACGGGAAAAGCGAGTGGAAGTCGCCTGGGCCGTGCATGATTTCCAGGCTCGTTACAAACGGCTGCCTGATGGCATGTGGCTGGCCGAAACCGCTGTCGACACAGCGACGCTGGAGGTCCTGGCCGAGGCGGGCATTGCGTATACGATCCTTGCTCCTCGCCAGGCTCAGGCCGTTACCGAACTGGGAAGTGAACTCTGGCAGGATGTCCATGAAGGCACGCTGGATATCACAGCCCCCTACCGGATGGACCTGCCATCGGGGCGATCCATTTCCATCTTCTTCTATCATGGCGGCCTGTCCCAGGCCGTGGCTTTCGAGCGTCTGCTGGAAAACGGCGAAGCCTTCTGGACTCGCGTACGCAAAGCTCTCACTCCAGGGCTGCTCTCCCTGGCGACGGATGGCGAGACCTATGGCCATCACTTCACTTTCGGCGAGATGGGTCTGGCCTATCTTCTGAAACAGGCAGATCGCGATCCCGATGTGGTGCTGACCAACTATGCTGCCTATCTGGCTGCGACCCCTCCCACGCACAAGGTCCGGCTGCATCAGGAATCCTCCTGGAGTTGCGCCCATGGCGTGGAACGCTGGCGCGGCGACTGTGGCTGTTCCACCGAAGGCCGCCCTGGTTGGAACCAACAGTGGCGGCTGCCCCTGCGCCGGGCTCTGCGCCTGGTCAAAGACACGTTGGACACCCATTTCGACCAGCAGGGAGCATCCCTGTTCCGCAATCAGAATGATGCATTGGAAGCCTACGGGCAGGTGCTGGCGGGGGGGGCGCGAAGTGTCTTTGAAACCACGCAGTTCAATACCGCTCTCTCCGGGAAAGACAAGGAAAAGGCTTGGACACTCCTGGATATGCAGCGCTATGCCCAAGCTTCCTTCGCCAGCTGCGCATGGTTCTTTGACGACCTCGATCGCATTGAACCGCTCAATGCCATGGCCAACGCACTACGAGCCATGGAACTGGCCGGTGACAGTGGCATTCCCATCGGTTGTGCCGAACTGGAGCGCCAGTTCAGCAAGGCTCTTCAGGACGCCCGTTCCAACCCCACGCGCCGCAATCCGGGCGGACTACGCGGCGACGAGTTATTCCTTTCCGAAGTCCTGACACGCCGTGAAACCCCCGTCAGTCTCATGGCCCAGGCTCTGCTCATGGCCTGGGGAGATTCGTTGGGAGACTTCAATCAAAAGAACATCCAAATCCATTGGCCTGAGATCACGGTCAGTCTGACCTTCAAGGAACAAGGCGAAGCACACACTGCCTCGGGAACAGCCAGTTTTGAATTCGCTGGAGGAGAAATCAGCCGGGAATCGATCTGGTACTGGAAACCTGCCTCCGGAACAAAAGTACTGCAAGGGCGCTTCAGAATCGAAGAAGAGAAAGACTGGTTCCCAGCAGATGCATTGCCCTGGGGCAAGCGCCAGGCCCTGGTCCTGGCCTGGGCCAAAGCCGCGGAAGAAAATGGATGGGAGCGGGACCTGCTGCTGATGCAGACGGGACGGGACTTGTTTTTACCCCTGGCAGAATCACAGAACAATCAGAATCAGGCCCGGAGTTGGGGGCGTTTTAGACCGGCTCTGGCCTGGAGCTGGATCACCTCACCAGGGGATGACGATGACCTGCTCGAAGCATTCCTGAAGGCCACAGAAATGGACTCGGATGGCCGTGAGGCCTTGCAGCGGAGGCTCCAGAATCACCTGCTGAGCCTGCTGGAACTCGACACCCCGGACCTGAATACGGCAGAGCAAGTCCTGCGGCGTTCACAAGACATCTGCCCAGGGCTGGACTTTTGGCCGGTGCAGAATCGCATCTGGCTTCTGCTGTCCGATACACCAGAGGCAAAACCTCTGGCGCAACTGCTTGGCATCGCTGTCTAGCAGTTCACTGTCGATGCATCCTCAGCGGATGCCCATGCCCGTAAGTCCCCTGCTAATAATGTGGCGGGGCCTCGTCTGGCGGGCCGTCCACGGACAGGCCTGGATCGTACATGGCATGCAGCTTGTTCGCCACAGCCCTGAGCATGCGCTCATTCTTGTCGATCTGCTTCTGCTGCTCGGCAATAACGTCGGACAGGTCATCAATGGTCTTCCCCTGCAATCCCACGGTTTCTTCCAGGGCAATGATGCGGCTTTCATAATCCATGACATCCTCCCGGTGTGGACCTCTGGTCCGGTCTGTCATCTTGTTGCTGTCAAGACTGTCATCAACGACCCAGGTCACTCTCGTGGGCCAGGGCACGGATCACTTCGAACTCATGGGCTCGCACGGGCTGTACGGACAGTCGGCTGCCCTTGCGCAGCAGTTCCATGCTCGCCAGTTCGGGGACTGTACGCAGAAACTTCAGCGACAAGGGCACTTCGAAGGTCTCCACCAGCCGAATGTCCACCATGAACCACAGCGGTTTTTCGGGAGTGCTGCGGGCATCATAATACCGGCTGCCTTCCTCCCAGGCCGTGTGATCGGGATAGCCTTCGCGCACAACCTCGGCCACACCCACCACGCCCGGGTCGGTTACGCTGTGATAAAACAGCACCTGATCGCCCATCTTCATGGCATCGCGCATCATGTTGCGGGCCTGGTAGTTGCGCACTCCGTCCCAAGGTGTCGTCTGCTCTGGTCCGCCCGCGAGATCCCTGATGGAAAAGGACCCCGGCTCAGTCTTCAGCAGCCAATAGTTCACTATTCTTCCCTCACACAGCCAGACTCTTCCTGCCATGTGGCCCAAGCCTTTTCGGCGCGCTGGGCATACAGCCCCTTACGCTTGCGCTTGTTGGCCTTCACGCCCAGCGGCGGCATCAGCCCGAACTGGACGTTGGACGGCTGAAAATTCTTGGCTTCGGTACGCAGATGCATCAGCAAGGCCCCAAGGGCCGTTTCGGATGGCGGCGTAGACACCTCATGACCAGTCAGCTTCCCGGCCAGGTACAGGCCCAGCCACAACCCACAGGCCGTGGACTCCACATAGCCCTCAACTCCGGTCACCTGCCCGGCCAGGAACACTCCAGGGCAAGCCTTGAGCTCCAGGTGTTCGGTCAGCACCTTGGGCGCGTCCACATAGGTATTGCGGTGGATGCTGCCCATGCGCTCAAACTCGGCATTCTCCAATCCCGGAATCATGGAAAAGACCCGCTTCTGCTCCGGGTAAGTCAACTTGGTCTGGAAGCCCACCATATTCAAGCGAGTCTTGGCTTCGTTCTCGGGCCGCAGCTGAACCACGGCATAAAAACGCTCCCCGGTCTCGGGATGCTCCAGCCCCACCGGCTTCAATGGCCCGAAAGACAGGGTCTTCTCCCCGCGTTCGGCCATGGCCTCAATGGGCAGACAGCCCTCGAAATGCACTTCCTTTTCAAAATCCTTGGGCTGAACCTTATCGGCTTCCAGCAGGGCGGCATGGAAGACCATGTACTGCTCCTCGGTCATGGGGCAGTTCAGGTAGTCCTTTTCTTCCGGGTTGTAGCGCGAGGCCCAATAGGCCGTGCCCAGGTCCACGGAATCGGCCTCCACGATAGGGGCAATGGCATCGTAAAAATACAGGCGTTCATTGCCCACGGCACGGGCCAGGCTGGAGGCCAACTCTTCGCTGGCCAAAGGCCCGGCAGCCACGACCACGGCCTCGAATCCCGCCAGAATCGGGTCCTCCAGAGACTGAATCTCACGATGCTCCAACCGAATCAGAGCATGGGTCTCGACAGCCTCGGTGATATAGTCGGAGAACCGCTCCCGATCCACGGCCAGCGCCTTGCCTGCCGGAACACGTGTAGCCTCGGCGGCTTCCATGATCAGGCTCTCGGCCTCGCGCATTTCGCGCTTCAGCTGTCCCACCGCTGTTTCGGGATCATCGGAGCGGAACGAGTTGGAACAGACCAGTTCGGCCAAACCTTCCCGGACATGGGCCGGGGAAAACTGCTCGGGCTTCATTTCAAAGATCACGGCGCCGACGCCGTAGCGGGCCAACTGCCAGGCGCATTCGCATCCGGCCAGGCCACCGCCGATGATCGCTACTTTCGCTGTATTCAATGGACTCAATACCTCGGTTTCAGACGCGCCTCGGCCAAATAGACTTCAAGGCCCATCTCGCGCATGCGCTCGTTATTCTGTTTCCAGCGCTCATGAAGTGCCGGAGGCAGCATTGTTTTGTTGCAGGGGAAATCGCCACACTCGTGACAAAAGTCAACACCCTGTTCCCGCACGCAATCCTTAACCCCGCAGCCGGACAGCAGGCAATTGCCACTCCGGCATCCCGTGCAGCCCCCTTTGCCCAGCCGATCCAAGAGCCGTTCAAAGGCCGGATACTCTCCAAAGGCAGGGTCCATCTTGGCAAACCGTTCGGCCAGGGCAGAAAAGC
Organism: Desulfovibrio ferrophilus; assembly: GCF_003966735.1. Taxonomy (NCBI): domain Bacteria; kingdom Pseudomonadati; phylum Thermodesulfobacteriota; class Desulfovibrionia; order Desulfovibrionales; family Desulfovibrionaceae; genus Desulfovibrio; species Desulfovibrio ferrophilus. Next base: position 2,396,029 of record NZ_AP017378.1, read on the forward strand.
CACCCAGCTCTTCCCTGAGGCGCTGCGAAAGCCCACAGATAGCACTGTCCGGATTGTCCAGACAACGACCACAATCAAGGCCGCAGGGGGCCACCTGATCGACCATCTCCGCGTAGTGCATTGACAACTCCTCTGCCGCACTCCACTATAGCTCGCGGCTCCAATTTACTGTCCCACAATATCCATAGCGAGGCAATGCGACACATGGCCCCGATTCTCGACATCCGCAACTTGCAGACCCACTTTTTCACCAGCCGGGGCGTGGCTCGCGCCGTGGATGGCGTCAATCTGGAAGTGCCCCGTGGAGAAGCCATGGCCGTGGTGGGTGAATCCGGCTGCGGCAAAACAATGCTTGCTCTTTCCGTGCTGAGATTGATCCCCCAACCTCCGGGCCGCATCGTGGATGGAAAAATCATTTTTGATGATACGGACCTGCTCTCCCTGAGCGAAAAAGAGATGCGTTCGGTACGCGGCAACCGCATCTCCATGATCTTTCAGGAGCCCATGACTTCCCTGAATCCAGTCTTCAAGATTGGCGATCAGATCGCCGAAGCCATTGAGCTGCACCAGAAAACAACTCATCAGGAAGCCGCAGAGGCCGCCGTGGAAATGCTCAAGCTGGTGGGCATCCCCAATCCTGAAAATCGTGCCCAAAGCTACCCCCACGAGATGAGTGGTGGCATGCGCCAGCGTGTGGTCATCGCCATGGCTCTGGCCTGCAATCCCGAACTGGTGCTTGCCGACGAACCCACCACCGCACTGGACGTCACCATCCAGGCCCAGATTCTGGAACTGATGCTTGGCCTGACCCGGGACAAGGACGCCTCCATCCTGCTCATCACCCACGACCTGGGCATTGTGGCCCAATCCTGCTCGCGCGTGGCGGTGATGTATGCCGGCAAGATCGTAGAGCAGGCACCAGTAACCGACCTGTTCCGCGCCCCCCTGCACCCCTATACGCAGGGCCTGATGCGATCCATCCCCCGGCTTGGGGACAAGGCCGTAAAGCTCACCCCCATCACCGGCATCGTCCCCAGCCTGACAGACCTGCCCCGGGGCTGCCATTTTCACCCGCGTTGCCCTCACGCCTTTGACCGCTGCCGCGAAGAACACCCGCCGTTGATCATGCAGAATGGTCAGGGTGTGCGCTGCTGGCTGCACGAATAGGGCTAAGCCCCCATGAGCCTGCTCGCCGTTGATTTGGGGCTGCGCACCGGCCTGGCCCTGTACAACCCACAGGGCAGGCTTGTCTGGTACCGCTCCCACAACTTCGGTTCACAGGCGAGGCTGAAGCGTGGCGCCCACGGCATTCTGAAGGATATCCCCGAACTGGACATTCTGGTGCTGGAAGGCGGGGGAACTCTAGCGGACCTCTGGGCCAACGAGGGTGTCAAACGCGGACTGGATGTACACACGATCACTGCCGAAATCTGGAGGAAGCGCCTTCTGCTGCCACGGCAACAAACCTCCGGAGCCAAGGCCAAACGACACGCCGATCAACGGGCACGCAAGATTATCCAATGGTCAAACGCCCCTCGCCCGACATCCCTCAGGCACGACGCCGCCGAAGCCATCCTGATCGGCCTGTGGGGGGTGCTCAACGCAGGCTGGCTGACCGAACTGCCTGCCGAACTCAAAGCCTGATTCGCCGTTTTATCGCCGCCGATCAACGTCCTTACCGATACCCCCTGTTTCTTAAGAAATATTGATTTTACTGAATTCCCGGGTCCGATTCTTGCTTTTCTCCTGCTCAATCAAAAGATTGGGAAATCTTTTCCCATGGGGAGCACGACATGAGCATTCACGGAATCGGCTACGACACAGCCAGCGATAAAATGATCCTTCAGGCCCGCGAGACCACTGAAGAAGATGTTAAGGCAGCAAAGCAACGCACCGAAGATATCCTGAATGGCGATGAACTTCTGGACAAGCTGACTCTGTCGTCTCTGGCGGACAAACTGTCGCGCATGGTGCAAGCCAATCCCATGGCCAACGTCGCCAACTCCATGGCCGAAGATCTCAAGGTCCTGCAGCAAGAATTCGTGGGGGTTCTGACAGATACGCTTCAGGCCGGTGGGGTCAGCGTCACACGCGATTTCATCCTGCAGCGTGACGACTCGGGCAAGATCGCGGTATCCGGAGATCATCCGGACAAGGAGGCCATCGAAGCTGCTCTGGAAGATCCCAAGCTCCAGCAAGCCTTTGCGCGCATCGAGGAACAATCCGAGACCTTGAGCAAACTGGCCAACAACAGTACATTCAAGAATGTCAGTTCCGGGCTGGCCGCTTACATGAGCCAGGTCGAGGAAGACGAGAACGATCCCTTCCTGATTCGGTATCAGCAAGGCACAATGAATTCGCTGGCAAGGAAATCACTGGCCGATTATTTATAGCGCCAGCCTCGATCTTCACCGGAAGTGGGGATCGAATTTCACGCTGAAGACCGACACTAGGCTCTTATGAAACGCTTTCCAATCATCCTGGCCATCATCTATGCCATCTACTGGACTGTACTGGCCATCGAACCCGTTTCACGCGCCGTCTGGTGGGCAGAAAACATCCCGGCCCTGGCTGTATTCATCTTTCTCGGGGCAACATACACTCGCTTCCGGTTCTCCAACACGGCCTATGCCCTGATGGGCTTCTGGCTGTTCTGGCATACCATGGGCGGCCATTACACCTTTGCCAACGTGCCCTTCGACTGGTTCAACAGCCTGATCGGTTCCGAGCGCAACCACTTTGACCGCATCGGACATTTTTCCGTTGGGTTCTATGCCTACCCCATTGCCGAATACCTGCTCCGCAAACGACTTTGCGGCCCTGTGTTGGCGACCCTCTTTGCCCTATTCAGCATCATGGCCGTGGCTTGCGGGTACGAGATCATCGAATGGTGGTATGCCGTGCAGGAAGGCGGGGATACGGGCATAGAATTCCTGGGCAGCCAGGGAGACGTCTGGGACGCACAAAAAGACATGCTGCTGGATACCATGGGAGCCCTAACCAGTCTGGGACTGTATCATTTCATCCGCCCTGACAGGTCGCTTTACCGACATTAGGCCCGCAGACCTGCGGCAACAAATATTCAGCACACCAAAACGATCAGTGGATCATCGCCTGTAACAGCTCCTCACGCCTCTGCAGGAGCGCACAGCGCCGCGCCCAAGGCCCCGATCATATCTGGTTCATCAGGAATAACCGGCTCGGTCCCCAGAGCCTCGGCCAACAAACGGACCATACAACGATTGTTGGCCACGCCACCGGCAAAGACGAGTGGCTCCCGCAGACCGACCCGGCGCAGCATATTCACCGTGCGCGACACCACCGAGGCATGGAGCCCGCGGGCAATGGATTCCGGGGCCGCGCCACCAGCCATGAGCGAGGTCGCCTCGGTCTCCGCGAAGACGGTACACATGCTATTGATGGGCAAAGAGACCGCAGCCTCCAGTGCATAATCACCAAACTCTTGTACCGGGATCTGAAAAACCGTGGCCAGATGCTCAAGGAACTTGCCCGTGCCCGCAGCGCAGCGGTCATTCATCTCGAACTTGCTGACTCTGCCGCTGTCGGTCAGGGCTATGGCCTTGGTATCCTGTCCACCGATATCCAGCACGGTCCGCGCCAGGGGGCAACGCGCGTGCACTCCAGCCGCGTAGGCCTTGATTTCCGTGACCGTAGTCACGGGCACTTCCAGTCCCGCCCCGGCCACCAGTTCACGTCCGTAGCCCGTGGCGACAATGCGCTCAGGATTTACTCCCTCCAATAACTGCCGCAGCTGTTGCCGGGGGTGAAAGGTGGTGGGCAGGCGGCGCGACACAGCCACACCACCGCCATTCAAAACCACCAACTCCATGGAGCGCGAGCCCACGTCGATGCCTGCAATCATGCTCAAGACACCATTTCCACAAAGGCTTCGATTCTGGTCTTCAACTGCTCCACATCCTCCATGCTGTAGTCGGTCTCCAAGGACATGGTCGGCACCGTTCCCTCCAGGAAATGCTCCAGCTTCATAGCCTCATGGGCATAGGGCTGACAGAACATCAGCGAATAGTTGATCACCCCATCAGCCTTCAGGGTCTGGGCCATGCTCGCCACATTGTCCTGTCGATCCGTATTGGGAGTGAAGCAGGCGCAGTCGATCTTCATGTAACGATCCACCAGAGCGTCGACCATCTCTGCCACGGTCTCGCCGGACTCATCCACCAAATCGCGGGTATTGCGCGTTCCAATGCAGGATTCCTCCCCCACGATGACCGCGCCTGAACTTTCGATGACATACGGCAATTTCCAATTGGGTACGGCCATGGGGCAGCCCGAGAGCATCAGTCGCGGAGTCCCCACCGGGGCGACACCCTGCCCGGCCTGGACGCGGAGTTCCAGCTCATCGCACAGTTCATTGATCTTGTAGGTGAAGCGATGCGGATCATCATAGAAGCTGATCTGGTTGATCAGCAGCGCGTCCCGCCCCGAGATGGGCGCAGGGTCGGCGGAGCGCAATGCGGTCAATCGCTGCAAAGCCCGACGCCGATCATTGACCGTCTTGATGGCCGTACGCAGACGCTCGGCGGTGATGGTGACGCCAGTCAGCTTCTCCACCTGCGCCATGTATCGCAGGACCTCATCGCGCCACAGTTCGCGCGCCGACACGGATTTGGTCTGGGGCACTTCCATCACATACAGAGGAGCGTGATCGGCAAAAGCCTCATAGGCCTTTTTCTTGCCGTCGCAAGTGGTCTCACCCACGACCAGATCGCTGGATTCGAGATACGGACAAAGACGCGCCAGCTTGAAACCGATGAATGACTTGATGAGTGCACAGGTATTACGCGGCACCAGTTCCTCGGCCAGGTCACTGCCAGCCTCGGCCCCGGCGCAGAGTCCCACCTGAACGGCGTCAGCGGCCAGGGTCAGTTCCTCGGGCACAAAGACGCAGAAGGTACCCACAACCTTGCGCCCCTGAGCCTTGGCTTCCTGCAATTCCTTGATCCGCAGACCATGAACCTCGGACAGAACGAAATCCATGTATTCCATCCCTTTGAGGCGATTATCCTGGGACATATAGATGTCACCATAAAATTTCCCCAAGACCTCCAGCAATCCGTCATGGGCTGTCAGATCAAGATTCAGCCGCTCCCACATTTCACGATGCGCGTCGCTCATTATTTGCCCTCCTCAGGGTCTGGTGCAGTTTGGTGCCTGCCCGACTTGCGGGCGGATTCTACACCTTGCATTATCAGAATATACAATGGCAAGTATTTATAAACTTGATCAAGAATTGACACATAGCCCTTAGCGTCTCCTCATCAAATGAATCAGTCTGATGAAGGTCTTCAGCGTAAGCTGCCCACAAATCATTACGACTTACCCATCAATACTTGCCTCAAATGACGATTTACATTACTCCGATGCGGTCCGTTGCGCGAATCGCAACGAAATCAAACTGCAGTGGGGAATGTATGCAACGTCTTCGTCGTACCATCTTGGTCAATTTCATCTGTCTTGTTCTGGCGGGTCTTGTTCCTGCCCTGGCCTTTGGCGCCGATTCCAGCCTTGGCCCCGTCAACGCCGCCCACTATGGGATGTGGACGCTCATTCCGCCTCTGGTTGCCATCGCCCTGGCGTTCATCACCAAGAACGTCATCCTGTCGCTGTTTCTGGGTGTCTATTCCGGTACTTTCATGCTCGAGGCCAAAGGCTTCGATCTCTATAACGGCGTTGTCGGCGGGTTCCTGCGGCTGTCCAACGAGATGCTGGCCTCGCTGGCCGACTCCTGGAACGCAGGCATCGTACTGCAGTGTCTGGCCATCGGCGGCATGATCGCCCTGGTCTCCAAGATGGGCGGAGCCAAGGCCATTGCCGAGGCACTGGCCAAGAAGGCCAACAGCCCGCGCAGCTCACAGTTCGTGACCTGGCTCTTGGGCCTGTGCATTTTCTTTGATGACTACGCCAACTCCCTGACCGTTGGCCCCATCATGCGTCCGGTGACAGACAAGATGAAAGTCTCCCGCGAGAAGCTGGCTTTCATCATCGATGCCACTGCCGCGCCCATCGCGGGCATCGCATTGATCTCCACCTGGGTGGCCTATGAAGTGGGCCTGATCCGTGACGCCTTCCAGGCCGTGGGCATCCAGACCAATGCCTACGGCGCCTTCGTGGAAACCATCCCCTATCGTTTCTACAACATCTTCATCCTGTTCTTCATCGTGGCCACAATCTGGTTCCTGCGCGAATTCGGCCCCATGTATACTGCCGAACGCCGGGCACGCACCACCGGCAAGGTTCTGGCCGATGATGCCAAACCCATGGTTGCCGACGAGGCCACCGGGCTGGAGCCCGACGAAGACACCAAGTCCAGCATCTGGTATGCCATCATCCCCATCGGTACACTCATCATCGCCGCATTCCTGGGGTTCTATTTCAACGGACGCAGCGCCGTATTGGGGGGCGACGACCAGACGCTCATCGCCCTGCTTAAGGATTCACCGGCCAGCTTCACCGCCATCCGCGAAGCCTTCGGCGCATCAGACGCCTCGGTGGTCCTGTTCCAGGCCGCACTGTTTGCCGGGATCGTTGCCCTGTGCATCGCCATCTTCAAACGTATCCTGCCCGTGGGTGAAGCCGTGGCTGTCTGGGTTCAGGGTGTAAAATCCCTGAATATCACTGCGGTCATCCTGATCCTGGCCTGGAGCCTGTCCGGCACCATCAAGGAACTGGGCACGGCCGCCTATCTGGTGGGTGTGTTGTCCGAGACAATTCCGCCGTTCCTGCTGCCCAGCATCATTTTCATCATGGGCTCGATCATCTCCTTTGCCACGGGAACCTCGTACGGCACCATGGGCATCCTGATGCCTCTGGCCATTCCCCTGGCCTTCTCCATCGATCCCAGCCACGGCTACGTGATCATGAACGTGGGAGCCGTGCTCACCGGGGCCATCTTCGGTGACCATTGCTCGCCCATTTCAGACACGACCATTCTCTCATCCATGGGCTCGGCCTGCGACCACATCGATCACACGCGAACCCAGCTGGTCTATGCCCTGACAGTCGCGCTGGTGACCATTGTCTTCGGTTATATCCCCGCAGGTCTGGGACTGCCGGTCGCCATCGTGCTGCCTGCGGGACTGATCGCCGTGGCCCTGATCGTCCGACTGGTGGGCAAACCCGTCCAAGGCTAACAGCCGCTTCAGTATCCACAAACAACGGCCCGGAACCTGATGGTTCCGGGCCGTTGTCATTTCACACAGTCATCAATCTTGCCTCCTGCCAGCCTCAGGAGGTATCAACCGTTTATCTGCAACCCATTAGCCCCAGGAGCCACCCATGAGCAACACTCCCCTGAACCTGTGCCTTGTCTGGAGCACTCCCCACCGTGAAGTCGCCCTGAACATGGTCTTCATGTACAGCGGCAACGCTCTGATTCGTGGCTGGTGGGAACAGGTCCGACTCATCCTCTGGGGACCGAGCCAACCCCTGCTGCTCGGTGACAAGGAACTGCAAAGCCACTTGTCCGAATTGACCGAGGCCGGTGTCGAACTCATGGCCTGCAGGGCCTGCGCTGAAAATTACGGTATCGCCTCGGACCTTGAAGCCCTCGGGCTGAACGTGAAGCACACAGGATCGCTGCTGACCGAAACGCTCAAGGATGACAACTGGCGCGTACTTACAATCTAGTCTCCTCAGAACCAGCGCTTGCGCATGAAGTACCAGACCATGCCCAAAGCCACAGCCAGCATCAACCCCAGCGCGGCCGGATAGCCCCATGCCCATTCCAGTTCCGGCATGATCTTGAAGTTCATGCCATAGATGCCTGCGATGAACGTCAAGGGAATGAAAATGGTGGCAACGATGGTCAGCACCTTCATCACGTTGTTCATGCGCATCCCAGCAAGCGAGATGTGTACATCCATCATCCCACCCAGGATATCATGCAGCACCTTGGCGGCCTCGGTGCCGTGCAGGGCGTGCTCAAGAACATCTCCCAGATAATGCACAGCTTCAGCCGAAGCAGCAAAGACCTCGTTGCGCTTGAGCGATGAGAGCACCTCGTGCGTCGGTAACAAGACATTGCGCAACAGCAGAATACAGTCACGCCGCACGCGGTAGACCTCCAGCAAAGCCTGCTCCTCGGGCTTGCGTGCCAGCGTGGACTCCAACTCCTGCACCTCCACTGTGAGCAGGCTCAGGGCCTCCATGGCACCATCCACCAGGGAGTCCATCAGCGCCACGACCAGATAGTCAACGCCTCCACTGCGAATACGTTTCCCACCTTTTCTCAGGCGCTCGATAACAGGGGCCCAGGCATCCTGCTCACTCTCCTGAAAGGCCAACAGATGCTGCTCCGACCAAAGCAGGCTGACCTGTTCTTCCTGAATGCGTTTGGTCTCAAGATCATAATCGACATTCCGCAGGGTCGCGAAAAAGACACCATCCTGCTCATTGAGTTTGGGCCGCTGTCCCGTGTTCAGGATATCCTCCATCATCAGAGGATGAGCCCCGCCCCACGCACCGAGGGACTTGACCACATCAGCCTCATGAACACCGGTCAGGCTCAGAAAATGAACACGCCCGTCCGAAAGATCAGGTGCTGGCCCCATCGGATTATAGGCCTGCTCCACCAAACCATCACTGCTGTAGGCAAAATGGTTCAGGTATGGAGAAAACTCACGTTCCTTGCCAGAATATTCCAGAGTCCCGGGGGGGGCACCCCGACGCCCTGTGAACAGCTTCAAATTTAAATATTCAAGCATCGTTTTCCTCCTCGCTCGTCATATAAATCTTTTGCGTCGGGTAGGCGAAGGCAATTCCCTGCGCCTCGAAAGTTTTCATCAACCCCAGATTGATGGTCTGTTGGATATCCATATAGGTACCATAGTCCGGCGACTCCACATAAAATACAACCTCAAAATCAAGGCTGAACGCCCCAAACTGCTTGAAATGGGCACGATCACATGTCGCAAGGTCCACATTTTCAATCACCGCACGCACCAATCCGGGGATTGCCTCGACCTTGGCCGCAGGGGTTTGGTAGACCACGCCAAACCCAAACAGGACTCGACGACGAGTCATGCGCCTGTAGTTATGAACCCTTGAGCCTGTCAGATCTGAATTCGAGAGAACGATCTGTTCGCCATCAAGGCTGCGGATGCGGGTGGTTTTCAAGCCAATGTGTTCAATATTGCCCCGCAGGGTGTCGAGCACGATGAAATCGCCAATGCGAAATGGCCTGTCAAAAAGAATTGCAAAATAACTGAACAAATCACCCAGCACAGCCTGCGCAGCAAAGCCCACAGCCACGCCAGCCACGCCTAAACCGGCCAGAATCGTTGATATCTTGAATCCGAAATTGTCCAACAAAAATGCCAGCGCTACAATCCAGGCAATTGCCTTTACCACTGGCAGCAGCACCCGGCTACTGTGTTCATCCAGAGACAGTCCCTTACGCTTCAGTGAGAAGTCCAGCATGCCTCGCACAAAGTTATAGACCAGCGAGATACACATTAAGGTGATCCCTATCAGCAAAACATAGGACACATAACGAGTTGCCACCGGTCCGAAGCTAATTTCCCGCATCAGGACAAACAGCACAAGCCCCAGCACAACAACCTTGAATGACCGTGAGAAGTCCGCGCGGATGCCCTCGTCGAGCACTATCCCCCGGCTTTTGTAATAGCCTTCCAATTTTACGACGGCCCACTTGAGAAACAGGGAAACAACTACAAACGTTGCCAGCACCGCCACGGCCATAGTCACAAAGTGCATCAGTATCTCGCTCGACATATAACGCCTCCAATTGGATCTTTGCTCAAACTACCACAGGTCCAGCATTCCGCCATGAATTTCGATAACTCACGGACGGTCGCGATATTCCTGCTTGACCATGTGGCCCTGAGCCACTAACTAAAAACAAACAGTTGAACAACTGCTCACATGAGAATCTGGAGAAACCATGGCCAACGACCTTTGCGAAGTCCACGGACTGCACCCTGAGAGCCTCGGGCGGGTGCGCGAGAAAATGCCGGATGATGACACCATGCTGCGATTGGCCGAAATCTTCAAGGCCCTCAGCGATCCAACCCGGGCGCGCATCCTCTACGCCCTGACCATGGAGGAACTCTGTGTCTGCGACCTGGCCTCACTCACGGGTCTGTCTTCTTCCGCCATCTCGCACCAACTCAGACTGCTGCGTGCCAACCGACTGGTCCGCTACCGCCGCGAAGGTAAAATGGCCTTCTATTCCCTGGACGACGACCACGTCCGTCATCTGCTGAGCGAAGGCCTGTGCCACGCACGAGAATAACCCATAATCAACATCGGAGACTGCATCACGATGCTCGACATACTGATCACCTACACCACTGAAACCTGGATTCTCCTCAACGAAGCGGCCCCTTGGGTCTTGTTCGGCTTTTTCGTTGCCGCTTTGATCAAAGTCTTCATCTCTGATCAATTCATCGCGAAACATCTGGGAAAGAACGGAGCCACCTCGGTACTCAAGGCCTCGGCACTGGGCGTGCCTCTGCCTCTCTGCTCCTGCGGGGTGGTACCGGCAGCGACAGGCCTCAGGCGTCAAGGCGCCAGCAAGGGCGCCACCGCCGCCTTCATGATTTCAACCCCGGAGACCGGGGCCGATTCCATGGCCGTAACCTGGGCCATGCTCGACCCGGTAATGACCGTTGTTCGCCCTATCGCAGCATTCATCACAGCCACCGTGGCGGGACTGGCTATCAATGCACTGCCCGACAGCCGCGCGCTGGACAATAACAACCCTTCGGACATGACATCGGATTGCGGATGCGGTGGGGGATGTTGCGGCAGTGAAACCACGACGAATGAGACTTCATTCTCCCACCGACTTAAGGACGGCTTTACCCAGACCTTCGGAGAGATGCTTCAGGACATCGGAAAGTGGCTAATCATTGGGATTCTTCTGGCAGGATTGATTTCAACCTTTGTCCCTGCAGACTTCTTCGAAAGCTATCTCGGCAACGAATGGGCCTCCATGGTGGTAATGCTTGTTGCTGGTATCCCCCTGTATATCTGCGCGACGTCCTCCACCCCCATCGCAGCCACAATGGCCCTGAAGGGATTGTCCCCCGGAGCGGCCCTTGTCTTCCTGCTCGCAGGACCTGCGACCAATGCCGCGACCATCGCCGTCACCTCCAAGGTGCTGGGCAAGCGCGCCACCGCCATCTATGTCGGAGCCATCGCCCTCTGCGCCCTTGGCATCGGCTGGCTGGTCAATCGCATCTATTTCGCCATGGGTCTGTCGGTCACATCCTGGGTCCGTGCCTCGGAGGCCGACCACATCACATGGTGGAGTATCAGCGCATCGCTGATTCTGTTGGCGCTCATTGTTCGCCCTCTGCTCATCCGAGGGAAAAGCCATCAGCATGCCAGCAGTTGCGGTTCGGGGTGCGGCTGCGGCCCGCAGCCTCTGAAGCCCTTGAGTGGTCAGAATTTCACGGTGAAATAACCATAAACGGGGAGCCAGAAGGCTCCCCGTTTTTCATTGGATCGTAATCAAGTCACTGCGGGTCAGACTGATCACCCTGCGCGTTCCCGGCCCGGTCAGCAGCAACTGCACAGTGGCCTGCTCGGTATAGAGATCGGCCGCGGACAGGCAATCCACGGGCAGGAGCACCTTCAGCCCCCGGAACCCAGCAGCAGTCGCCGTATGCAGCACCGCCCCATGAGCCGCAGTGCCCGTGACGATGACCGTATCAACGCCCAGGTCCTGCAGGATTTTCTCCAAATCGGTATCCCAGAATTTATCCACGCTGGAAGCAACGATGGGCTCACTCTTCTTCGGAACCACCAGATCAAGGATGGGCGTCATCTTCGGCGTCAGACTGTAGACCACAGGCAACCCTGCTTCCCGGGCACGGCGAATCAGCTCGGCAATGCGTGGCACGGTGTCCAGGCATCGGGGTCGCCTGGCCGCATTGCAGGTCAACTCCTCGATATCCAATACCAGCAGGGCCGTGCTGGCGGGGTTGGCCTGCACCACATTGATCTGTGGGATCTCAGGGGCCTGCGCCTGATCCCAGAGCCCATCTATGGACTGCGCAAGAGTCTGCCCAGGAGCAGCCAACAGCCAGACGACCATCGCAAGCAGTATCATCCTCCTCATGGCACCCTCCAGAAAACGGATTTTCATGCAGCGTACACCAAACGCCCAAGCTTGCCACTCCCAAGAGCATAAAAAAGGCTGCACCCCGTGAGGAGGTGCAGCCTTGGATGTATCCTGAATGGCTTTGGAGCCTAGCCCGCGAGCAAAGCCCTGAGCTTGGTCAAAGCGGCTTCGATGCCTGCGGGGTTGGTTCCGCCAGCCTGAGCCATATCCGGGCGCCCGCCTCCGGAGCCCCCCACTTCGGCAGCCACATCCTTGATCAGGGCCGGTGCGGTGAAGCGGTCATGCAGATCCTTGGAGACGTAGATAGCCACATTGGCCTTGCCGGCAGCCTCGCAAATCAGGCAAGCCACGCCCGATGCCAGCTTGGAGCGTACGTCATCCATCATCTTACGCATGGCCCCCATGTTGGGAGCGTTGACCTTGGCGGCCAGAACCTTGATCCCGCCGAGTTCCTCGACGCTGTCCATGATATCCGCACCACCGGCAGAAGAAGCAGCCTGGGCCGCGATCTTCTCGATGTCCTTCTTGAGCTTCTTGACCTCACGGTTCAAAGCCAGGACTCGCTCGGGCAATTCGGCAGGGCTGCCCTTGAGCACCTCGGCAGCCTTTTCGGCTGCCAGGCGGATGGCATTGAACTGATTGATGGCATTCCAACCCGTGGCGGCCTCGATGCGCCGCACACCGGCAGCCACGCCGGATTCGGACAGAATCATGAAGGGACCAGCCTGCCCCGTGGAGCGCAAGTGCGTTCCACCGCAAAGCTCCACGGATTCGCCGGGAACCGAAACAACCCGCACGGTGGAATCGTATTTCTCACCGAACAGGGCCATGGCGCCCTTCTCTACTGCGGCGTCGTATTCCATCTCCGCCACTTCAAGGGGGATGTCGGCAAGCACGGCACGGGTGACTTCGCGCTCGACCTCGGCCTTTTCCTTCACGGTCATGGCGGCAATGTGAGTAAAGTCGAAACGCAGGCGATCAGGACCAACCAGAGAGCCGGCCTGCTTGACGTGGTCGCCCAGGATCTTGCGCAGAGCGGCGTGCAGCAGGTGAGTCGAGGTGTGGTTTCGGGCCGAAGCAGTGCGCTGGCCTTCTTCCACGATCATCTGCACTTCCTGATCGGGCAGTACCTGTCCTTCGGTGCAGGTCACAGCATGCACGATCAACTCGGGCGCAGGCTTCATGGTGTCGGTCACTTCAACCTTGCCCGAAGGGGAATGGATGGCTCCACTGTCACCCTCCTGACCACCAGATTCGCCGTAGAACGGAGTCGAGCTGGTCACGAGATAGCCCTTGGCGCCCTTATCCAGACTTTCCACCGGCTCGGCGGATTCACCAAGCAGCGCCACGATGCGCGAATCGGCTTTCAGAAAATCGTAGCCCACGAACTCGGAGCGCAGGCCATCTTCCAGCAGTGACTGGAAACGGGCAGCCAGAGTCTGCTCACCGCCGCCCTTCCAGGCGGCCTTGGCGCGATTCTTCTGCTCCTGCATGAAGGCCTTGAACCCGGCCTCGTCAACGCTCATGCCCTGTTTCTCAGCCACGTCGTTCACGATATCCACGGGGAAACCGAAGGTGTCATACAGCTTGAAAGCGAACTCGCCGGAGACAATGGTCTCGCCAGCGCCGCGCATCTTCTCAAGCTCTTCCTCCAGGATGGCAAGGCCCTTGTCCAGGGTCTGGGAGAAGCGATTCTCCTCCTCGCGCACGACCTTGGCCATGAACTCCTGATTGTCCTTCAACTCCGGGTAATGGTCACCCATCTCGTCCACAACCTTCAGGGCAACCTTGAACAGGAAGGCCTCGTCCTGGCCGATGAGTTTGCCAAAACGCAGAGCGCGGCGGATCAGACGCCTGAGGACATAACCACGCCCCTCGTTGGAGGGCAGGATGCCGTCGGCAATCATGAAGGCGATGGAGCGGCTGTGGTCGGCAATGACGCGCAACGCAGTGTCCACGTCCTCGCCCTGCTCCTTGTACTTCACGCCCGCAAGCTCGGCGGTAAAGCCGATGATGGCCAGAAACAGATCGGTATCGTAGTTGGAGTTGACTCCCTGGCAGACAGCGGCAATGCGCTCCAGCCCCATGCCCGTATCAATGGACGGGCGGGGCAGCGGCTCGCGGGTGCCATCGGCAGACTGGTCGTACTGCATGAACACCAGATTCCAGATCTCCAGATAACGATCGCAGTCGCACTGGCCGATGCCACAGTTCGGACCGCACTTCATGTGCTCGCCCTGATCGATATGAATCTCGGAGCACGGTCCACAGGGGCCGGTATCACCCATGGACCAGAAGTTATCCTTCTCGCCCAGGCGGTAAATCATCTCGGGAGCGACTCCAGCCACCTTCTGCCACAGCTCGCCCGCCTCATCATCATCCTTGTAGATGGTGATATAGAGTTTGTCCTTGGGCAGCCCCAGTTCGCCAGTGATGAAATCCCAGGCGTAGCGGATGGCATCTTCCTTGAAATAATCGCCAAAGGAGAAGTTGCCCAACATCTCGAAAAAGGTGTGGTGGCGTGCAGTGCGTCCCACGTTCTCCAGGTCGTTGTGCTTGCCTCCCACGCGCAGGCACTTCTGGGAAGTGGTCGCACGCACGTAGTCGCGCTTTTCCTGGCCCAGGAAGGTTTTCTTGAACTGGACCATGCCCGCGTTGGTAAACAGCAGGGTCGGATCGTCCTTGGGCACGAGGGATGAAGAGGACACGGGAGTATGTCCTTTACCCTCAAAGTATTCGAGGAATTTCTGGCGGATTTCAGTGGCGGTCAGCACGATGCAAAATCTCCTGATGCGAATAAGTTAACTCTCGTTGTGGTGAGGGAAACGGCGGGAGTGGCGGAGTAATGGAGCTGCGGCCGGGGCATCCCCGGCCGCGCCGTTTCGGGAATCGTAAATTAGTTTTTTGCGGCCTTGGGGACTGCCTCTTCGGCGGGCTCCGCCTCGGGGGCGGCATCCCTCATGCCCAGATGCACGAGCACTTTTTCCTCGATGGCATTACGCAGATCATCGTTTTCAGCCAGCATGGCCCGGACATTTTCCTTGCCCTGCCCCAAACGCTCATCCCCGAAGGAATACCACGCACCGGACTTGTCCACGATACCGGCGTCCACACCGATGTCGAGAATCTCACCTTCACGGGAGATGCCCGTGCCATACAGCACATCAAAGATGGCCTCGCGGAAGGGCGGAGCAACCTTGTTCTTGACCGGACGGACACGGGCCTTGATGCCGTAGGCTTCGTCCTTGTCCTTCAGGGTCTGGATACGTCGGATATCCAGGCGTACAGAGGAGTAGAACTTGAGCGCATTACCACCGGTGGTGGTCTCGGGGTTGCCATAACCGGTCATGCCGATCTTCATGCGGATCTGGTTGATGAAGATCACGGCGGTATGCGAGGTGTGAATGATACCCGTCAGCTTCCGCAGCGCATGGGACATCAGGCGCGCGTGCCCGCCCACCTGGGTCTCGCCCATCTCGCCTTCCAGTTCGGCCTGGGGAATCAATGCGGCAACGGAGTCGATGACAATCACATCCACCGCACCGGAACGCACCAGCAGGCTGGCAATATCCAGGGCCTGTTCACCGTAGTCGGGCTGGCTAATGAGCAACTCGTCGGTTTTGACGCCAAGGCGTTTGGCGTAGTTCACATCCAATGCATGTTCGGCATCGATGAACGCGGCGTTGCCACCAGCCTTTTGGGCCTCGGCAATAATATGCAATGCCAAAGTCGTCTTGCCTGACGATTCCGGCCCGAAAACTTCACAGACTCGGCCTCGTGGAATACCGCCAATGCCCAACGCCAAGTCCAAACCGATAGAACCGGTGGGGATAAATTTGATTGCGACGTGGGCATCATCGGACAGCTTCATGACGGAGCCTTGGCCGTACTTACGCTCGATGGTGGTCAGCGCGGTGTCCAGGGCTTCCTTGCGAAGCGCTTCAGGGCTCTTTTGGGGGCTGCGTGCCATGACGGTATCTCCTTAAAAGGTATTGGATGCTAAAGACGACTCCACATAACAGAAGCCCGTAAGGCGGGCAACCGCGCTTTACAAGCGCTCAAACGTTGAGAATTCCCATTTCAGACAGAGCAAGCAGGGTCATTTTCGCCTTGCCGGCGCACAGATAGCCCCCCTTGCCTTGCCACCTGCTCATGGTTATAGGCACTTCACCCATGACTAAAACTAACCAAAAATACGACGCGGTGGCCCTGTTCTCCGCCGGTTTGGACTCCCTGCTTGCGGCCAAGGTGATCATGGCCCAGGGACTCTCCGTCAAATGCCTGCATTTCACCTCCCCCTTTTTCGGCAAGCCGGACAAGGTGGCCCATTGGCGTGACATTTACGGCCTGGATATCGAAGCCGTAGACATCGGCGACGCCTATGTGAAAATGATGCTGGCCGGACCCAAATATGGTTTCGGCAAATACTTCAATCCCTGCGTGGATTGCAAGATCATCATGCTCTCCCACGCCCGACGGATGATGGAGCACTATGGTGCCAAATTCATCATCACCGGAGAGGTTATCGGCCAACGTCCCATGTCCCAGCGCCGCGACGCCATGAACAGCGTGCGCAACGAGTCCGAGACCAAGGACATCCTCTTGCGCCCCCTGTGTGCCAAGCGGCTGGACCCGACCCCCATGGAAGAATCCGGACTTGTGGACCGTGAGCGCCTGCATGGCATTGGCGGACGTGGGCGCAACGACCAACTGGCAATGGCCAAGGAATTCGGTATCACCGAAATCCCCACCCCCGGTGGCGGATGCCTGCTCACGGAACCGGCCTCGGCCCGGCGCTATGGCCCGGTGTTTGAGCATATCGACAATCCATCGGCCAATGATTTCCATCTGGCCAACTCGGGCCGCCAACTCTGGGCCGGAACCCACTGGCTGTCCATGGGGCGCAATGAGGCCAGCAACAATGCACTGACACGTCTGGCCCGCAAAGACGATCTGCTCTTTGACGTGCAGGATTTTCCCGGCCCTCTAGGTTTGGGGCGTCAGATTGGTGACGACTGGCCTGATTCTGCCGTGGCCGAAGCCGCCGCTCTGGTTGCCAGCTATTCACCCAAAGCCGTCAAGTCCGCCGAGCCAGTAATCGTCATTGTGACTCACAAGGGCGCGCAACGCACCGTGACTGTTGAGCCTTCCCGCACCCCGTCCATGGGCTGGGCCGAAACCACATGGAACGATTCCAAACCCACCCGCAATCGCATGGACACCCAGGACCGATAGTGGCACAGCCCTTGCTTATCTTTTATTGAAACCTGGCAAGTGCGACAGTTCGCGACTTGAGGCAAATCAACAGCAGACAAAGCAGCCACCGCCTGGATGACGCAAGCACCGGCAACGGCGAGACTTTTATAAACAAGATTTGACCCCCGAGCATGAACATCGGCTTCGCCGGGTTTCCTCTTTTCCTCGACAAATCGTCCACTGACACCGGACGTCAGCATCATAATCCACTCTTTCTTGACAATTCGGGCTCCAGCGCCCCAACCGCCCTTGCCAGCGGCAAGGTTCGGTATTAATGATGAACCATCGTAATCACGAATCAAATTTCCACCCGGAGGATACAATGAGTAGGTTCCAGACCGTTTCCATGCCCCGGCAGAAAGCCGAGGTCCTCAACGCTTTCATGCGCGGCGTCTATCAGTGGATGTCTCTCGGCTTGGCGTTGACTGCGGGCGTTGCCTTCTTCACCGCTTCCAGCCCGGCTCTGCTGAACGCTCTGTTCAGCAACCAGATCATGGCCTTTGTGGTCATGCTCGCCCCGTTCGGGCTGGTCATCGCCCTGTCCGCAGGCATCAATAAAATGTCTGCATCCATGGCCACAGGCATGTTCATGGCCTACAGCGCACTCATGGGCCTGTCTCTGTCCACCGTGCTTATCGTCTATACCGGCCAGAGCGTCTTCTCGGCCTTTGTGACTGCGGCGGGCATGTTCGGTGCCATGAGCGTCTACGGCATGACCACGAAAAAGGACCTGACCTCCTGGGGCAGCTTCCTGTTCATGGGCCTTGTGGGCATCATCATCGCCAGTGTTGTGAACATCTTCCTGGGCTCCAGCCAGATGAGCTTCATCATCTCCTTCCTGGGAGTGATCATCTTCACCGGCCTGACCGCCTACGACACCCAGAAGCTCAAGGTCATGGGCGAAACCGCTCCGGCCAATGACGCCACCGCAGTCCGACGCGGCGTAATCCTGGGCGCGCTGACCCTGTATCTGGACTTCATCAACCTGTTCCTGATGCTGCTGAGACTCATGGGCTCCACCAGGGACTAGCCAAGACAACTTACGGGGGCGGCACTCCGCCCCCGATCTATTTATGCACAACGTCACTCCCCTGCAGCGCAAACTCTTTCCTCTGCTGTACCTGCCGAGCAGGCTCTACGCCATGGCGATGCGCCTGAGGCGGCAGTGGTACGAATCCGGGGCCCTGACGTCCTACAAGCCCGAGCGCCCCACCATCAGCATCGGCAATATCTGCTGGGGCGGCACCGGCAAGACTCCGCTCACGGAGTGGATCGTCCAATGGGCCATCAATGAAGGGCTGACCCCCGCCGTGCTGACCCGGGGATACAAATCCATCCCCCCCGAACTGCCCTATCTGGTGCATGAGCAATCCACGGCTCGTGAAGCCGGAGACGAACCCCTGCTTCTGGCCAAGTCCTGCCCCGAGGCACATGTGGTGGTGGACCCTCAACGCGCCCGCGCTGCCAAGTGGATCGCCAAGCACCACAACCCCGACCTCTATCTGCTGGATGACGGCTTCCAACACCTTGGCATCGAGCGACATCTGGACCTCGTGCTGCTTCGCCCACAGGATCTGACCGAGGATTGGAACCGAGTGATTCCTTCGGGTCCCTGGCGCGAAGGTGAAGAGGCACTGACACGCACGGCAGCCTTCCTGATCAAGGCACCACAGGATGATTTTCAGGCTCTGGAGCCTTTCTGCCAGGAGTTTCTGGCCCAATACAAGGCTCCGGTCTTTCCATTCACCTTCTCGCCCAAGGGCCTGACAAGACTGGATCGAAGCGAATCTGCCCGTGGATTTGGCGACGAGCCTTATCTTCTGGTTTCCGGTGTGGGCGAACACGAGCAGGTCCAGCGCACCGCAGAAGAACTGCTGGGGCATCCCCCGATCAAGCATCTGCGCTTTGACGACCACTACAATTACCAAGAAGACGACTGGAAATTCATCCGTGAAAAGGCCGATCTGGCCAATGCGGAACGAGTGCTCTGCACCGGCAAGGATGCCGTGAAGCTTGTCCAATTCAATCCTTACAACCTCTGGACCTTCGACCACACTCTGGATTTTGGTCCCGGATTGTTCACCAATCACAGCTTCCCGGACTGGTGGAGGGCGACCTGGCCCCTGCTCTGATCACACACTCCCGGGCATCCGCCCACTGCCCCCGATTCCAGATTTCCCCTGCGGCGAGCTCAGGCCGCCTGAACTGATCGACTTCCCTCTCCACAAGGGTAACGATCGCGTGACATCTTGTGCAAGCCTCGGGTATTCGTATCCATTGCACAAAAACTGATGTAATTTAAAGAAAACCGACAATATAAAAATATGGAGCCATCATGGCGAACAAGAAGAAAGTAAAGAACAAGCCCGACAGGGGCCCCGTTGATGCCAAAGGTGTCCTGCGCGCCCTGAAAGAAGCCAAACGTCCCATGCGGCGCAACGAAATCCTGCACGCGCTGGGGGCCTACAAAAAAGACAAGCGGGATTTGAAAGCCGCCCTCAAGGTCCTGATGGACGACGGCAAGATCATTCGCACCCGTGGAGGGTCCTTTGGCCTGACCGAGAGCATGTCGCTGGTGACCGGCGAGTTGCAGGTCCAGCGCTCGGGGGTCGGATTTGTCCTGCCCGAAGACCAACGCCGCAAAGATATCTTCATCAACCGCCGCAACTTCGGTGACGCCTGGAATGGTGACAAGGTCGTGGTGGCGATGATGCCCGCCCCCCGTTCCAAAGGCCGTGATATGAACCCCGAGGGGCGTGTGGTGCGCGTCCTGGAGCGCAAGAACAAGAGACTGCCCGTACGCATCGAACGCAAACTCGGGCCGGACCTGTATCTCTCGCGGCCTACGGACCCACGGCTGGACTTCAATGTCATGACGGACACGGCTCACATGGAGACTCGTCCCAAGGATGGCGAACTTCTCTATGTGGAACCCGGCGACAAGCTGGACAACAAGCTCTGGGCAGCCACAGCCACCGAGGTCCTTGGCAACGAGGAAGACGTCAGCGTCCAGGAGAAACTGGTCAAGGCAGCCCACGGCGTGCCCACCATCTTCCCCAACGACGCCCTGCACGAGGCCCAAAGGCTCCCTGCCCAGCCAAATCCGGCAGACTTCGAAGGCCGCAAGGACCTGCGCGAGCTGGCCCTTGTCACCATCGACGGTGCCAAGGCCCGCGACTTTGACGACGCCGTGCATGTGCGCCGCGAAGGTAATGGCTGGCGACTGACCGTGGCCATTGCCGATGTCTCGCACTACGTCAGGCCGGGCAGCGCTCTGGACCTCGAAGCCCAGAAACGTGGCAACTCCTATTATTTCCCGCAATCCGTGGAGCCCATGTTCCCCGAGGCCCTGTCCAACGGGTTGTGCAGCCTGAACCCGGACGTCCCGCGTCTGGCCATGGTCGCAGAGATATCCTTCAGCGCCGATGGGCAGCCGCGTGATGAAGAGTTCTATGCTGCGGTAATCAAGAGTCACAAGCGTTTGACCTACATGCAGGTCCACCGCGCTCTGGAACAGAACGATCCCAAAGAACACGAGTTCATTGGCCCCGAGCTGATGCCCATGCTGCGCGAAGCCGAAGCCCTGGCCCGGGTGCTGAATGGTGTGCGTTCGAGTCGCGGATCTCTGGACTTCGACCTGCCCGAGCCCGAAATCCACTTCAATCTGCTGGGCGAAACAACAGACATCAGGCCCAGACCACGCAACTTCGCCCACCAAATCATTGAAGAATTCATGGTAGCAGCCAACGAATCCGTTGCCCGGCGACTGACCGTTTTGGATCTGCCCTGTCCGTACCGCATCCATCCCAAGCCCGATAGCGAAAAGCTGGCTGGGGTCTTCAAGCTCCTGGCGCGTGCGGGAATCACCCCCCAGTCACCACCCAAGGGCACCATCACCCCCGCAGACCTGCAAGACCTTCTGGGCGTGGCCGAAGGTACGGACCTGGAGTTCATGGCCGGACGACTGGTACTACGCTCCATGATGCAGGCCGTGTATTCGCCCTCCAATGAAGGCCACTTCGGTCTGGCCTCGGAATGCTACGCCCATTTCACCTCTCCCATCCGGCGTTACGCAGACTTGCTGGTGCATCGCTCCATGAAGAAAGCCCTGAAGATGCACTCCGAACCGCTGCCAAAGCCCGAAACCCTGAGCAAAATCTGCGAAAGCATCAGTGCCCGCGAACGCGTTGCCATGAAGGCCGAACGCGAAATCCTGAAACGCCTGACGATCCTCTTCCTGGCGGACAAGGTCGGCGAAGAATTCACTGGCGTGGTCAACGGAGTGGCCGAATACGGCTTCTGGGTGGAACTGAACGAAGTCATGGCCGAAGGCATGGTCAGGCTCTCCACACTGTCCGACGACTACTACCATTACCTGCCCGAACGTCAGGAAATCGTGGGCGAGCGCACAGCGCGACGCTTCCACCTTGGGCAAACCGTCAAGGTCAAACTGTTCAGCGTCAATCTGGCCCGCCTTGAAGTCGACCTGGAACTCCTGACGTAGCAGGCGTTTATCCCCTCTCCATCAATCAGCCCCGACAAGATCGGGGCTTTTTTACGCCTAGACATTGTGAATTAAGTAACTTGGAAATCGATTGCTTTGGTCCTGAAAATCCACCTAAAACCCACCAGGAAGCCTTGACAGGTCTCAGTCGCGGCCCTATATCCGCCTTGCCTCATAACTCTCAACACGAGAAACACGGCGAAATCGATTTAAACACTTAGAATTTTTACATAAAAATATAGCATGGCATTCTTTATCCTAAGGGTTGCCATCGCTTGTGAAATTTATTACATGACTGATTAACGCCGCTTGATTGCCGGCGACACACACCACAGGAGTAAGAACATGGTCCAGATTATCAAAAACATCCCCGCATTGGTGGCCCTGAATCTACTGGCCCTGATTAATGGGTTTGCCGGAGGAATCTTCGACCACGTCTTCGAAGCCCAAACTGACAATGCCACTCGGCCTGGCAGCTTCTAGCCAACTCTGCAGGCCAAGTACCCTCTCTTCAGCCCGGTGCGCATCAGCGCGCCGGGCTCTTTTTGTTGCTTGCCCAATGATGTGCCCCAAAGGATCTGATGGGAAAAGCCAAGGCACCGACAAGGCGTTCTGACACTGGCTCACCAGAAAGAATCGATGGGCACGGCGCAAAAAAAACTCACCCCCTCGTGCCTCAATACATACACAAGGGGGTGAACGGATCGCAGCAACAAAGTAGCTGACTAATCTTCCATCGTTTGCCCTGGGAGGAAGGTCATCCCCTTGATCTTGTGCAGAAGAATACCGTCCGGTCGGTCCAACTCGTTCAACTCGCTGCCCGGGGCAAGGGTCGTGATCACCGTGGCACCGATGAAATGGCGTCCCTCGCGATCTCCAACCTTGGTCTTTACGCCCCAGGTCGTGTGCAGAGCCACAGGCCGTCCTTCGTATTGCCCGATGTAAAGCATGATATGCCCAGGCTTCCAGAGCAAGGTCTGCCAGGGCTGGGCCATGTCAAGAATACGCTTGACCTTGGCCTGATCATCCAACCCGTCCAGTGATATAAAATGTCCGGCCCGTGCCTGTTGTGATGAATTCCGAGGCAAGCCGATGCCCAGAGCCGCGAACATGTCCATCAGCGTCGCCGAGCAATCACGATGCCCGTACATCCCTCCCCAGCCATAGGGTTGGCCCATCAAGTCCCGACCGAGGAGAGCGAGATTGAAGGCCGTTGCCTCCAGGGGAAATTCGGCGCCATCACACTGCGGCACTGAGGTGCTGGCCAACACGGCCCTGCCCAATGAATCGCGCACAGCAATCAGGGCTTGGAAGACGCCATCCTCTCTGGCAATAAAGGGCAGCAGCATCCCCACCCGCCCCCGAAAGCGAAAGAGGCCGAAATCATCGTACAGGGGCACCCGGTCCGAAGTGAACGTCATCAAATCAAGCTGTTCGAAGCTCTCTGCAAACTCATCATCCACCATGGCAATATCACGCATGGGAATCCAGCCATAGGCAAACCGGGATTCACACAAGGCCCAGGCCCCGTCATCCGAAAAATGAGAAACGAACAGCGGAGTCTGCGCCCAGACCGCCGTATTCTGGAGATAATCGAAGGGGTATCCTTCTCCGGCCTGATTAAAATCCTGAAATGCTGGCTCCATGGTGGGCAGCACCCGCATGGAGGTATTGACCACCGTCAGAGCCCGCAACCGTGCATTGGGATAGTCACCCTCCATCGACTGACGGCGTAATCCTTCCAGCCAGGCCGGGGATCTGAGCTGCCGATTCTCGCCAAACATCCGTGCAGAATCGTAATTGTGCAGCCCCTTGAAGACCTTCTCCGCATCATTGGCAGGCCAGGAACGATGCCAGGGCGAAAAATAATCTTCCACAAACTGCCGGGCCAAGACCTGTGCCTCATCCGGGGAAATCATTGGCACGTCGGCAGTCATCGGGTCCAGATAGGCAGCGGGGCTCTGCGGCAATTGGATCAGGTCGCGGATAGGCCCCTGGGGAGTCGGCCCTGTGGCGCAGCCGACCAGCAGGAGACACAACAGCGCCACGGTCATTCCAGCCGAGGTCACACGCCGCCAGCAAGGAAGGGTATTAGGATAGCTCATGTTCAGGTTCTACGTTGGCGATTCTCAAATGGCAACCAGCCACTTTGCAAACGGGCCGCGAGAGCATATACCAGCCCCATGCACATTGCCGGTTCCAAACACGACACCATTGCGGCCATCGCCACTCCTCCGGGCAGCGGAGGCGTCGGCATCGTCCGCGCCAGCGGCCCGGATGCCCTGTCCATTGCCCAGCGCCTGTTCAGTTCCACGCGGCAGAATTTCGGCGGACTGAAGCCCTACCGCCTGCATCATGGCTGGATTGACGACGAGGGCGGACAACGCCTTGATGAAGCGCTGGTCGCATACATGCCCGGCCCCGGATCATACACAGGGGAGGATGTGGTGGAATTCAACTGCCACGGAGGCCCGGCAGTACTGCGGGCAGTGCTGGAGGCCGTCCTCAAGGCTGGCGCTCGAACCGCAAGCCCCGGAGAATTCACCTACCGCGCCTTCATGAACGGACGCCTGGATCTGACCCAGGCCGAAGCCGTGGCCGAGACCATAGCCGCCCCCACCCGTGCAGGACTGACCCTGGCCCAAGCCAAGCTTTCCGGAGCACTGGGCAAACGCATCACCCAACTGCGCGACCAGTTGGAAGAACTGCGGGTCAAGCTCTGCGTGGCCGTGGATTTCCCCGAAGATGAAGTGGAATGCTTGAGCCCCGATGAATTTCTGGAAGGCATCGGCACGGTCCGTGAGGGACTGCGCACGCTACTGGGCAGCTTCGAGCGAAACCGCTGTTGGCGGGATGGAGCACTGACCGTGCTGGCCGGACAGGTCAATGCGGGCAAATCCAGCCTGATGAACGCACTGCTCGGGCGCGAACGAGCCATTGTGACCGACATCCCCGGCACCACACGCGATTACCTCGAGGAAGCCCTGAATCTGGAGGGGCTGCCTGTACGGCTGGTGGATACGGCCGGATTGCGCGAGACCGAAGATGCTGTGGAACGCGCCGGGCTTGAACGCTCACGCGATCTGACCACGCAGGCGGACCTCGTACTGCTGGTGGTGGACCGCCATCGCACCCTGTCTGCGGACGATGTGGCCCTGGCGCAGAACACCGGCCCGGAAAATACGCTGGTGGTTCTCAACAAGACCGATCTCTCTGCCCCCCCCCACTCCAAGGAATCCCCCGCGCAGGAGACGGACTGGTTCGCCAAAGCCGGGTATGAAACCGTGGGCATCTCGGCCAAGACCGGCCAAGGGCTGGACGCCCTGTGCCAACGCATCCGCGAACGCATCGTGGGTGGCGGAGCAGAACCCGATGCCGGAGAAGTCGTCCCCAACCTGCGCCAGTCCCAGGCCCTGTCAGGTGCCCTGGTCGAGCTTGAAGCCCTGGAGACCGACATCCAGCAGGGCTTGCCTTACGATCTGCTGGGCGTCCGCCTGGAAACGGCCTGTTCCATGCTCTCGGAAATCACGGGAGACATCGCTCCCGCTGGCGTGCTGGAGGCCGTTTTCGGCCGGTTCTGCATCGGAAAATAGTTCCCGAAAGCGACCACCACTGCAGACAATACAACTGCCGATGACCGCCGCGAGAGAATCGGCTAGATCGCTGGCGGACGCGGAGCCAGTGACTTGTGCGGGATGTGCACCCTGCACTCCAGACTGGGGGCAATTCTGGCCTTGGTGTTGGCCTGAATGAATGTGCTGACGTTCTTCTCCAGAAAGTCCAGCCCCTTGGGTTCGGTCACGCAAAAGACCTCGCCCCAATTGGTGGCATACAGCAACACCACATCACGAATCTCCCTGATCTCGCGATCGGTCATGAAGTTGACCACCACGAGAGCGTGGATGACCTCTTCATCACGCAGGGTTTCCTCGATTTCGGGCTCGAAGATCTGCTTGGGGGCGAAGAACTCCGCCAGATCATCCAGCAACCTGCGCACATCAGGAGTGGAGATGGGAGCCTGAAGATTCGTGCCCCGGAACTGCTCACCAACCTCATACAGATGATTAGCCACCAGCCAGGCCAGCAAGGCCACGGGACTCCTGTCCTTATGCAGCTCCTCAAAAGGCGCCTTCCTGCTTTTGACCCCAGCGGGTTCACCCTTGGCCAACCAGATTCTGGGGGTTCCCGGCTGCCCCTCGCAAACGATCTCCAACGATTCGAACAGCCGCTTGGGTGAATCCACAAACGGGATATGCATGATCTTGCCGGGCTTCTTGTCGAAGTGCCCGAAGATCTTACGCCCCAGCTTGGTCAAATCCTGATCGGTAATCCGGGCCTCGGTATCCAGGTCGTCCACACCTTTGCGAATCTGCTCATAGGTTCCAAACATGTACCGGGCAACCATCTGGCCCAATTCGTGGAGATCGGCAAAGGTCCTTGTCCCCTTTTCACCAGGTTTGCCCTGCTTGGGCAGACCACTGCGTTCGTCTGCGCAGTAGGGATAAAAATATTCCAGCCAACTCGTACCACACATTTCAGCCTGACGGCCCGTAGTCCTGCCTTGGGACGAAAATCCGGTCTTCTGTTCGAAGGCCATCTGCATCAGTTCCCGGGCGTCCTTGTTGGCGGTGTTCCGGTAGTGGGCCTCCACCTCGCTGAACATCACACCATAGGGATCCACACTCCAGAAATCATAGCGTCCAGCCTGAATGTTACGATTCAGTCGGTTGCACAACAGGGTGTCCGCATTGCCCCCCGCAATATACTTGTCCAGCAGGGCGAACTTCATGATGGACTTGAACGGACTCTTGAGCGCCTTGACGATCTGCCACAACGAGGCCCCAAAAAACTCATCACGCGGAATCCGACTCATGGCCCCAAGGTCAACCACATCATCGGGGGGCAGGCTCGCGGCCGAGGCAATACGCTCCAACCCCTTGGCATAGGCCGCATCACTTGCATCGGGCGGCAGCAACCACCAAGCCAGTTTCTTGCCGCCCAAGAGGACAGCGGTACGATAGAACTCCTCCTTGAGCAGCAAGGCCTGGCTGGAACCGGCGCTTTCCTTGTCGCTGAACCCGAAGTTGTTCTCACGCACCTTGCCCATGTCCATGACGAAGAAATGCAGCTCCAGGCCGTACTCCCTGTCGGCCCAGCGCTCTATGGCCTCGAGTTTCTCCTTGAATCCTGTGACCTTGTCAGGTTCAACCCGGGTCTCATCGAAGCAGACCCACATATCGATATCCGAATTTCGGGTCTGGGCGATGGTGCCCACGCTTCCGATGGAATAGAACGCCTCCACAAGAATGGCAGGGGCAGGCTTCTCGTCAGGCGATGGCGCAGGATAGATTCCGCCAAAATACTCCTCCAGATTCTTCAGGGCCGTGTATGTCGGAGTCCAGCCCTGAATGATGCAGGCAGGGGCGGGAATAGACGTATCCCCATCACGGATGGCACCGGCCTGCACCAGCCCCGGCAGCATCCCCAGGACCTTGGAGGCCTCAAGGCCGAGTTTTCCGGCGCACCAGTCCAACCGGCGACGGTTTGCGGCCAGAGCCAACCGCCGGTTGCGGGCGAGGTCCCGCTCATGGAGCCAATTCTGAACCAGCGAAAGCATGGCGGTCTGGCCTTCGGCCTTTGCCAGTTTGCCACTCACGGCCGTAGGCTGCTCCCTGTCTGCAACTCCGGCCACCAGGGCCTGGGCCGAACGTTCGACCTCCAGCAACAGACCCGGCTCATCGCCATGAACTCCCGGCAGGGCGCAGGCCTGGAACACGCAGCCCCATGCCGCGGCATTCATCACTCGCGATGACGAGGCATACAAGTGCCTGAACACACAATCCGTGAACTCGACGCCATCGAAATCCGCATCCACCAGGGCAGCATAGGAAAAATCAATTCGGCCGAATAGGCAGGAGCGCACAGTAGCGCCCTCCAGGTGCGCACCCCAGAATGACGACTCATCAAAACGGCAGCTCATCAACTCCAATCCCGACGTCAACACTCCATCGAAATGGGTTCTGGTCAGGGAACAGCGCACCAGACGAACGCCATCCAACGAACTCCCCGAGAACAGACAGCCCGCAAAATCACACTCCTCAAACACGGTATTCTTGAAGCGCGCGGCGGACAGGTCCACTCCATTCAGGCGGCATTTGACAAACCGCGTTCCTGCCAGTTTGGACTGGCGTAAATCCATGGCCCCCAGGGCACATCCCTGGAACGCCATCTTGCTCAAATCCTTACCTGGGCATTCGACATCCTTGATGATCTTGCTCTTAATCTTTGCCCCGGGTGCAAGATTCCCCACGAAGACTTGCCCTGCCGATGGACCGGCCTCGGATTCACCACCCATCATCTTCTTGACCTTTCCCAGCAACGACTTGGGCTGATCCGGGGCCTTGCGGTATGGGGCTGGTTTTTGCGGCTTGAACCGTGGCTTGTGCACCGCCCGCTTGCGCCCCTTGACGAGACCGGCGACGGCAGTGGCTATCGAACCATCAATTCCCTTCAGGGCGTTGCGCAGCCACACCGGATCCAACCGCGCCAGACACGACAGCAACGCGCCCAAAACCTCGGGCCTGGCCTTGGCAGGCAACGCCTTGGCAAAGCGGGCAAAATCCTGTGCACCGAGCATCAGAGCCACGCCAAGTACGCCAGAACGGGCTTCGGGAGTCGCGGCATAGATCATGGCCAGGACCTTGGATGCCTTGGGCGAACCCAATCGGACCAGAACTCGGGCCGCTGCCAGTCGGACCTGAGGTTCCTTGTGCTTCAAAAACAGCAACGCGGCCTTGGCCGTGCGCCCTCCGGGGTCGCTCCAGGACGGTTCCACCATGTCGAAGATGGCAGGCAAATCGTCAGGTCCGGCATATTTGAGCAGACGCAAAATATTTCCGGTCAGCGGCGCCCAGTCCAGACGCGAGGCCGTATCCGCCATATAACGGGCCTGCTCCTGATCCAGATCCAGGCGCAACAATTCCTGCAGCCAGAATCCAAATCGCCCGTGCAGCATCTCGCGCTGCACGGCAAAGGCAGGGCGTTCCCCCGACTGCGCCAATCTATCCAGGAACAACAACGCTTCTTCGGGGTCGTCGCTTTGCAGTTCATGCACCGTCTCCGTGGCCCAGGCCTGTTCCTTGGGCTGGGCCGCACGCGGAGCAGACAAGAAACGATTGGTCACAGCCAGCAGACGATTGGCAGGCAATGCCTGCAGTGCAATACGCAATTTTTCGCCGGTGATCTTGTTGGAACCAATAAAGGATGCGCACAGCAACTCGCCCAGGGCACCCTGTTCGACCAATTCCTGCAGGAGCTTGCGGATAATGGCATTGTCCCCTGACGAGGAGGCCAGTTCGGCCATGAGATAGGATAAGCGTGAGGTCAGCCGAGCGGATTCGGGATCACTGTCATCCAGTTCCTGCTGAAAGGACAGGGCCTGGTCGACAATGTTGCCCACAACTTCAAACGCATCGGTGGGCAGGTGCATGGCCCGCCACAGCTGGTCCAGGACCTGCGCCAGAGGGGAAACGGAAGAGGGCTTGACCACGAACGGATTCCTTTCAGCGTTTTGGCGGAGGTTGATCGCTCGGGACAGGGCACCTGCCGCTAGGCGCCGTCGCCCACTGCCTCGGCATAATAATTGATCGTCTTGCTCGGACTCAGGTAGGAAAAGACCTCTCGGGGTAAGTCTTCGGGGCGGAACGTCTCAGCCACGTTCAGATCCTCTTCCACCACAAGATCCACCAGCAGGGCTTCATTCTTGGGGATTTCAGAATGGTACATGAGCACCGTGGGCCGCGCTGCATGGTCCGGGTTGACGGCCGTGACCATCCCGAATTGTCCGTTGGACAGCTTGACCACCGTGCCTGGAGGATAGACGCCCATACTGCGAATGAACATGGCCAGAATTCTGGAATCCATCTTACCGCGCATGCTGGCATACAACTTCTTCAAGGCTTGGTGTGGAGTGGCCAGAGTTTCGGCCCGGTGATCGTTGATCAGGTTGTCGTATTGATTGACCACAGCCACGACCCGCGCCAGCGGGGAGATGGCATCACCCTTCAGGCGCTTGGGGTAGCCGGACCCGTCCAGCAGTTCGTGATGCTGCAGCACGGCCTGTGTTGCCAGCTTGGGGAACTGCGAAAAATCGTTGACCAGCCGCGCCCCGATCAGGGGGTGTTCCTTCACATACTTCTCGGCGGCCTTGGTCATGGTGGTTGCCCCCATGCCACTCACGGCCTGCATGGGCACACGCCCCTTGCCGATGTCATGAAACATGGCCCCCAGGCCCAGAGGGTGCATGATCTCGCTCTTGAACCCCAGCCCCTTGCCCACCATCATGGAGAGCACCGTCACGTTCAGGGCGTGATAGTTCTTGGCCTCCTCGCTGGGCTTGGAACTCATCAGATTGATCATGGTGTCACGCTCGGACAGGAACGTTTCCACCAGAGAATTCACAAGTTCGGATGCCTCTTCTGCGGCCTCGCTGGAATGTCCCGAGGCCCTGCGCAAGATGGTGACCACGCTGCTCATGGTCTTGTCGTAGCGTTTTTCAACCTTGCGGAAGCGTTTACGCCGTTCCTTGTTGCGCTCGATGGTTTCGCTCTTCAAACCCAAAAGCTGCACTGACACCGGCGTCTTGCTTCCGGGCTTGGCTTTGGAGCCGGAAGTCTTACTCGCCGAAGCGCCCCCACCGGAAGTCTCGGCTGAACCGCCCCTGGCCCCACCTGAACCAGCCTTGCGCTTGTTCTTGGGTGGCAAAGGCATACGGTCGGATTGTTCCAGGACACAAATCACATGCTCAAGTCCCATCCCCTTCAGGGTCTGGAGTTGCTTATCCGTCTTGATCTTGAACTCGGATTTTCGGAATGGATTCTTTCCCTCTTCGAGCTCAAGACGGATAAACAGCCCGATCACGAGCTGCTCCACATGGATGGGATATTCCGTTTGTGCCATAACGAGTACCGAACCGCCCAGCCCACGGATCGCGGGCCAAAAACAGGGTTTCTGTGCTAATTAAAGGACCTACGTTGCCATCTACGTCCTGTCAATACTCTCCGCCGCAACAGGGCGGTCTCTTACGCCGCATCGCGGCCATCTGCAGCCTGTGCCACGGCCTTTTCATAGGATTGACCCCACTCACACATGGTACGCATCACCGGTACGACACTGGTGCCCAATTCGGTCAACGAATACTCCACCTTGGGCGGCACCTGCGGATACACTTCGCGATGCACCAGCCCATCGGCCTCCAGTTCCCGCAGCTGCTGGGTCAACATCTTTTGGGTAATGTTGGGCATGGTGCGCCGGAGCTCGCCAAAACGTTGGGTTCCATTCGTGTGCAAATACCACAGAATAATCGGCTTCCACTTGCCACCAATAATCTGCAGCGTAAGCTCCACGGTGCAATAGTATTCCTTGTCGCCACAGCGCTTGATTTCGCATCCCATTGGCACTTCTCCTTTGGCCCATGAAGGCGTATTATGCCGCAATCGGCCCTTCGACTTACAGTTCCCAAAAGGTAGCTACATGTTCAAAAGGTGCCTACTTGCGATTCTGTCCCTATGGCGTACAACAAACCCCATGGGACAAGCAACTCCAATACTCAGGAGAAAGAAAATGGATATTATCGAAGCCATCCATACCCGCCGCAGCATCCGCAAATTCACGGATCAGCCCGTGGACGAAGCACAAGTGACCCAGTTGCTCCAGGCTGCCATGTCGGCACCCAGCGCAGGCAACGCTCAGCCTTGGCAGTTCGTGGTCATCGAGGACCGCCAGACTTTGAGCAAAATCCCCGAATTCCATCCCTACGCCGCCATGTGCCGTCAGGCTCCCTTGGCCATTCTGGTCTGTGGCGATACCAGCCTGGAAAAATATCCGGGATACTGGGTGCAGGACTGTTCCGCTGCCGTGCAGAATATCCTGCTGGCTGTGCATGGGCTTGGCCTTGGAGCCGTCTGGACGGGAATCTACCCCGACCTGCCCCGCGTGGAAGGCATGCGCAATCTGCTGGGACTGCCCGAGCAGATTCAGCCCCTGGCCCTGATTCCCATCGGTCACCCGGATCAGCCTTCGGGCAAGGTCGACCGCTTCCGCCCCGAACGCATCCACCACGACCGCTGGTAAAGGAGTTTTCATGCCTCAGATCGCCGTTACCGCCCTGCTGACCGTCAAGCCCGGCCAGGGGGCAACACTGGAAACAATCCTCGCCCCCCTGGTCGCCGCAACCCGCGCCGAACAGGGCTGCCTGAGCTACATCCCGCATCGCACCGCCGAGGCGGACCGCTACTGCATTCTGGAACAATGGGAGAGCCAGGAACATCTGGATCGACATCTGGCCACCGCGCACATCGCGGCCTTCCGCGATGCCTCAGCCGCAATCATGGAATCCGCTGATGTCACCGTTTGGACGGCCTTTGATCCCACCTGACGCCAGGCCAAATCAAATATGCTCCAATGGCGACCAAGCTCCTCGACTTGTTGACAACGTCCGTCGATTGGGCTTTCTCGTGGGGAGCACTCCACAACCCGCAAGCCCTCTACCAACATAGAACCCAAGGATGCACGCCTCATGTCCACACTTTTTGATTCCGTTCGCGTAGGCTCGATGGAGCTTCCCAACCGGTTCGTACGTTCCGCCACATGGGAAGGCATGGCCGGAGAAGACGGCTCATCTTCCTCAAAACTCAATGCGATGATGGGCCACTTGGCCAAGAACGAAATCGGGCTGATCATCACCGGTCACGCCTATGTCTCGCCCGAGGGCCAAGCCGGTCCTTGGCAGCTGGGCATCCATACTGACGAGATGATCCCGGGACTGACGGAAATGACTGCCAAAGCCCACCAGGCTGGCGGAAAGATCTGTTGCCAATTGGCCCACGCGGGCAATCGCGGAGCCCAGGACCTGACAAATCTTCAGCCTTTCGGCCCCTCGGACAAGGACTTCAGGGGCAAGGCCCGCGACTGCAAGGCCATGACCGCAGACGACATCCAGGCCGTGATTCAGGCCTTTGGCAACGCCGCCTCCCGCGCCAAGCAGGCCGGGTTCGATGCCGTACAGATTCACTCGGCCCACGGCTATCTGCTGGGCCAGTTCCTCTCCCCCTTCTACAATCTGCGCGACGACCAGTACGGTGGCAACCGCGAGAACCGCGAACGCCTGACCATGGACGTCTACACGGCCGTACGCGAAGCCGTGGGCCCGGATTACCCGGTACTGATCAAGCTCAATGCCCACGACTACATGCACGACCTGGAAAATTCGTACACCCTCGACGACATGCTCTCCATCTGTGCCCGGCTGAACGAGGCTGGCATCGATGCCATCGAGTTGTCCGGCGGCACCATCGACTCCCGCCAGAACATCCCCTCGCGCATGGGCATGATCAAACGCGACCGCGAAGGCTTCCATCGCAAGGCCGCCGAGGCCTACAAAAAAACAAACAATGGCGCGCCACTGATGCTGGTGGGCGGCATCCGCTCCTTCGAGAAGGCCGAGCAGTTCGTCAACGATGGCATCTGCGATTTCATCTCCCTGTGCCGCCCGCTAATCCGCGAGCCAAACCTCATCAAGCGCTGGAAAAGCGGTGATCACGCCAAGGCCGAGTGCATGTCCGACAACCTGTGCTTCAAGCCTGTGCGCGCCGGCGAGGGCCTGTACTGCCTGCTCAAGAAAAAGCAGTTGGAAAACAAGAAAGAAAAATAGGGCCTAAGCCCACATGAGCTGAACGCCCCTCTGGTTCCGGCCAGAGGGGCTTTTGTCATGGCCTCCCCCCTTGACTGTCTTGGTGGCGGACCTATCTATGCGGCACGACAACGCTTAAAGGAGGTCTTCAATGGCAGCAAAAGAACATAAAAAACAATTCAAGGCTGAAATCAAACAGCTCTTGGACATCATCACCCACTCCATCTACACCAATCACGAGATTTTCCTGAGGGAGCTTGTCTCCAACGCTTCCGATGCCCTGGACAAACTGCGTTTCCTGACCGCAGGCGGACACGATGTCGCCGATGCCGACGCTCCTCTGGAAATCCGCATCAATGCCGACGCCGACGCCGGAGTGTTGACCATCGAGGACACCGGCCTGGGCATGACCGCCGATGAACTGGTCGCCAACATCGGCACGATTGCCCACTCGGGTTCGGCCCAGTTCATGAAGGAGGCCGAAGCCTCCGGTGAAAGTCTGGACAATATCATTGGCCGTTTTGGCGTGGGCTTCTACTCCGTATTCATGGTCGCGGACAAGGTGGTCATCACCACCCGTTCGGCCACACCCGACGCCAGCCCCATGTCCTGGACCTCCAGCGGCACCGGTTCCTACACCATGCAGGAACTGGACGGCGACGCCCCGCGCGGCACCAAGATCGAAATTCATCTGAAGGAAGAGGCCAAGAAATACGCCGAAGAGCGGACCATCAAGGACATCCTTCACCGTCACTCAAATTTCATCAATTTCCCCATCATGCTGGCGGATGAACAGGTCAACACCCAGCCCGCCCTGTGGCGCGAGCCCAAGTTCAAGATCAAGAAGGAACAATACGACGAGTTCTACTCCTTCCTGACCCTGGACCAGACCCCGCCCCTGGAGACCCTGCACATAGCCGTGGACGCCCCCGTGCAGTTCACCAGCCTGGTCTTCATCCCGGCCAGCCCCTCCAACAGCCTGTTCGACAACCCGGACAACTACGGCCTGGACCTGTACGTGCGTCGGGTACTCATCGAGCGCAAGCACAAGGCCCTGATCCCCGAATACCTCGGCTTTACCCGAGGCTTGGTGGATACCGAAGACCTGCCGCTCAACCTCTCGCGCGAGACCCTGCAGCAGAACCTGCTGGTGGACAAGATCAAGACCACCATCACCAAACAGGTGCTGGCACAGCTGGCCAAGCTGACCGAGGACAAAGAGCGCTACGCCCAGTTCTGGACCAACCACAACAAGGTCTTCAAGCTCGGTTATTCCGACTACATCAACCGCGACAAGTTCGCGGAGTTGCTGCGCTTCAATTCCTCCACCGATGAGGACGCCCAGGGCCTGACCTCGCTGGCCGAGTATGCAGAGCGCATGAAGGAAGGCCAGAAGGCCATCTACTATGTTTCCGGCCCCAGCCGCGAAGCCGTGCGCCTGGACCCGCATCTGGAAATCTTCACCCAGCGCGGGCTTGAGGTGCTCTACCTCTACGAACCCATCGACGAGTTCATCATGGACGCCCTGGGCAAATACAAGGACTTCGACCTTGTGGCCGCAGAACAGGCCGACATCGGCGAACTGGAAAAGTTCGAAACCGTGGATGAGGACGAGGTCAAGCCCGAGGCCCTGAACGAGGAAGACGCCAAGACCTTTGAAGGCATGCTTTCCGCCATCAAGGAGATTCTGGGCGAGCGTGTGGAAGATGTGCGTGAATCCAAACGCCTCAAGGGCAGCGCCGCCTGCCTGGTCACTCCTGATGGAGCCATGTCTTCGCAGATGCAAAAGTACATGCAGCTCATGGTCAAGGACTCCACGCCCCCGGTGCGGGTCATGGAACTGAACCGCGACCATCCGCTGACGCGTAATCTGCTGCGCATCTTCAAGAGCGATGCAGGCGACGATTTCCTGAAGTCCACCGTGGAACAGTTGTATGAATCGGCCCTGCTCATGGATGGCTATCTGAACGATCCCCATGCCATGGTGGGCCGTATCAATACGCTGCTGGAGCAGGCTTCCGGCTGGTATGCGGAGATCAAAAAAGCCTAGCAGGTCGCCCAAACCTGAGCGATTGCGTTGTTGCTTCGTCCCGCGCAACACCTCGTGTACCTTTCGTACACGTCGGCCTTGAGCGATCCTCGCGCCTAGCACTCGCACAGGTTAGAACGATCTGCGCATATAGAAAATTAATATCAAACAAAGAGCCCCCGCTCGGAAATTCCAAGCGGGGGCTTTGCTTTGTGCTTTTTTCCTTTCGACAAAGGTATCACTGGCGGGAGACGCCAGGAGCATTTTGTCTTCTAGCGGCGGTTCAAATGGCGTGAGATGCAAGGCGCGAGCGAATTCCAGTTCCGACGTGTATTAAGACATACGCGAGGGGCTGGAATTCGCGCAGCAACGCAGCAGATTGCGTCATTTCAGTCGCCGCCCTAGATATCACCGTTGTCTTTAATCTTGATGTCTTCGTATGGAGAGAGCTTTTTCCGGTACCACTCCAACTTGGCGTGCTCCATGGCCGAAGAGCACATGGAGAGCTTTTCGTAGGACTCGCCGATGCGGTCGATGATCAGGGTCGAGAGCTTGTAGATGCAGTAATTCAGCTCGCCCTGATTGGTGACTTCTTCGGCCAATTGAGCCAGGGCCTGGTCAAAGGCCTCACGGCGGTCCGGCGTGATATAGGGCATAGGGCCTCCAGAGGGCTAAAGAGTATGGACGGTCAGCGAGGTGGCAGGCACAGCCTCACGGGCCAGTTCCACCAGATGCGCGTGGTGGGTGAAGAACACCACCTGCGTACGCTCGGCCAGCTCAGCCAGGGCCATGAGCGTAGCACGGGAACGATCGTCATCAAAATTCACGAGAATATCGTCCACGATGAATGGCATGGGCGGATTATTATCCAGATACCGGTGCAGGCCAGCCAACCGCAGGGCCAAATACAACTGGTCGCGTGTGCCATCGCTCATGGCTTCCACCTCCAGGCGATCCCCCGTGGGGCGCACGCCCTTGAGCACGGGCTCACCCTTGTGGTCGAAATCCGCTTCCAAGGCGCTGAAGGATTCCAGAGTCAGCTTGCGGAACAACCCACTGGCCCTGTCCAGCACCGGGCCCTGGTTGCTGCGCCGATAGCGCTCCATCTCCCGGGCCACCACGGCGGCAGCCAGACGCAGGCGCACCAGACGATCAACCCCAGTCTGAATATCAGAGGAAAGGCCCTGAGCCTCCTGTGCCTTATCTGCGGCCAGGGAGGTGCCATCCATATCCGCCAGCTGTTTGTTCAGGCTACCGAGTTCCTGAAGCAACTCATCACGACCGGTTGTATGGGCGGTGATCTCCACCCCGAGGCGGGCGATATCCGCCTTGGCCACATCCGGGTCCTGCTCTATGACCTGAGTCGCAAAGGTATCCAAATCCTGCCCGCCGCACAGGGCCAGCAGGCGTTCCTCGGCGTGATCCAAGGCCGTCTGAGCTTCGCTACGGCTGCGAGCGCTGGCTTCGGCCTGCTCCAGATCTTCGGGAGCTTCGCACCCGGCCTCGCCACACAACAGTTTCAATGCCTCGGCATGCTCCAGGGCCGCCTGCTGGGCAGCTTCGCGCTGAACAAGGAAACGCTTGCGCTGGGCAGTGAGTTCCAGCCGTTGATCGGCGGCCTGCTGCGAGGCCTTGAGCTGCTTGAATAATGTTGTTGCTGCCCGCGCGGGGTCCTCGGCATCAAGATTCGGAGCCAATCGCTGACAGGCCGCCTGCACCTCGGCGCTGTAGGCTGAATAATCGGCCTGAATAGCCTCGATGCGGGCCTGGAGTTTTGTGGCTTCATCCAGAGCACTAAAGAGTGAGACCAACTCATCCAGTACGGCCTGAGCCTCAACAGGCAAAGCCTGTGGCCCCAATCCCAACGGGGCAACGGCCAGCGTCCAGGCAGCAGCCCATTCGCCCAGAGCATCAAAGGCATCCTTACCCAGGGCTTGGGCTTCGACCATCGAGCGTTCCAAACCAGCCAGCTGTTCGGTCAAAGCCGTCACCACACGTCGCTGCTCGACATGACGTTCCAGTGCCGCATGGGCCACTGCCAGCAGCGACGCCAAGGCGGCGTCCTCACCCGGCAGGTCCTCGCCCATCCGTGCCAACGCTTCACGCAGCCCCAGACGCAACGCCTGCGCCTCATCCTCGATACGTACTTCATCTGCGCGGCGCTCGTGCACGACCTGCAACATCTCGCGCAGCCGCTTCCAGCCCCCCAGCCAGGACAACATCTCCGTGGGACTGGCTGGGGTCACCCCCAATGGCACCCACAGGGCCTGCCACTGACCATGGATTTCGGCGCTCTCCGCCTCCAACTCGGCCAAGCGCTCGCCCTCGGCCTTCTGCTGACGGCGCAGCCGGTCCAATGCGGCTTCAAGCTCCGCCCGGCGGGCCACCCGATCAGCGTCACGATACAGACCATCAGCAACATCGTCGGACCGACGCACGCAGAGTTCATAGGCTTGGGGCAGGTCGTCGCCCTCGGACACATTCTGCAAAAAGATTGTTCGTTCCATCTCGCCGGGCTCACTCCCGGCCAGCGAGCGCCGGATAAGCGACCAACCCGAGTCACGCAGCTCCCTTGCCTGGCGCAGGTCCTTGGGTCGAGGCACTGGGCCGTCATCCATGAACCGTTGCAGATCTACGGTGAGTTCTGCCAGGCGCGCAGCGGTTTCCCGTTCGGCATCCGAGACGCTCTTGCGGACGGCGTTCAGATCATTCAACTGAGCTTCAAAACGGTGCACCACGCTTTCATCCGGCACGGCAAGAGTATCGACCTCGGACAACTCCCCCTGCCAGCGCCCCAGACGCGCAAGCTCTGTCTGCGCCCGCTGTTCCTGACGTTCGCGCACGGCATGGGCCTCGCGCCAACGTGCCTGAGGGTCCCCCTCGGTGGCTGTACGCTTCAGAAGCACCGCCAGCTCCGTGGTCTCCACTCCTTCAGGAGCCGCGGCCAACTGGGCACGCGACGTTTCCAATTCCCGTTGCTGACGACGCAGGTCACGTTCGGCGCTATCCCGGCGTTCCAGCAGGGCTTCATAGCGTCGACCCAAATCCTGAATCCTGGCCTGATCGGCCTTGTTCAGACGCAGGGATTCGGCCTCTTCCAAAGCGAAACCAGGGCGCAGAGAAGCCAATATTCTAGTGGCTTCGCCCAACAGAACACGCCGCTCATGACCGAGTTTTTCGGCATCACGTAGGGCCTTGGCGTGTTGTGACGTCTCCTGATAGAGGCGATCCACCAGCTCCACGGAGTCATTGAGATCGGAATTAACGTCCAGTTCTGCCAGCCGTCCATCCAATTCGCGCAGGCCAGTGCTGGCCTGATCTTCGTTACGCAAGGCCGCGTCGCGCCCCAAAAGCGCAGTGGTCCGGCGTTCCGTAAAGCCAGGAGCCAGAGCCGGGGCTTCGCCCAGCGCCGCCAACCGCGAGCGCAATTCAGTGCGTAAACGTGCCGGGGCCGAGGCCTCAAGATACCGCTCCAGCCGGCTCCGATCTCTGGTCGCACGATCCAATTCCTTCTGCATGGCCTGCAATCGGACCTGCAACTCGTCGCGGGTCTTGACCAGGTCCTTGTACTGAGCAGGGGTGACGGCTGTGTCCTTCACTTCGCGGCGCAGGT
Organism: Desulfovibrio ferrophilus; assembly: GCF_003966735.1. Lineage (NCBI taxonomy): Bacteria > Pseudomonadati > Thermodesulfobacteriota > Desulfovibrionia > Desulfovibrionales > Desulfovibrionaceae > Desulfovibrio > Desulfovibrio ferrophilus. The sequence goes on from NZ_AP017378.1 coordinate 2,435,250, forward strand.
CCTTGAGCCTCGTAAGCAGGGCATTGATACGCTTTCCCGCCCCGCCACGGGCAGTGAACAGGGCCTCGGCCTCGGCCTGCAACCGGCCCAGAGCGTCACGCAGATGAGTAATGCCCGAAGCCGCAGCAAACAGGGTTTCGCCCAGGTCCCCGCCGGAAGCAAGGATGTCCTCACCCCCGAAGGCGAGTTCTTCATGATTAAGACCAAACATGGCATTGTAGGCTGGCTCGGACACCCCTCCCAGCAGAGCAGTCAGGCGCTCCTGCTCCATGGGCTGCCCGCTTGCCAAATCCACAAGGTCGTTCTTGCGGGCCTTGCGCCGCCGGAGTTCCAGGCGTTGCCCATCAGGCAACAGCAGTGAACCGCGGACCTCCACGGCCTTGCTCTCGTGCAAAAAATTATCGCTGAAACGGTGAGGCATGCCATACAGGAAATTGCGCAGGCCTCTCATGGAGGAACTCTTGCCAGCCTCGTTGGCCCCATGCACCACATGCAGAGCAAGCCCGTCCCCAAAGTCCAGACTGCGGTCCGTAAAGGGACCAAAGGCCACCAAATCAAGCCGTATCAGCCTCATTGATTGCCCTCCCCGGTCTCCTTGACGTCCAGAAGTGGCAGCACCAACTCGCGCACGTCATCCAGCAGGGCCGCCATGGCCGCTTGATCCTCAAGGTCGGGCAAAGTGACGCCCGAGCCGGGAACAGCCCGCAGCTTGGCCTCAATATCCGTCAGATCCAGGCCCAGTTCCGCCAATTCCTCAGGTCCCTGAGCCAGGCGCTCCAATGACCGCAGCAAGTCACCCTGGGGCGTGTCGCTGTCGCGCAGGGCCTCCACATCAAGGGGAGAGGCCGTCTGCAGCTTCACCTTCTCCACCCAAGCGCGTCCGGCAGACACATCCTCGGCCAAAGCCCGCAATTCGTTCACCGTACGCTCGGGGTCCGCTGCAAGCGCGGCATGAGCCGCTGTGCGTCCAACAACCAGCACCCGCACTGCCAGGGGCAGCTCGCCCGCCTGGGCCAATGCAGCGCGCAGGGCCTCGGCGAACAGATCCCCCACCTCATGGCGATTGACAGCGGCAATGGCGTCCACTTCCACCTGTTCCCAGCGCATCACGGCCAGGGGCAGAAATTCGGTCTCCACGGTCTCGGCTTCGTTGACGGAAACGAGCACGCAGCCCTTGGGGCCTGGCTCACGGGCATGACGCCCCTGAATGCATCCCGTGTAGATCACTGCGGGTTCTTCATGCAATTTCTTGTAATTGTGAACGTGCCCCAAGGCCCAGTACTGATAGCCCTTGGCCACCAGTTCTTCCAGACGGCACGGGGCATAGGGTGGCGCACTGCCGTGGTTACCGCTGACCGCCGTATGCAGCAGACCGATATTGAAACGATCCGGCAGTGGTGCGGGATAGGCTGGGACAAGGTTTTCAGAGACGTCGCGGGTGGCAAAGCTTTGCCCATGAACGGCAATACCCAGCTCCGGAAAATCGATGGTCTCGGGCCGCTTGGCCGAAAGGATGGTGACGTTTTCCGGCAAGGGTAGAGAGCGCGTCATGACGCTGGCGGCATCGTGGTTGCCACGCACCATAATCACCCGGATGCCAGCCTGATTCAGCCGTGACATCTGGGCCGCAAAAAACAATCCCGTCTGAAAATCCTTCCAGTCGCCGTCATAGGCGTCCCCGGCGATGAGCATCAGAGGCACGGCGTGCTCAATGGCGGTGTCCACCAAACGGACCAGCGCCCGACGCGTGGCACTGCGGACCTCGTCCACAGGGGCTCCCTCGTAGCGAGACAGTCCTACGAGCGGACTATCCAGATGAATGTCGGCGGCATGCAGAAAACGGATCATGCGACGAAAGAACCTCGGTGTTTCAGGCAGTTGACGGTTTGTGCATCTGTACACCAAATCCCCTGGGACCGCCACCGATCTCCAGTGGCGGCAACCACATGGACAACACGAAGGCAGCCCTAGTGCCACGGGCGAAAATCATCGATTCAAAAACTGGAAAAGTATTGACAGAAGAGGCCCGGTGGTTATTCTAAAGCATAGGGCGGAAGTCCCGCCCGATCACATAAGGTGGCCAACCTCAATAGGAGGGTTGCCGAAATAAAACCAGCCTTCCACATCAGGCGCATAGAGGCGCCCCTAAGACTTGCCTTGCACTACGCATCCCCAGAGGTGCCCAGTCGGTAACCCGGGGACACGGCCTTATGTATCCGGCCCCCCCTGCACAAACTGGCAAGTCTTTTTTGTGCCCTCTAAGCCTGTGTCGAAACATGGCAAGGACGCAGCAACAGGGCTGCAAAAGTGATCAAAAAGCAGGAAGCACTAAGACGATTTACCACGCGGTGCGAACAGAAGAGTGCGCACCCAGAACCCCAGCCCCCCGCCGACCACGATCCCCAGCACATTGGCCGAAGCATCGATGAGTTCACAACGCCGATTGGGCAGATACAGCTGCCAGAACTCCAGGGAAAATCCGAGCAGCATCAGCACGAACAAGGCCCCAAAGGCCTTGGCGCTGTGCCGAAAAGCCAGGGGAGCCACCCCACCAAGCAGGGCAAATGCAATGAAATGCAGTACATTGTCCAATGAGACCCGCCAGAAGAGACGGCGGTACGGTGGCATGAAGTCCGAAAAAAGGGACACGAAAACAAGAAACAGAATGCCCACCGCGAACAACGCGAAGAACAGCCTGACGATGCGCCGGGACTGCTGATCGTTCTCCATGCGGCCTTACTCGTCCTTGTCCTTGCGGCTATCGATCTTGTACTTGGTGTAACCGGCCAACAGCCCGGCAACAATGCCGATACCGAAAGCCCGGGGCGGGTCCCAGTTCAGAACATAGGTGGCCATGACGCCCAATGCGCCTCCGATCATGACTCCACGAAAGAGAGCGTCCTTCATGCATTGCTCCTAACGGACAAATCGCCGAAATGGTTGGGGTGAGGGGCTCACCTTACCTCTTTGCGAGGCAATGGAAAAGGGGCAATTCTCGGAAAGTCCCCGGCCAGACACGACCAGTGACTAAAAACAGAGGTTCAGGTACCAACAACCCGGCGTTTGGGCGCGTCTTTTGCAGCCTTACGCTCGAAGAGTTCTTCATCGGCCTTCTTGAGCAGCAGAGCAGGTGAGGTCACGGCCTCATCTTCGGTGGAAGAGACGCCAAAACTGAACCGCACGTAACGATCGATATCCGGCACCGGGGACATCTCGAAGAAACGCATCACCCGTTCCATAAACGCGCAGGCCTGTTTGCGATCTGTGTTGGGCAGGATCACCACAAACTCATCCCCGGCAAAACGGGCGCAGGCATCAATCTTACGGGCCATCTTCTGCAAACGACGAGAGAAATAGACCAGCATCGCATCGCCCGCATCGTGCCCCAGAGTATCATTGACCTTCTTGAAATCATCCATATCCACAAAGGCCAGAGCCAAACTATCCCCATAGCGCTGAGAACGCAAAAACTCCTCGTGCAACCGCTCCTCCATGGCCCTGCGATTCAGCAGCCCCGTCAGGGAATCACGCGACGCCAGCCGAGCCAGACGCTCGTGCGCCGTGACATTGGACAGGCACAGCGAAACCTTGATGGCCAACTGCGAAAGGAGTGTGGTGTCCATGTCCGGGCTGAAACGGTCCGAACGGGTATCGGCCTGATTCAGACAGCCCACCAGTTTGCCATCCAGAATCAGCGGAGCCACGGCAATGGAACGAAGTCCCTGTGGGGCAGGAGTGGGGAGCAGCGCATCAAACAGATGCAAGGAACGATTTTCCAGAATCGGACTCTTGCGGTCCTGCAGCAGAGAGAGTGCAGCATCGCCATCCACCAGGGCCAACTGCTCGCGCAGTTCACCCGAAGCATCCAGATTGTCCAGCATTGCCGCCAACTCACCATCGCGGATGATGGATATCCAGACATGGGGAATATCGAATTTGGTTTTGATCAGGGAGACCAGACGCGCGAACAGAGCTTCAAAATCCAGGATGGTCAAGACTTCCGTCTCGATCTCGAAGAATTTTCGGCAGATCTCTTCATTGCGCTTCAGAACCGCATAAATCTGCTTTGCGTCGCTCATCCTGAACGCCTCCCTGACAATTGCGGGAAATCTCCGCCCAACTCTAAAGATTTTCAGGAGTATCTCTCATCATTTTCAAAATAGCAAGGCGGCGAAGATTTCTCCCCGCCGCCCTACACGATTCATACTATAGATAGCTATAATTACACGCTTTTCATGTCCTGGTCGCGGATTTCTGCACGCTTAATCTTGCCGGAGATGGTCTTGGGCAGCTCAGCAACATACGCGATCACCCGAGGATACTTGTACGGGGCAGTGACCTTCTTGACGTGGTTCTGCAACTCCTTGGTCAGTTCATCGGTCCCCTCAAATCCCGAGGCCAAAACAATGGTCGCCTTGACGGCCTGGCCTCTTACATCGTCGGGAACGCCAGTGACTGCGGCTTCCACCACAGCCTCGTGGGAAATGAGTGCGCTTTCCACCTCAAAGGGTCCGATGCGATAGCCGGAGCTCTTGATCAGGTCATCCACCCGTCCCATGAACCAGTAGTACCCATCCTCATCACGCCAGGCCTTGTCACCGGTGTGGTAATAACCGCCCTCCATGGCGTTGGCAGTTTTCTCCGGCTCGTCGAGATACTCGCTGAACAGTCCGAGTACGGGCTCCTCACCGAGGCGAATACAGATTTCACCTTCCTCGCCGGACCCCACTTCATTGCCCTCGCCGTCCAGCAGTACCACGTCCCAACCGGGGGTGGGCTTGCCGATGGAGCCGGGCTTGGCCTCCATGAACGGGAAAGTGGCAATCTGCAGCGTGGTCTCGGTCTGGCCATAGCCCTCGTAAATGGGCAGGCCCACAATACGCTGCCAGTCTTCGAACACGCTGGTGTTCAGCAGCTCACCCGCGGTGGTGCAGTGCCTGAGCTTGGTCAGATCATACTTCCCAAGATCCTCACGGATCAAAAAGCGATAAATGGTCGGAGGTGCGCAGAAGGTGGTCACTCCCTCACGGGCCACGACTCCCAACAAATCTGCCGGGGTGAACTTGCCCCGGAAATCATAGACGAACACGGCAGCACCGGCCATCCACTGGCCATACATCTTGCCCCACACGGCTTTGCCCCACCCCGTGTCAGCCACGGTCAGGTGCACATCACCGGGTTCCAGGTCATGCCAGTAGGCACCGGTCACGTAGTGTCCGATGGGATAGTGATGGTTGTGCATGACCATCTTCGGAGGCCCGGTGGTGCCCGACGAGAAGAAGATCAGCAGTGGATCAGCACCACAGGCGGCGTCATCGGGACGGGGGAACACATCCGCAGCCGTAGCGCAGATGGTGTCGTAGTGGCTCCAGCCCGACAGCAGCATGCCCGGACCGGTCTGGACCAGGACCTTGAGCCCCGGACTTTCGGCGCGTGCGGCGTCCACAGTGGCTGCAACGGAATCCTCACAGACAACGGCGGAGATATTGCCTGTGGCCACCCGATAGACGATGTCCTTGGTAGTCAGCAGATTCGGAGAGGGAACGCCCACTGCGCCCAGGCGATGCAGGGCCAGCATGGTTACCCAGAATTCGATGCGCCGATACAGAATGATCATCACGCGATCGCCTTTGCCCACGCCCTGCTCTTTCAGGGCATTGGCCAGACGGCAGGAGGCAGTTGCCAGCCAGTGGAAGTCGTATTCCCGGCGGTACCCATCCGGTCCGATGTGAACAATGGCCTTGCGCTCGGGGTCCTCGGCTGCAATGGCGTCAAGGATGTCGAAGGAGAAGTTGAAATTCTCGGGGACCTCGGGGGCATAGGCGCTGATAAATTCTTCGTAGCTTGCGGGTTTGAGCTTGTTCATGGCTCCTCTCATTGGATATGGGTTCGTGGAATTCATACTTGGTCGTCAATGAATCAAAGCGAGGCGCTCCGCCGGGCCCGGCAGCGCGCCTAGATAATGACGTCGATGAATTCCGCGTCCTTCCCGTCGAGAGCACGCAGGGAATGTGGGGTATGAGAGCTGAAATACAGGCTATCGCCCGGTTCCAGAATCACTGGGTTACCGTCGAGCATCAGCTCCAGACGCCCTTCCAGCATATAGATGAATTCCTGACCGGAATGGGTCACGGCCTTGACTTCATCGGCCTTCTTGGCGGGCACGCGAATCTTGAAGGGTTCCATCTTGCGGCCAGTGAACTTGTAGGCAAGGCTCTTGTAGTCGTAATCCTTGCGACGCTCCACCGACAGTCCCTCGCCAGCCTTGACCAGTGAGAAGTTCGTCAGATGGGCTTCTGCCCCGGAAATGAGCACCGTCAGGTCCACACCGCATTCCTGAGCCACCTTGAACAAATAGCTCACCGGAATCTCCATGACACCGGATTCGTAGGCAGCCACGGTCTCCGGTTCCACGGATAACTTGGCTGCCAGGTCCTCCACGGAGAGGTCCAATGCATCGCGCAGACCTGCCAGGCGAGGCGCAATTTCCTTGTATGCCTGTTCCATATCCTCCTCCTTCGTCTTGTCGGTCCCGGAGCAGCTGACGCCGCCGCCCCGGACCGTAATTCTCAATGGTCTCCGCAACTGCCCTACGCGCTTAGGCGTCGGGGAACAACTCGGCCCCCATATCACGCAGCTTGTACTTCTGAATCTTGCCGCTGGCGGTCATGGGATATTGCTCGAGAAACACCACGTAGCGGGGAATCTTGTGGAAGGCGATCTTGTCCTTGCAGAAGCCCTGCACATCCTTGGGGGTCAATTCCACCCCTTCCTTCTGGATGATAAAGGCCCCGATCTCCTCGCCGTACTTGCGGCTGGGGATACCAGCCACCTGCACGTCGGAAATGCCTTCCATATTATACAGGAACTCTTCGATTTCGCGGGGATAGATATTCTCTCCGCCACGAATGATCATGTCCTTCAAGCGTCCGGTGATGGCCACATAGCCGTCCTCGTCCATCACGCCCAGGTCGCCTGAATGCAGCCAACCATCAGCGTCGATGGCCTGTTCCGTGGCCTCGGGCATGTTGTAGTACCCCTTCATCACCAGATAGCCCCGGGTGCAGACTTCACCCTGCACACCGCTTGCGCACTGATCACCCGTTTCGGGGTCCTTGATGAGTACTTCCACGGCGGGCATGGCCCGGCCCACGCTCTCGGTACGCCGACGAATATCGTCGTCCATGCGAGTCTGGGTCATGACCGGAGAGGACTCGGTCAGGCCGTAGCAGATGGTGATGTCCTTCATGTACATCTGATCCATGACCTGCTTCATGACCCTGACCGGACAGGGTGAGCCAGCCATGATGCCAGTGCGCAAGGAGGAGAAATCGAAGTCCTTAAACCTATCGTGCTGCAACACGGCAATGAACATGGTGGGCACACCGTAGAGTGCCGTACACTTCTCACGCTCCACGCTCTTCATGACCAGCAAGGGATCGAACTTCTCCAGGATGACCATGGCCGTTCCATGGGTGGTGGCAGCCAGCACTCCCAGTACGCAACCAAAGCAGTGGAATAGAGGCACAGGCAGACACAAACGGTCCTGCTCGGTGAAACCCTGATTCTCACCGATCCAGTAGCCGTTGTTGCCGATGGACTTGTGGGTCAGCATGACCCCTTTGGGGAAGCCGGTGGTACCAGAGGTATACTGCATATTGACCACATCGTCGGGATGCAGGCCGGCCTGGCGTTCGGCGTACTGCTCGTCGGTGATCATCTTGCCCAGGGCCACGACCTCGGGCACGGAATACATGCCTCGGTGCTTCTGCGGCCCAAGATAGGCCACCCGCTTCAGGTGCGGGAACTTCTCGGACTTGAGGGCACCGCGCTCCTGAGTCTTCAGCTCGGGCACAAGCTCGTACATGGTGCGCACGTAGTCGGTGTCGTAGAAGCCATCCATGACAAAGATGTTTTCGCACTCGGACTGCTTGAGCAGGTAGTCCAACTCGGAAATCTTATAGCTGGTGTTCACGGTCAGCAACACCGCACCAATCCTGGCGGTGGCAAACTGCAGGGCAACCCAGTATGGAACGTTGGTCGACCAGACCGCGACTTTTTCACCCTTCTGCACACCCAGGGCCATCAGCCCCTTGGCAAAGCGATCAACCAGGGAGTTGAACTCACTCCAGGTCAGGCGAAAGTCACGGTCCACATAGACGACCGCATCCCGGTCCGGATATTTGGCGGCGGTTTCTGCCAGAATTTGGCCGAGGGTAATGTCCACGACAGCGGGGCGTTGATTCTCCACAATTCCCCCCTAGAACGGCACGTAGACGACGGCGTAGATTTCGGCAGGGCCGGGGCCCTTGCTGCCCACGTGATGCGGCACCACCGAATTGTAATACATACTGTCGCCGGGAGTCAGGATATGCACCTCCTGACCATAGCGCAGCACCACCTCGCCAGACATGACAACGACAAACTCTTCGCCCTCGTGGGAGGACATCTCGGGCTCGTCGCCCTCCGGCTCCAGGCGGATGAAGAACGGCTCCATGTGACGGTCCGCCTTGCCCTTGCCCAGATGCTGGTAGGTCATTTCGGGATGCTTTTCGCCACTGGCCAAAGGTTCGGAATCCAGTTTGCGATCAACCAGGCGATGGATCAACGGATCATCGGTCAGCGCATCGTCAGTGAATGTCCCCAATCGAACGCCCAACGCCCGGGCAATCTTCACCAGCGGCCCCAAGGCCGGGGATGCGGTCTGATTCTCGATGGCGACGATAAACGCGGCATCAAGCCCCGTCTTTTCGGCCATTTGCTCGACGCTCAGGTCCTTGCTCTCGCGGTAGGACTTGATACGGATGCCGATCTTTCCGTTCTCCATTGGCTCCTCCTTTTCGCAAACAGGGGCAGGCCAACAGGTGCCCCATGATGTTGGTGACGAAGACAGGAAAAGCCCGCCAAACAAGGCTTGGCATTCCCGTAGCGCGACACCATACGGAAACTGGAGGAAACGCGCAATACGCAACGATCTTGAACAGTTAATAGATCATATGTAATATATTACAGGAGATTATAAAGAAGAATGGAGAGATTATCGAGAGACCGTTGCCCGGTTCGAGGAGTCAATGACAACGCCCTCACCATCAGGATTGGAGCGCCGGAGAATGAACCGCCCCACATATTCTCCGACCGGCCAATTGCTGTTGCCCCGCTTGCTGCCCACATACTGGAAGAACTGCACCTTGGACCGCTTCATCCTCTGCGCATGGCGTGCCAGCACCCTGCCCTCCGGTCCGGTCAATGCGAATTCCAAGCGATCGCCTTCGAGCAAGCCAGCCACTCGAATCCAAAAGACCAGGGCCTCACTCTCAGGCGCAAACACGGTTTTGCGGTGCATTCGCCGAGCCACCTCGTCACGGGAAGGAGGCGTGGCGGCAAAACCCGATCCCAGTAACCGAGTTGGCTCATAGGGCAGCAGGCTCAAGGCCTGTTCTGTCCACAAGGGGTCATCTCCCAGCGCGCACTCCGGGTCATCGGCCACACCAATAAATGGATCAACCGCTTTCCCTCGGACACGAACCGAAAATTCCAGGTGAGGAAATTCCGTACGCCCAGAAAGTCCCACAAGGCCGAGGACATCTCCTGCACGAACGCGCTGCCCGGAGCGAACTCGCACACTGCCTTTTCTGAGATGACTGTACTGGGTCTCAACGCCCGCCCCATGAGAAATCACCACGGAATTGCCTGCAAAACGATCCCCCAGTGCGTCCAACCCGATTTCATTGACGCTCACGTCGTCCATGCCATCACGAGTGGCCCTCACCGTACCCGGAGCAGCGGCGAGCACAGGAATGCCCTCTTCCATCTGCACCAGGTCGCGAACACGAAAGTCAGTCCCCGTATGTCCATCGTAGGAGAGTCGACCACACGCATAGTCCCCGTACTCCGCCCCTGGGACATGATCGAAATACTGCTGAATGAAGCAATCGCTGCGCATGTCACAGTCCAAAGGCAACTCGAACTGCAGCGTTTCTGCCGACGCTGCCCCCCACAACATCACAACAATCAGGCAACCCAAGGCCGTAGCCAAGACCTTTGTCATTGCGAAAGGGGTATGGAGTTGGGGAACCAGCATCAGTTCAATATAGCGTACTTGGACTCGGCATGAAAGCCCCCGGAGTCACGGTGATGATTGCCAATCCTTATGACAACGTGTAGATTTTATGTCAGGTCCACCTCACCGGGAATCAGGACCAAACTCGGGGGAGTCACACCGCATGAGCGAAGATCCACAATCGGACCAGTCCAGCCAGACGGGGTCTGCGCTGACCATTTCCATCTCGGAAGATGGCATGACTGCGGTTATCGAAGCCTATACTCCAACGGGCTCCGACACCCCCCCCTCTCTGCACAAGCCCTCCATGACGCCATGCGCCAAGCCGGAATCATCAACCCCGATGGCCCGCTGGCAGACAAAGTCCTGCTCAAAGCCCGGCTCAAGAAGGACATCACGGGCATGGTCGTCGCCCAAGGCAAACCACCAACCGATGCCAGCGATGCCAGAATCGAATTCAAGGGAGACATGGCCTACCCTGTCTTCCACGGTGATGTCATCGCAGAGTTGATTCCTCCCGGCAAACCGGCTCCAGGCACCTCGGTGACCGGTGCGCCCATTCTCGCGAAGTCGGACCGCAAGCCTGCCGAAATCCATATCGAAGAATCTTCCGGGGCAGTCCTCAACGAAGAAACCATGGAGATCAGTGCCAAGGGCTATGGACTGGTGGACTACCGCAAGAAGAAACTGATCATCAAGCCGCTATTCAAGATCGCCTCCAACAGGCTAAAGATTTCAGGCACCATCTACCCTCAGACATTTCAGGGAACCCCCATTTCCGTGGACATGGTCAAGCGCGACCTCTGGTCCATGGGGGTGCGCACACTAGCGGAGGCTCCCCTGGCCAAGGCCATTTCCAAGGCCGAACGAACGGGCGAATCTCAGGACGGGGTAACCGTAGCCAAGGGCAAGGCCCCGATTCATGGTGAAGATGGACGCTTCGAACTGGCGTTCATCGGAGCACAGGAAGCCATGGCCGAGGATGACTCCCATGTGGTCGACCCCCGTGAACGCAGCAAATTCGAGCCCATCAAGGAAGGCACACTGATCGGGCGATTGATCCCACCTCGGGAAGGCCACTTCGGGCGTGACGTATTTGGTGAAGATCTGGTGCCCCGCAAAGGCCGCCCCGCCGAGGTCTATGCCGGAGAAAACGTCGATGTCACAGCCGACGGCGTGGAATTCAGCTCAGCCATTGCGGGCATGATCACCTGGGACAAGAACCGGGTTTCCGTACTGGAAATGGTCCACATCACAGGCGACATCAGTTACGCCTCGGGCAACCTGCGACTGGAAAACGGTTCCGTCCTCATCGACGGTTCAATTCGCGACGGATTCAAAGTCACGGCTCCCGGAGATATTTTCGCAGGGATGGCCATTGAAAGCGCCCATGTCAGCGCCGGGGCCAATATTGGCGTCAAGGGCGGTATCGTCATGAAGGGCGAGGGCAAGGTTCGCGCCAAGGGCGACGTCTCCTGCAACTTCGCTGAAAACGCCCTCATCGAGGCCGACGGTGACATCAACGTGGCCCACAACCTTTCCACCAGCGTGGTCACTGCCAAGGGACGTGTGGTTTGCATCAAGGGCAAAGGCATTATCCTCGGTGGAGTCACTGAGGCGGGCAAAGGAGTGGTCGCCAACGAGATCGGGTCGGACCTGGGGGTCAAGACCATGATCCGACTTGATGTGGGCATCGAGATCGGGGGCATCGACAAGCTCATTGCCGAACGCAAGACGCTTCGTGAACAGAAATCACAGATCGACGGAGCCCTTGGCACCGAATCTCCCAAGGCTCTGCTGGAACGCACCCCCGCCGGCAAGCGGCGCGACGTGGCCGAAATCATCAAGAAACGCATCGGCATCGTAAATCGCATGCAGGAAATCGAGACCGCACTGCAGGAACGACGCATCGCACTGGAAGAACTGAGCCTGCTTCGCGTCAAGGTCAACCGCGTCGCCCATCCCGGCACAGTCATCATCATTGCAGACAAGAAAGTCGTCCTGCATGAACCCCAGGAAGGTCCCTGCCAGTTCTTCTACGATCCGGAGACCACTGCCATTGTCATGGAGTAATGCCGGACGATGCCACGACCAACCGATGAATACGCCACCGTTGCCCGGCTGTACGACCCGCTGACCGGCCCATTCTTGCGGGGGATTCGACGCGCTGTGGTGTCCCTGGGACTGAGCCTGAAGGCACACGACGTCATCGACATCTGCTGCGGCACGGGTGCACAACTCATCGCCCTGAACAACGCCGGATTTTCGTGCACGGGAGTCGATCTTTCACTGCCCATGCTGACCGTGGCCCGCCAGAAGTCTCCAGCTTCAATCGCTTACATTCACGCTGATGCCACACATCTGCCCCTGACTGACAACAACTACGATTTCGCCATTCTGGCTTTTGCTCTGCACGAAAAGCCTGGCATCGTCCGTGAAGCCCTCCTGACCGAAACCCTGCGGGTTCTCAAACCGGGAGGCACTTTGGCCATTGCGGACTACCTTGCTCCTCGCAATCTCGCGGGACGCGTGGGCCATCTGGGCGTGACAGTATTCGAGCGCGCTGCGGGCGGTGAACATTTCCTTCTCTATCAGGAGTATCTGCAAATGGGGGGAACTCTGGGGTTGCTCGACCGGCTTGAATTGTCTGGGACGGTCACTCGCTCCTTCCATCTTGGAGCCGTCGGACTGATCACCCTGCAAAAACAATAAGGACCTGCAGCACTCGCCTCAGGTCCTTGATCTGGCGAACGGGGATTCCCCCGCCCAACATGTTCTGCGATAAAACGAGACAAAAGCCCACGCCACCGGCCCCTGCCGAAAAAACATATCCCGTCAACGCTGCTTGGCGTATCCCAATTCAGCCAATCGCTGACGCCAGGACTCTTCATCGTGCTTGGAGTAATCCCTGCGCTTGCAGTTCTCGACCTTGGGCAGGAAATCCCGATCCTCCAACCACTCCAGGATGTTGCGCACACTGACCGTCACGGTTTCCTTGTCGGTTTCACAAACAATATCGGCTCCAACCGGCTCTTCATAGGGCGAAGTAATACCGGTGAAAGCCTTGATTTCGCCTGCGCGAGCTCTGGCGTACAGACCTTTGACATCTCTGGACTCAACGACTTCAAGCGGACATTTGCACCAGATCTCGACATAGTTATCCAACAATGTCCTATTCTGCTGCCTGGCTTCCTCGAACGGGGCAATGGCAGCGACAACACTATTCACGCCATTCTTGTTCAACAGATGGGAGATAAATCCGATACGGCGGACATTGAGATCTCTATGCTCACGGGAAAATCCAAGCTCAGAGCTGAAATTCGTTCGAATCAGATCGCCATCCAGTAACTCGGCCTTGAGCATCCGGCGACGAATCTCGAGATAAACGTGCATGGAGAGCGTTGACTTCCCCGCACCCGACAGCCCCGTAAACCAGAGTGTAAACCCCATTCATGCAACTCCCTTTTGCCAAGGGATATAGTGTGTTTTGGGGTAACCTGTCCACCGCTGCAATCAGATTAACCTACCGAACTTATGCAATTCCAGAAACGCCCACACCGCACCAGCCCCGTCATCCGCCACGATATCCGCGCCAGCATCAACAAAGTTCTGACGCGTACACACACCGGTCAGGACTCCGGCAGTCCACGTACCCGCCCCCTTCCCCGTCGCAATATCCAGCACATGATCCCCGACCATGATGGCTCGACAAGCTTCGACGTCCATGTGCTGCAACGCAACATGCAAATGTCCGGGATCCGGCTTAACCCGTGAAACATCGCCCCGGGCAAACACACAGTCCGTATACTCCGCAATATCAGGGAACACTTCGCGCACGGCCTGAGTACAGTTCCTCGTAATCACGGCTAACTTCAAGCCATCACCGCGCAATCGATGCAGCATGGGCCGCACAAAGGGAAACAGCTCTCCCTTCCGGGCTGCGGCGATTTCAATATCCATTATACGACGATCAAAGCGGGCCCGAAGGGCCAAGGCCTCTTCGGGCGCTTCCCGAAGTAAGGGCGAAAGAATGATCTCCATCCATTCCAAGGCAGGAATACCTGGAACGAGCCGGGCAGTGGGTATGACCACCTGAACCAAAGCCAACAGTTCACGCTTCATGGCCCCAAAATCAATGGTCAACTCAGCCAGGGTGCCATCAAAATCAAAGACAACAGCCTGGAGACTCCCGGGAGTTAACACGGGGAATTCCCATGGCCGCTCAGCGGTACGCAACATGCCAACGGGCACTCAAAAAGAGCCTTCACCATTGCTTTGCCGCCCCCAAACTTCCGTAAAAGGATGAAACGCCTTCCAGGCAAACCACATGCTGTCCATGGCCGCGACCCGCTCCAGCTTCATACCCCGCAAGCGTCCTTCGGTGGCCTGGCCCATGATATCCCAGCGTGACCGAGTCTCCTTATCTACGATCTCGTCGCCAGCCATCTCGAAATGCAGCCCCCGGCCATCAGCCTCGGCATGGAAAACCCTTATGGCATCCAGGGATTTGTCATAGATGGCCACGATGGGGGACATGCCGAAGTCCACACTTGCAAGCCTTCTCTTCTTGATTTCCGACTCAAGAAACGCCACCGCGATCTCTCCCTCGGCCAGCCCGAGAATGCGCACCTTGGGGTGAATGCTCGGGTCCACATGAGCGAGAGCGTAGTAGGATCCACCAGTGTCGTAATAGGTTCCCGACTTGGCGTACGATCCGTACCGATCCTTTCCGTATCGATATTTGTAGCCCGTCCGGCGGGAGAGCACCTTGCCCTCGGGATATCTTTTTTTTGCGTATTTCCAGCGTGTCCAGATCAGCGGAAACCTCTCCAACCGCTCTCCTTTCAGGGGCCCCCGAATGCCAATGCCCAACAACTGGGGCCAAAAGGTATTAGTCACCCGATCGTAGAGAATGCGATTCGAATTTGCCAACATCCCCATGTTTCCGAAGGAGGTATCCTGGCCTCCGGCTTTGGACAGATAGCCCACCACGGTCCCCGTCAACGGGCAGTAAGTCACGGTCCGATTTCGGCCCGTCTCCCGGATATTGACAACCTCGTGCATTACCAGAATGTTTCGCGGGTAGATCACCGCCTTGCTGTCCTCTCCCGGAAACTCTTCCACAAAGACGATCTCGTCGGGATCAAGATACAACCCGGCATCGGCCATGCCAACAAACTCCGGTTTATCCACGGCGGGCGGCAAATTGTACTGCCGATCATTGCCCACTATATAGCGTTTGAGCTCGGCAATGGCTGAATCCGCAAACCCTTCCTGAGCCATGGCCACACCTCCACCGACGGGTGCAAGTAGGGTCACGATCAACAACAGACGAATCAGCGATATACAAATGATATTGGTCATGGCATCCTCATCGGACGGCAAGCCGCCCGGCTTTAGCAGCCCGGTTTGTTACAACAGCCTAAGCGTACGCTATCATGGCTTATTCTCAAAGCCACAGCACAGCCTCCAACCGCGCATTTCCCTGATGCCTTTTTATTTTCTGCTCCAGCCCCCCGGTATTCCACTACTTGACATGAAACACATCAAAGACAGCTTAGCTGTCTATTTACATTTTAATGTCAAGTGTGGTAATTGCGATGCAGTTGATTGGAAAAAGGCGAGAAGCATTTATTCCCGGGCAGTTACTCGGATAGCCCTCGCCGCCCGGTTTGGGAGAACGTCATGGCCGAAGAGGACAAAAAGCAGCTTACACTGCGTATCCCCCAGGAAGTGCACAAGAAACTGCGCATCCTGGCGGCAATTAAAGGCCAGACCATGACGGA
Organism: Desulfovibrio ferrophilus; assembly: GCF_003966735.1. NCBI lineage: Bacteria > Pseudomonadati > Thermodesulfobacteriota > Desulfovibrionia > Desulfovibrionales > Desulfovibrionaceae > Desulfovibrio > Desulfovibrio ferrophilus. The sequence goes on from NZ_AP017378.1 coordinate 2,451,096, forward strand.
ATACTTCATCGAGTTGGTGGAGGAAGCCTACCGCAAGGACTCCAAGGATACCGGACCAATCCAACTCAAACTTCCCACGTAGGAGCAGGAGGGGGTCATGAGTGAAGCAAGAACCGCAGGAGTACAAGGTCCCATGAAAGCCATCACGTTGGACAACGACGGCGGCGCGAGCATCTCCTTCAGAGGAGCGCTCTACGCCCAGACCTCTTTCTTCGAGGAAAACACCGGCGTACTCACCAAGCAGGAGCTTTACTCCACCGAAGACGGAGATCAGGTCTTTGCCATCATCGCTTCGGACGGCGACGCAAAACAGAAAAGCGCCTATCTGGTCAAACGCCGGGGTAACACCTGCGTAATGTCCAATGGCGAGCAGGAACTTTCCCTGCCCTACGAATGGCTCATGATGTACACCCAGGCCCTGTGGGACATCGATCTGGACCAACAGCGCAAAGCCTGCAACTGCGCTGTGGACACCCCCGACATTTCCGCCAATCAATAGAATCTTCCCCTCTTGTGATCACCAAGCCCCCGCATAGCGGGGGCTTTTTTTTGCGGTGCCGTCACATTGTCACCATCGCGCCTCACGGACGACTCAAAAACAGGGCAAAGGTGTCCCAAAACAAACCTAAAACAAACAAGAGGAGGAAACGAGCATGACGCTCCTTTTTCCAGATGCCGAGGACAAAGGCAAAATCATCGGGATCCCCTGCCCGGCCTGCAACACCATACACAAGACCCACTACAACGAGATGAAACGCTCTACAGAAATCTGCGACAGTTGCAGTCGCATCTTTCACATCGAAATCTTCAAGGGTGGCACCATCGCCGTAGAATAACTCTTCACAAAAATCTCCGCCCGTCCATTTACCCTGCTGCCGCCACCTTTTGGCGGCACATCTCATTCCTGCACATATTGCCAGCATCGCGGAATCGGGGTACTTGACCCCGGCTATGCAGTCACGAGTCGTCAAAGCCAATATTTTTCTGCTGATCACCGCCATGGTCTGGGGCACAGGATTTGTCGCCCAGCGCTCGGGCATGGACTATGTCGGCCCCATGATCTTCAACGCCGTACGCTTTGCCATCGGTTCCTTGTCGCTGGTGCCTCTGGTCATCTGGTCTTCCCGACGCGGAACGACACTGCCCCCCGGCACAGAGGTCAGCAAGGGCTTCGCCATTCGTGGCGCCATGATCGCCGGAGCCATCCTGTTTTTGGGAGTGGCTCTGCAGCAAGTGGGCCTGGTGAACACAACCGCAGCCAAAGGTGGCTTCATTACCGGCCTGTATGTCGTTTTTGTTCCATTCCTGGGACTTATCATCGGCCAACGCCCAGGACTGGGTGGCGCACTGGGGGCGGGCATCGCAGCCGCAGGGCTGTTCCTGCTCTCCGTCACTGCCGATTTCACCCTGGCGCCAGGTGATTCCTGGGTGCTTGCCAGCGCAATTTTCTGGGCCATACACGTTCTGGTTCTGGGCTGGCTGTCACCCAAGATGGACTGCATCAAACTGGCTTTTGGACAGTTCGCCTTTTGTTCACTCCTGCATTTCATAGCCGCCTTCCTGACCGAAGAAGTCACTTTGGCTTCCCTGCAGGCAGGTTGGTTTCCCATTGTCTACGGTGGCATCATGCCCGTAGGCGTTGCCTACACCCTTCAGGTCATCGCCCAAAAGGACGCCCCCCCAACCCATGCCGCCGTCATCCTGAGTCTGGAAGCCGTGTTCGCAGCTCTGGGCGGATGGGTCATTCTTGGCGAATCCATGACCGGACGCGGCATGTTCGGCTGTGCACTGATGCTCTCCGGAATGCTCGTCGCCCAACTCTGGCCCAAAACGCAAGGCTCAGAGGAAACCGTTTAAAACAAACCAGTTTCCTCTGATGGCTTATCCTCCCTGACACCCAGGTAATTGCTGGCCTCAGGGTTTCCGCATTGACACAACAATATCCCCCCATATAATTACGGGTACAACTATTTCACCTACAGGAATTGCACATGCTAGATAATAGATTTTCCCTCGATGAATCAGTGGCATACGCCATTGCCCGCACAGGCAAAGCCATCAAATTCGAACTCCGTCGCTATTTCCGCGAGGCCGGCATCGATATCACCTCCGAGCAATACGCCCTGCTCTGCCGACTCTGGGAAAAGGAAGGCCGCTCGCAAAAGGAACTGGCTGAGTGCTCCTTCAAGGACACCGCCAACATCACCCGCATGATCGATGTTCTCGAAGGCAAAGGTGTTGTCTACCGCGAGCGCGACCCCAAGGATCGTCGCACCTACAGAATTTACCTGACCCAGCGAGGCAAAGAGCTGAAAGAGACCGTCACACCCATCGTCCTGGCCCAGGGTGAACGCGCCTATTCCTGCCTCACCGAAAAGGAACAGCGCAGTTTACTAGACATGCTCAACAGACTGTACAACCATATCAGCTATATGCGCGACAACGGCTAGTCGTCGTGCTGGGGGAGATATGAAGACTTCTATTATTACGTTGATCACGCTGATCGTCCTGACCCTGCCCACAGGGACCGTCGCACAGGACAAACCTCAGGGGCCGCCGCCAACACTGATCGAAACCGCCAAATCCGGCGCTGACAGCGTGGCTCCCCGGTCCGATTTCGTAGGTACCGTGTACTACCCGGAAGTCTCGGAAGTCGCCTCGGAAGTCGCAGGCCGGGTGCTGAATGTCCATTTCGAGGAAGGCCGCCGAGTGAATGCCGGAGCTGATCTGGTCACCATGGACACGGCCATTGCCGTCAAGCATCTCATCGCGGCACAGGGCTACCTGGACGAAGCCAAGGCAGCACAAGAGCTCGCGAAGATCGAGCTCAAGCGTCGCGAAGAACTGATCAAAAGCGGCTCCATCTCCACTCAGGAGTTCGACAACGCCTTTTACGCCCTACAGGAAGTCCAGAACAAGGCTCGTGCTCTGGAAGCCGTAGCCGACAGGCTGCAACTCGAAATTACAAAATCCAGAGTTCCATCACCGTTTGCAGGCATCGTGCTGGAACGCAAAGTGGAACGCGGCGAATGGATCGCTGCCGGAGCCGTGGTCGCAACCGTGGCTCTGGACGAGGCCATGGACGTCATCATCAATGTCCCCGAAACCGTCCTGCCCTTTATCAGTGTCGACCAGACCATCGAAGTCACCATCGGGGGCAAGGCGACGTCGGGCAAGATCTTCGCCATCATTCCCCGAGGAGATGTGGGGACACGCACCTTCCCGATCAAGATTCGCATCCCCGGCACCCACTTTGCCCAAGGCATGCAGGCCACGGCCCATCTGCCCGTGGGTGCCAAGGTCAAGTCCGTCATTGTACCCCGCGATGCAGTAACCATCCTGCGCGGCCAGCCCATGGTCTTTGCCGCGGTCGACGGCAAGGCCCAGATGATCCCCGTCAACGTGGTGGCCTACCTGGGCCTTTTAGCCGCTGTAAACGGACCGGGCCTCGCAGAAGGCATGGACCTGGTTATCAAAGGCAACGAACGACTGTACCCCGGCGCACCGGTCCGCACGGCCGGAGCCAAACAGTAGACACTCTCGCCGAGCCGCATCCTTGAGGTGCGGGTGGAGCGTTCCATGGATATCATCCGGTCTTCCATCGACAAGCCTGTCACAGTGCTGGTGGGCATCATCCTGATCGTCTTGTTCGGGCTCATTGGCCTGTTCGGATTGCCTTATCAGTTGACCCCCTCTGTCACAGAACCTGAAATCACGGTAACGACGACTTGGTCCGGGGCCACGCCCTACGAGATCGAACGGGATATCATCGAAGAACAGGAGGATGTCCTCAAGGGCATCCCGGGCCTGAAGGAGATGGATAGCACCTCCAAGAACTCCAGCGGCGAACTCACCCTGAAGTTCAAGATCGGCACCGATTCCGATGATGCCCTGTTGAGGGTTTCCAACAAGTTGAACGAGGTACCGTCCTATCCGGCCACTGCCGACAAGCCGGTGATCACGGCCACGGGTTCTGCCGCCTCGCCGGTAATCTGGATCGTGCTCAAGGCTCTGCCCGACAACAAGCGTCCCATTGCAAGCTACAAGACCCTCTTCGAGGACCGGGTGCGGCAACATCTGGAACGTGTGGAAGGCGTCGCCGACCTGTTCATCGGCGGCGGCACAGAGCAGGAAATGCACGTCATCGTCGACCCCGCCAAGCTGGCTGCACACGGGCTGACCATCCCCGACCTGATCGGTGTCCTGCAGACAGAAAATATCAATATTTCTGCTGGTAATATGAGCCTGGGCAGCCACGAATACCGCATCCGTTCCGTGGGAGAATTCAAATCCCCGGAACAGATCGAGGCCGTGGTTATCCGCTCCACGGGCCAACAACGCGTGACCGTGGCCGATGTGGGTCGGGCGGAATTCGGTTTTGAACGCCCCGTCTCGGCCATGATGCACAACAACGAACCTGGGATCGCCATTGGTGTAAAACCGGAGACTGGCGCCAATATTCTGGAAATGACCGACCGGGTCCATGAGGTCGTGAAAGAACTGAATAGCGGGATGCTCAAGGAGAACGGCATCCGCATGGACTGGACCTATGATCAGCGCCCCTACATCAATGGTGCCATCGGTCTGGTTCAACAGAATATCATCGTCGGCAGCATCCTGGCCGTGACCATCCTGATCATCTTTCTGCGCAGCCTGTCGTCCACCATCATCGTGGCCGTGGCCATCCCCATCTCCATTATTGGCACCTTCATTTTCATGAGTCTGTTCGGGCGCAACCTGAACGTGGTCTCCCTGGCAGGTATCTCCTTTGCCGTGGGCATGCTCGTGGACAACGCCATCGTGGTCCTGGAAAATATCGACCGCCACCGCAAGCAGCTGGGAAAACGTGCGGCCCAGGCCGCCTATGACGGCACAAGAGAAGTGTGGGGAGCGGTGCTGGCCTCCACCCTGACCACCGTGGCGGTATTTCTGCCCGTCGTCTTCATTGAGGAAGAAGCGGGACAGCTGTTCAAGGATATCGCCATCGCCGTAACCTGCGCAGTGAGCATTTCCATGATCGTCTCCATTTCCGTGATTCCCATGTTCGCCAAACAGCTTTTCAGCCTGGCGGAACGACGGAAAAACGGAAAGGAATTCGAACTGCGCATATTGAAACCTCTGACCGGGCTGGGCACACGCATTTCCAATAGCGTCATGGGCCTTGTCCAGACCTGTCTGAAAAGCACAGGCACCCGTCTGGCCACCATTCTGTTGCTTACCGGACTTGCCGTCGGCTCCTCCTGGCTCTTCATGCCCAAGATGGAATACCTGCCTCAGGGCAACCGCAATATGCTGCTCTCGGTCCTGATTCCGCCTCCGGGCATGTCCGTCAATGAACGAACGGACTGGGGCAACCGCATCTTCGGCATGGCCGACCCGTTCCTGGGACAGGATGAAGTCAATGGCCTGCCTGGCATCCGCAACCTGTTCTATGTGGGCACTCCGGGCTTCAATATCTTCGGCGTCATTTCATCCCAGGAACAAAGAGCCAGAGAGTTGCTCGGCCCCATGATGGGCTGGTCCAACTCCATTCCAGGAGTCTTCGGATTCAGCTTCCAGGCCGGTATCTTCCAGAACCAGATCGGCGGTGACCGGACCATTGACGTGGACCTGATCGGGTCCGATCTGCCCACAATGGCCGCCGCCGCACAGACCCTGTTCCTGACCATCCCCAAAGCCATGGCAGGGGCCCAGGTCCGTCCGGTGCCATCCTTTGAGATGACCTTTCCGGAAATCCGCCTTGCGCCCTACCGAGACAGGCTCAAGGCCACCGGGCTGACTTCACAGGACCTCGGCATTTCCACTGATGTCCTCATGGACGGCCGCAAGGTCGGAGACTTCAAGGAAGAAGGACAGCCTTCCATCGATCTGGTCCTCATGGCCTCGGAGCAGAAGATTTCCACTCCTGAAGATCTGTACGGAGCACTTCTGTCCACTCCAGACGGCAGGCTGCTGCCCATCTCCTCGCTTGCCGGCCTGACCAGAACAACTGGCATCAACGAGATTCGCCACCTGGAGCGCAACAGAACCTTCACCCTGCAGGTCACCCCTCCCGAAACCATGCCCCTTGAAGAAGCCATGGAACTCATTCAGGACAGCATCATCCCGGACCTCGAGGCCAAAGGCGCACTTCAGGGGATGAAGACCCAGCTTTCGGGCGCGGCAGACAAGCTGACCGTCACCCGTCAGGCCCTGCAGTGGAACTTCATCCTGGCCGTGGTCATCATCTACCTGCTGATGTCCTCACTGTTCGGGAACTTCTTCTACCCACTGATCATCTTGTTCACGGTGCCCCTGGCGGCGGCGGGTGGGTTCATCGGCCTGAAGTTGGAGAATCTTCTGCTCACCACACAGCCCCTTGATGTGCTGACCATGCTGGGTTTCGTTATCCTCATCGGTGTCGTGGTCAACAACGCCATCCTCATCGTGCACCAATCCCTGAACAACATCCGCGAAGGCGGCATGGACCACAAGGAAGCCGTGCTGGAATCCGTCCGTACCCGCTTGCGCCCGATCTACATGAGCGCCATGACCTCCATCTTCGGCATGCTGCCTCTGGCGGTATGGCCCGGTCCGGGCTCGGAATTGTACCGCGGGCTCGGTGCAGTCATCCTCGGCGGGTTGGCCCTTTCCACGGTCTTCACCGTGTTTGTCATCCCGTCGCTGCTCATGTTCTTCATCGGCATGGAGAAAAAGGGAACCCCGTCCACCGCTACTCAAACGTAAGGAGCCCTGATGACCGCCATCCGTGCCTTCATGGAAGAGCATTTCAAACACTTCAACGCCCGCGAAACCCTGGACGCGGCAAAGGGGTGGTGCGATCTGCTTGATGGTGGCGGTCAGATGTTCCTGGCCATGGCAGGCGCCATGAGCACGGCGGAAATCGGCATTTCCCTGGCCCGAATGATACGCCAGGGCAAGGTACACGCCATCTCCTGCACCGCTGCCAATCTGGAAGAAGACATCTTCAACCTCTTTGCCGGCAATGAATACAAAATCCTGCCCGAATACAGAGACCTGACTCCGCAGGATGAAGTCGCTCTGCGCGACAGTGGGCTGAATCGCGTCACCGACACCTGCATCCCGGAAACCGTGATGAAGGAGATCGAGGACCACATTGTCCAGATGTGGACCGAAGCGGCGAGCAGGGGAGAAGCGAAATTTCCCCACCAATTCCTGAATGACGTCCTCGATATTCCTGGCATAGAGGATCGTTTCCAGCTTCCGCGAGAGCGCTCTTGGGTCCTTGCCGCCAAGGAAATGAGCATCCCCATCTACACTCCGGGCTGGGAAGACTCCACTCTGGGCAATATCTACACTGCCGAAGTCATGCTCGGGAATATCCCGAACCACAATGGTGTCAAACGGGGAACCCAGCAATTGGAGCATCTGGCAGGATGGTATAAGAAACGAGCCGATGCGGAGATCCCCGTGGGGTTTTTCCAGATCGGTGGTGGCATTTCGGGAGATTTCTCCATCTGCGTCGTGCCCATGCTCATTCAGGACTGCTACCTGGAAGACACTCCCTACTGGGCCTACTTTGCCCAGATCGGTGACTCCACGACCTCATACGGGTCATACTCCGGCGCGCCGCCCAATGAAAAGATCACCTGGCACAAGCTGGCCCCCGACACCCCTCGATTCATGATCAATTCCGACGCCAGCATTGTGGCACCGTTAATCTTCACCTACGTACTTGAAGATTCCTCGTCTTAGAATAAAGACGAATCCAGATCGCCAGCCTCGGCGGACACGGGCCTGACCCAGACTTCACCTGTGGCTGTCAGGAAAAACACCTTGCGTCCGCGCCTGCCGAGCACATCCTCGGCCATGACCTTCAGCCCATGCTTGGCCAGGGAGTCGCGTGCCGCACTCACGTTCTTGCGCCCGACATCGACGATATCACGCACGGCATCCTTGCGTTCGGGGTCAATGGTGAATCCCCCCCCGAACAGCTTCACGTCCAGATCATGCGCTTTGATGCCCAATTTGCCGAAACGAACCATGATTTCATCCACGGCCACATCCACATATTTACAAGACCTTTTTTCATTCAAATAACCGCAGCAAATCGGTAACATGGCATGAAAGATGGCGGCCGCAGACGATACAGGATGATAGAACGTCGCGCTGACACACGAACCTAGCACCGTGGTAATCATCGCAGGCCTGCGCGTAAAAATGCACTCTCCAATACGTAAATGCTCAATGGGATAGCCTTGCTTTGCATATTGCTCCGGGCTGGTGATGGGGGGTGGGGAACCGGCTGATTTCATACCTAAACACTACGCACTTTCCTTGGCGGGGCAAAGGGCTCGTCATTCACATCAGGCTCAAAACACTGTAGCATCTCCGCAGGTCATTCAGGGAGGCATCAGTGGAACAAGAGGCAATTATCTATGTCGCCGGTCACCGAGGCTTGGTTGGCTCGGCTATTGTCCGCGCCTTGCAACAGGCGGGACACACATCCATCATCACCCGCACACACGCCCAATGCGATCTCACTGACCAAGCCCAGGTCAACGATTTCTTTGCCCACCAGAAACCCCAATATGTAGTTCTGGCGGCAGCCAAGGTGGGAGGCATCCATGCCAACGACATCCGCCCGGCTGAATTTATTCGGGACAATCTGCTCATTCAATCAAACATCATAGATGCGGCTTACAGGAACGGGGCCAGAAAACTACTATTTCTGGGGTCGTCATGCATCTATCCCAAGTTTGCTCCTCAACCCATACGCGAAGAGCACCTCTTGACCGGAGAACTGGAACCCACCAATCAGTGGTACGCCGTAGCCAAGATCGCGGGGTTGAAGATGTGCCAAGCCTACCGACGCCAGTATGGATTCAATGCCATCAGTCTGATGCCCACAAATCTCTATGGCCCTGGTGACAATTTCGATCTGGTCAGTGCCCATGTATTGCCTGCCCTGCTCCGCAAATTCCACGAGGCCAAGCTCACTGGCGCACCCGAAGTATCTGTCTGGGGCAGCGGAACCCCTCGGCGAGAATTCCTGCATGTGGACGATCTGGCACAGGCCAGTCTGTTCCTGATGGACAATTATGATGAAGAAGACATCATTAATGTAGGGGTCGGGACCGATATCAGCATTGCCGAACTTGCTGAGATCATTCAAGACATCGTCGGTTACAAAGGAAACGTCATCTACGACCGAAACAAGCCGGACGGCACTCCCAGGAAACTGCTGGATGTCTCCCGTCTTACGGGAAAAGGCTGGACAGCAGGCATCAGTTTGCGCGAGGGCATTGCCTCCACGTATTCTTGGTTCGTCAATAATTCACCCTGCTGAATCGTCCCCACACGCAAAAAACGGCCCCCGATTCATCCCGGAGGCCGTTTTTTGCGTGTGGCTTTTTATTTTTTCGCTGTTCCCTTCTTTTTCCTCTTGGTCCAGAGCTGCATTTCCTTCATTTTCTTACGACGCTCGCGTTGAAGACTCTTGCAGATCAACGGGGTTCCCTTTTTGTACCCCCACTTCTCCCGATACTCATCTGGAGTCAGACCAAACTTGATCAAATTCTTCTTGGTCAATATCTTATAAGGCTTGCCATCCTCAAGATTGATGATGGATTTCTCTCGGATAGCCTTTTTAGGGTCCACGGTAGGAGCAAGCTTTTCTTCTACGAGATCCCCCTCACCAATCCTTCTGATCCCATGGGCCAGCTTTTGAACCATGGATGTAATTTCATCCTCGGTCATGGTTCGGACACTGGCTTGTGCCTTTACGATATCCAAAGCTTCCTTAAGATAATCTTCCATGCGCGACTTTCCTCCGAAATATATCACCATCGTTCAACAACCGTAACGACGGAAACTATTCACACACATTCCGTTGCGTCACGTAAACCCTCATTTCATGTCAGAGTATCATGTCTCTATCATACTAAATCAAAACATTGCAACACAATTAAAGATCAGTACACGACACAAAACAAGTAATACACAGCATACACTTCCATGCACAACGACAAAATCAACTCCTCTTCGCCTTGGACGACAGACAGAAACTGAAGATCATGGGCATTCGCGAGCATTTTACATCACCCACAATTCATCATATAAAACCACAACACCACGTGTTCGCATGCACCGACCAAGCAGAGGCATCAAATGAAATACATTATTTTTGAAGATTTTTCCGGCCAGGCCATCCCCGTGCTCTTCCCCGACAGGATCGACCATGATGAACTCAGGGAACAAATGCCCTATGGTACGGTCCTCTCCGCCGGATACGTCAACCACACTGGCGCAGGTTTTGTCTGCCATGGCGAAGCCAAGGCATTGGGCGTCGCATCCACCGCATCCGACGCCTCGGTGATTGAGCAGCATTTCCAGCAGGGAGCTGGTTAAGACCTCCCCCCTCTCCCTTCTTTCACACAAAAAGGCGCCCCTGCCGCAATCATGCGGCAGGGGCGCCTTTCAATGAATTTCAAAAAAGGGTCTAAGCCAGGACCCCGGCAATCACTCCGCAGACCTCATCCACTTGCTCGTCAGTCATGTACGGGTGCATGGGCAGGCTGAAGATACTCTCTGCCAGACGCATGGAAACAGGCATATCCTCTGCAGCGTAGCCTAATTCTGCAAACGCCGTCTGAATATGCAACGGCTTGGGATAGTAGATGACCGAAGGAATTCCGGCTTCCTTCAGAGCGGCCTGAATCTCTTCGCGACGCTCATGGAGAATGGAATACTGGGCCCAGGCACTGCGACATCCATCCGGCACCTTCTGGAAGGTAAACCCTGGCAGCTTGGACAACTGCCCGGTATACCGGTCCGCCACGCGTTGACGCTGATCGAGTTCGCCGGGGAAGGCTGCCAACTTGGGTAACAACACGGCAGCCTGCAAGGAATCCAGGCGACCGTTGATCCCGATGCGATCATTGTCGTAGCGATGGCTCCCCATCCCGTGAATCATCAGCGACCGCATCAATTCGGCCATCTCGTCGTCATCGGTAAACACCGCTCCGCCATCGCCGTAACAACCCAAGGGTTTGGCCGGGAAAAAGCTGGTGGCAGAAACATGCCCCAAAGCCCCGGCCCGCACGCCGTTGTACTCGGACCCAAAACTCTGGGCTCCATCCTGCAACACAAACAAACCATGGCTCTCAGCCAGCTCCATGATGGCATCGTACTCGGCAGGTACGCCGAAGATATCCACGGGAATGATCCCCTTGGGAGTCAGCTTGTCCACCCCGTTGGGCAGGGGATGCTTACCGGCATCGCCCATCTTCACGGCACGCACAGCCAGATTCAGCGCCTCGGGATTGATATTGAAAGTCTCGGGGTCCACATCCACGTACACGGGAGTCGCTCCCAGCAGCGAAATCACTTCCGCAGTGGCGATAAACGTGAAGGGGGTCGTAAACACGGCGTCCCCCGGCCCGACTCCATGAGCCATCAGGGCCAGCAGCAGCGCATCTGTCCCGCTGGAACAGGCAATGGCGTTCTTCACACCTGCAAACCCGGCCAGCTTCTCTTCCAGCTCACGAACCTCAGGCCCCATAATGAACTGGCCATGTTCCAGAACAGCGTCCATACGGGCGCGAATATCAGACTCCAGCGCACGGAACTGGGCCTTCAAATCAATAAATGGCATTGTCATAATGTTCAGACTCCACAATGGCCAGGTTCATCCCCTTGGCCATGAACAGTGTTGATGGTCAATCAATCGATCCGGGCAAGTCCCCGGCTCTGGTTCTCATAGTACCTGGCTTTGCAGGCCGCACACGACAGCGCATCATCCAAGTGTTCGCCACAGGCACAGACCCAGCCCTTCTGCCTGGCGGGGTTACCCACCACCAAAGAGTGATCAGGCACGTCAACCGTCACCACCGCTCCGGCCCCAATAAAGGCATACCGCCCAATGCTGATGCCGCAGACAACTGTACAGTTGGCGCCCAGAGTGGCCCCTTTGCGGACCAGGGTCTGCCGAAGTTGCCCCATCCGCGGGATGTGGCTGCGAGGGTTGATGACGTTGGTAAAGACAGCGGAGGGACCGCAGAACACCTCGTCCTCCAGGGTCACCCCCTTATAGACGGAAACATTGTTCTGAATCCTGCAACGATTCCCGATGCTCACTTCCGGGCCGATCACGACGTTCTGACCGATGTTGCAATCCTGCCCAAGAACGCATCCACTCATGATGTGAGAAAAATGCCAGATTCTGGTTCCGGCACCTATGGTGACATGATCGTCCACATAGGAGCTTTCATGAACAAAAACGTCTTGCGTTTGGGGCTCATGCGTCGATTCTGTTCGCTTATCCGCCACAGGTTGTGTCCTATCCGACAATCAAATCAGCTTTGCCCGTCCTCGGTTTCATGCATCTCGGCCAGGCAATCGAGCAGTCCCTGTCCCATGTCCGTGTACGACTCACCCACCAGCTTGGTCCCCACTCGCGGCAGGAAACCATAGGGAGTGATCTTGTAATGCCCGCCCAATGGCTGGTTCAGGAACTCGATGTCCGGTTTGTTACCCAGAATCTCGCGCACCATTTCCATCAGATCCCGCACGCGGTAGGGGTAGGGACCAGTCAAGATCACATGCTGGTTGGCGTACTCTTCATTCAAAATGCGTACCGAAAGTTTGGCCGCATCCCGAACATGGATGTATTCGCGCTGCTCGTCTCCGGTCCCCGAATAGGTCACCTTGCCCTGGGATAGAGCCGAATGCAGAATCCTGTAAATACCGTTACGCATATCAGCCCGGCGACCATAGAGCGAACCATAGCGCAGGATGGAATATTCGATCCCGTAGCGCTCCTTGTAGGCCTCGATGATCCGTTCCGAAGCCTGTTTGCTGGCGCGATAAAAAGAACCCTTTTCACTATAGACATAGACGGTGCTGGCGAAGACATAGCGTTTGACGTTGGCCTCACGGCAGGCATCAAGGATGTGAGCGTTTCCCAACACGTTGAGCTGAATCGTCTCGATGGGCTTGTCACGGGCCTCGTCGATATCGGCGAGCCCCGCAAAATTGTAGACGTAATCGGCGCCACTCACGGCCTTGCGCATGGATTCGGGGTCCAGGATGTCGCACAGGAACATCTCCTGACCATCGCTGAGATGGGGAGACTCCACGCGATCGCAAACCCGCACCTTGAACCCGGCCCGGACAAGCTCGTCGCACACATGGCTGCCCAGAAATCCGGAACCACCAAAGACTACTGCCAATTCACTCACGTTATACTCCTCGATCTGCGGCCCCGGAGCGCAACATGGCGTTCATCATGCCCAAACGGACAGGTCGCCTGGCAGCCCCGGTATGCAGTAAAAAACAAACGTCCCGACCAAGCCCTTGGCCGCGACTTCAGATTCAAAACAACGGCCTTCAGCGTCTGCCGAACCGCCCATATCCGAAATGTCTTCCTTTGCCAGCACGGTCTTGTCAACCGTTTTCCCCAAGAATCGTTGCGCCCCGGCGCTTCCCGGACACGAAACAGCCCTCGGAAACCAGGCTTCCGGGGGCTGGGGAATGTACTCTCACAGGTCATCTGCTAGGCGAGGTTCACAAGCTCGATATCGTCATACTCGGGTGCGTTTCCATTATAGGTAATATCCAGGCTGAAGGCACCATAGCTGCCATCGTTTCCGTCATCGTCGTAGTACAAGCTCTCGGCCCCATCATCGTAAATAAAGACGGCTCCATCCTGCGTCACGTCCGTGTAGTTATCGGTATAGTTCGTCACCACAAAGAATCGGCCGGAATCCAATGTACCGGCAGCAAGGCCAAAATTAACCGAATCGAATTGCAATTTGTCAAAATCCCAATCCGCGTCAGAAATGGTGTCGTTGGTCATATCGCTTTCAATGGTGTACAGAAAAACGTCTTCCCCCAAATCGGAAGTCAGCATATCACCGGAAGCTCCACCCACAAGGGTGTCATTGCCCGTCCCTCCAGAGAGTTCATCGATTCCAATCCCCCCCCAAAGCTCATCGTTTCCGGCTCCACCTTCAAGATAATCATCGCCCTGACCGCCTTGGGCATAATCATCGCCAGCCCCCCCGAAGAAAGTATCCTCACCCGAGCTGCCGGTTAAGGTGATCTGTCCCTCGTAATCGGATGCTTCCACCTTGGTCGCATCGGTCGCATCTATCGAAGTGAACGTCCCGGAGCTCATACTCACCGCACCGGTGCTCAGATTGATATCCACCTCATCGGTATCCTCCTGACCTCGGACGGTCAGGACCCTTGAAGGAGCTGTTCCTGCAAGAGTCAGCAGTGTCGAATCCTGATACCCCGTGAATTCGTTGCCATAGATGACGTAGACTTCACCATTGGGGTCACCGCCGTGACCCGTGATCCCGAAATCCGCATAGCCATCGTTGTTCAAATCCCCCAGATAACCGACACCGTAGCCAGTGGAATCTCCCGCAGCCTTGCCCAGCACAATCACCCCGTCTTCACCGCTCAGGGCATCCGGATCCAGACTGGCCTGCTTGGCTCCCCACCCTTTCACTCCGTTGACTCCGCCGAAGATCAGATAGCCCTCGCCATTCTCGTTGGCAGCAACCGTATGCCCGCCAACCATGAAATCCCCATAGCCATCGTTATTCACGTCACCAGCGGTCTGCACGGAAAAGCCAAGACGATCAGTACTGCCTGCATTACCTGCCATGACATAGCCATAGGTGCCATCCGCCCCATTTGTTGCCAGCAGTTTTGACAACTGTATTGTGCCATCACCCGAACCATCCGCAGCATCCAGAGCCGCGAGTTGATCGCCGTAGACCACGAAGACCTTACCCGGGCCATACTGGCCAGTATAACTTTCCGGTGCTCCGATGATCAGATCGCTAATCCCATCACCATTCACATCAGCATAACTCACCTGACCGGTAACATCCTGATTATCCACGCCCTCAAACAGATATCCATTACTTCCATCCAGGCCAGACACATTGAAACCACCGGAAAGAACGCTGGACTCCCCCTTGACTCCATAGGAACCGCCAAACACGAGATAGGCCTTGCCGGTTCTGTCGGCATTGGACCCATGCCCCTCGTTGGCCCCGATCAAAACTTCGGCAAAACCGTCGCCATTCATATCCGGGATGCCAGTGACACTGTTGCCCATGAATTCACGTGCATTGGAGTTGTAGAAAAAAACGCCGTTGGTTCCATTGAGCCCGTTCTGGCTCAACTCGGCCCCACCGGACCAGCCGTTACCACCGAACACCACATAGACTTCTCCGGAATCAAGGGTGGAACCCGCCATGAAACCGGACTGGATAACATCCGAAAAGCCATCACCATTGATATCGCCATAGCTGGCTGAACTCCCCCCCTGATCGTACGTAGTAAATCCGTTGAGGATAAAGCCGTTACTCCCGTCACCACCGTTGCCCGAAGCCAGGTATTTGACATTGAGGGTTCCATCGGCTGTCCCATCCATGGCGTCCAAAGCCGCCAGGCTCGACCCGCCGAACAACACGTACCCTTCACCTGTTGCCGTGGAAAAACTGGTGGCTCCCAGAGAAAAGTCATCGTATCCGTCGTTATTGAAGTCACCCACGGTGCTCATATTCTTGTTGCGACCATAGGCCCCAAACCTACCTTCATATCGATACCCATCCAGGACATAGCCATTGCTGCCATCCAGGTACGAAATATCAATGCTGCCGTCGGTGGTTCCGTCCGCAGCATCCAGATTTTCCAGGTTCGTGCCACCAAAGATCAGATAGGTTTCTCCGGCATTGTTAACGCCGTTAGGGTCGGCATTGGCTGCGGAAATCATGAAGTCATCTATCCCATCACCATTCACATCCCCAACCCAGGCAAAATCGGCACCAAATGTGGTCCCGGCCTCATCGCCCACAATGGTGTAACCCGTGGTTCCGTCCAGACTCGCAGGGGCCGGACAGTCACAGGAAGCACTGGAGCTGCCTCCGCCCGAACCGCCACTATGGCCTCCGGTATCATCCCCGGTATCTCCATCGCCCGTGTCGCCGCCGGACACAGTATCGTCGTCATCGTCATCGCCACCGGCCAGGGAATCCGCAAAAGGATCATCAGGCTGGCCCCAGTTATCGGGGTCAAAAGGAGATCCGTCCCCACTTCCAGGGACACTGTCTCCCCCACCCAGAGTATCTCCCCCGGCACCACCAGCCAGGGTATCATCGCCCAATATCTCCTCCATGGCGCCCATGATGAAGGACAGGATGTCACCTTCCGAGGCTCCGTCTTCGGGATTCAGCTCCACGGTGACCTCATCCTCGCCACCGCCACCATCTTCGCCGTCACCATTTCCGGTTCCGTCACCCGGGCCGTCACCCTCGTCACCATCATCACCACCGTCATCCTCGCCGCCCTCGCGAGCTGTGGGAATGGAGAGAATCGGAGCGATGGCATCAAAAAAAGCTTTCTCGAAATCGGTATAGGTTCGGAGTTCGCCAAAGGTCCCATCCGCAAAGACATCAAGGATCAGGTTGGCGTTGTTGATGATCATGGTTCCGTAGGGGGTCGTCACGGTCAGGTCCTTGCCATCGTACTGGAAGATACCGACCTTGAGTCCGTCCTCTCCAACCTGCAGGTCGGCACCTGTCCCCCGGATACCGATGGTTGCCAGAGGCGAAACCATGGACACGCCTTCGGGATTGGAGGCGGCAATCTCGCCAGTCACCATGCGAAACGTGCCCTCAGCCATATTGAGGACCATATTCGAGGCAGCACTATCCTGGGGGCTGTAGACAAAGGAATCAATGGTCAGACGGGCGTTCTCACCCTGAGACAAGACACTTTGGTCTGCAAAACGAACTTCTACATGGGCACCCTGATTGGTCAGCAGGATGTCGTCGGGATACACCTCGCTTCCAAGCTGTAACGGACGAAGACCAGCTTCGGACTCGGCTCTCACCTCACCCAAAAGACCGACCACATGACCAACGGCTTCCATACTCCCCCCTCAGCTGCCGGTATTGGATAATCTATAGACGTTTAGGAGGATATTAGCAGGTTGGGCAAGCCAGAGCAATGACAACTCGGAATTTCATGACATACCAGCCAAAACCACTGGCATTTGGGCTATTTCATACAAAAAGCCCGAGTGGTATTCCACCCGGGCCTATCAGCTGGCAAATACAGAGCGTAGGGGACTACGCCTTGGCCACCACGCACTTGATTTCAACCAGCCCCGCCTTGGGCAAGGCAGAAACTTCGATCACCGCGCGAGCCGGTTTATGCTCCCCAAAAAATGCGGCATAAATACCGTTGAACACAGGAAACTGCCCCATATCCGTCACAAAGACGTCCACGGCTGCCACATCGTTCACGGTCCGGCCCGCAGCTTCAATGATGGCTTTCATGTTCGACAGCGCCTGCCGCGTCTGAGCCTCGAACCCCTCAGCCATATCACCGGTTTTAGGCGACAGACCAAGCTGACCGCTGACAAAGACGAGGGCACCCGTATCTGCGGCCTGAGAATAAGGTCCCACTGCTGCGGCTGCTTTTTCAGTCTGAACAAACTGCATATTATCCTCCATTACTGAATTGAATTGTCTGCTGACGGACTATCACATCAAGCCGCAACCCTCCACGGAAAACGCTCTGCCCCTCTTGCATTTCCGACAAAAATGATCACCTATATAGTTCAAGAATACCCGTAGGCGGCCCGAAGTGCCGCCCAAAGGAGAACACAATCATGAATTGCGTAATGATCAATAATTGGAAGAAGAGCGAGAAGGCTCCCGAGGCTGCTCAGCAAGCCGCCGAAATGACCCGCAAGCATTGGCAGGAGATCGCTTTGGATCATGGCTATGCCCCCAACAACGTCTGCCTCGCCGAAAGAGACGGAGTCGTCATGGTGGGGCTGTCAGAGGAGATGTATGAGGATTTCCGCGAAGGAACCGGGGGCTGGAGCTTCTATTAGAAGAGCCTTTAGAATCCCCAATCGACATTAGCGCGGTGTTCCAAGCGACTCTTCGTTTTCGGCCTCTTGACCAAGCGCCTTCGGGCGCTTTTTTTTAGCCTTTCTGCAAACCGCGCAGCCGCTCCAGAGTTCGGGATTCATGCTCGCGCTCGCCCATATTGCGGAAGCACAGGGCCGCATACTGCAAAGCCTGGGGGTTGTCCTCGAAAGGCAGCAGAAACGACAATGCCTTGCCGAATTCTCCGAGATTCATGAGTGACACGGCCAAAGCCATACACAACTTCGGGTGCCCTTCGTTGGCGGTCAGGCCCAAGGCCAGAGCGCGTACGGATTCGGGGTATTCCCTGCGTTTCTGCAAAATCAACCCCAATCCCAAAGCCGCGGTGGCGTCGGGGTGATAGTCCAGGGCCCGGCGGTACAAGACCTCCGCCACCGAGAGGGGATCGTTCACCAGTGGGTTACTGGAATAATCGCCATCGTGGAAGGTCATGCCCAGACGCGCCAGAAAATCGGCATGGCGGACGGCCAATTCTGGATCACCAGACAATTCCACTCTCGCAGCATACTCCGGCAGACGGACACCATATTCACTTCGCAGCCTATTTCCGAAACGCTCCACGGTTTCCAGATCCAGGGTCTCGTCGGTCTGAAAATACTTGATGTCTTCAATCCGTTCCAACCAGATATCGTCCGTAGCCCCAGTCTGCTGCTTATAGCGCTCATATAGCGCTGTGCCCGGAAAAATGGACAGAATGAAGAAATGACAGACCAGGGGGCGGATGCGGTCAATGAGCGCCAGGGTTCGATCCACAGTGGCCTCGGATTCGCCCGGACAGCCATAGATGAAATAGGCTCGCGCCAGAATGCCCACGCTGTGGCTGAGCGCAAAGGCCCGAACCACATCTTCCTCGCGGATATTCTTATTCAGGAAATCGCGAATCTCCGTATCACCACTCTCCACCCCGAAACTGATCTGAATGCACCCGGCCCGGCGCATCCAGCCGAGCACCTCGGCGTCCACCGCATTGACGCGTGAGATGGCCTGCCACTGGACATCCAGGCCTCGGTCCAGAATCTCGCGGCAGACCTCGATGACCCGGCCCTTGTCCAGAGTAAAAGTGTCGTCAGACACATAGAGATTATCAATGCCCTGCTCGACAAGGAGCTGCATCTCATCCACGAAATGCTTGGCCGAACGGAAACGAACCCTTGGACCCCAGAAGTCAGGAGAACCGCAGAACGTGCAGCGCCCAGGACAGCCACGGGTCAAGGCCAGATGATTGTAGCGAAACCAGCGAGCGGGGATGGGCAGGTCATCCAGATTCTTCACGGGCGGGCGCACAGCGCTGCAGCACGGTCCCTGCGGGCCACGATAGGCAATCCCCGCAACCGAAGCCAGATCATCGCCTGCGCATAACGCCGCCACCAGCTCGGGCATGGTGACGTCACCTTCGCCCAAAACCACGGCATCAAGCTGAGGGTAGTGCCTCAGAAAAAAGTCCCAGAGGGCAGTGGCCGAGATTCCACCGAACACCACCGGAACATCGGACAGCACCCGCTTCGCCAGTGCCGCGATCTCCAATGCACCAAAGCGGTTGGCCTGAAGAACCGTGAATCCGACCACATCCGGGGCAAAGCTTCGGAGCTCGGCCTCCATGTCGTCTTCAAAGCCACGCTTACCGTGCCAATCAAAAACACGCACCTCATATCCGGCCTGGATACAGGCCGCAGCAATGGCATAGGTGCCGATGGGCACGCTACGGATATCTTCTGTGTGGGTACGCTCCTCCAACCAATAGGCATAGATGAGCGCCACCTTGGGCGCGGGCATGGTTCCTCCTGTTCGTTGGCCTTGCTGTACCCGAAGCAGTCCATGAAGGCCATCCCCGATCTACTCAGACTCCAACGGAAAACGCCGTCAAATCTCCAGTACACGCGGGACAAAAGGTTGTGAAAATGTGCACGAATCGTTTGACGAAACGACTTTATTTTCATTATACGCGAGGACAAGTCAGTGGGTAGGAGGCCTGAAGTTCCAGCTCTCCCGCGTGGTTCAGGCTGCGCGCCTGCCGCTGAGAATCGATTTCAACTGTTTACAAATCGCGCAGGATATTTCACTCCTGTGCAGATTTTCGTTTTGCGCCAACACCGTCAAATATCATTATATAATATAAGAGAAGCTCAACCACCTATGCACCTTATCGATCTTCTACGCGAAAACAGAGAAGCCGTTCTTGAACGTTGGTTCGATCTAATCGTCAAGACTTACCCGGGGTTGAGTTCGATGTTTCTGCACAAGAAGCACCGTTGGGGCAACCCTGTGGGCACCAATATCGATGGAGCCATCGCAGGCCTCTTTGACGAATTATTGAAGGACGAGGCCGGTGAAGACCTCGCTCCTTTAATCGATACCGTTGTCCGCATTCGCACGGTACAGGACTACTCGCCTTCCGAGGCGGTAGCCATTCTGATCTTCATCAAGCATGTAGTCCGCGAGCAGTTTGCCAAGCAGATCGATGCCGGCGAAGTGCCCGTGAGCGAAGTCCTGCAGTTCGAGTCCAGAGTGGACACGATGATGCTGGTGGCCTTCGACATCTACACAAAATGCCGCAACCAGTTGTTCGAGCTTCGGCTCGAGGACTTCAAGCGCCATTTTTCCGGAGTGCTCCGGAAAAAGGGAATTACAGTCGATTACCCGAAGTTCGAATGATCTTCGGAGTCCGGTGACGGGGTAACTGGCACTGTAACTTAAATCGAGGTAGGGGCTTATGAACGCACTGTATTCACTTTTCGCCGTCTTCGTTCTCATCCTTGTCGGGATGGGCGGAACCGCGGCTGGAATGACCCACTTGTTCGGAGTGGTCATTCCGTACCTGGCGATCGCAATCTTCTTTGTAGGATTCGTCGCCAAAGTCATTGGCTGGGCAAAATCGCCCGTGCCATTCAGGATCCCCACGACCGGGGGTCAGATGAAATCGCACGATTGGATCCGGCATTCCAAGCTGGACAATCCGCAAACCACCGGCCAGACCATTGCACGCATGGCGTTGGAAATCCTGTGTTTCCGCTCCCTGTTCCGCAATCTGGCCGTGCAGCGCTTCGGCAGCACCGAGGACGGCGTGGACATGAAAGTCCGCTACGCTTCCTCCAAGTGGCTGTGGGGCTTTGCGCTGCTTTTCCACTACTCCTTCCTGATCGTGTTCGTGCGGCACTTCCGCCTGTTCACCGATCCGGTTCCGGGCTTCCTGTCCGGTCTGGAGTTCTTTGATGGTCTGCTGCAGCTCGGCGTGCCCACCCTGTACCTGACGGACGTGTTCCTGGTACTGGGCGCGACATTCCTGCTGCTCAGGCGCGCCCTGCTCCCGCAGGTTCGCTACATCTCCTTGGTGGCCGACTATTTCCCGCTGTTCCTGATCCTGTCCGTTGCCTGTTCCGGCATCATGATGCGCTACTTCGGCAAGACCGACATCATGGCTGTTAAGGAACTGACCATGGGCCTGTTCAGCTTTGCGCCTGCGGCGCACATCGAGGGAATCGGTGCCATCTTCTACATCCACCTGTTCCTCGTCTGCGTGCTGATCGCGTATTTCCCGTTCAGCAAGCTGATGCACCTGGGTGGTGTGTTCCTGTCTCCGACCAGGAACCTTCCCAACGACAACCGGGCGAAGCATCACCGCAATCCCTGGAACGACCCGAACGTCAAGGCTCACAGCTACGCGGATTACGAAGACGAATTCCGTGAAAAGATGGTTGAAGCCGGACTTCCCGTCGAGAAAGGCCTGGACGAGGCCGCTCAAACCGAGGCCCAGTAGCCATAAGGAGTAGACGATGGCTTGGAATGTAAAACCTGAAGAACTTTTGCAGTACGACTTCAAAGTTCCGCAGAAGGACTGGATGGATGTTCCGGCGGAATTCCGCCCGGGTAACTGGTGTTACCCCGGCAAACCGGAAATCGTTGAATATCTGAACAAGTCCACTCATGGTCAGTTCCCGTATGCCCGCAAATGGGTTCCCACTGACGAAGACTGGAAGCTGCCCGAAAACTGGCGCGACATCATTCGCGACGGTTTCCGTGAACGTCTGGACAAGTACCGCTCCTTCAAGGTGTTCATGGACATCTGTGTGCGTTGCGGTGCCTGCGCCGATAAATGTCACTTCTACATCGGTGGTGGTGACCCCAAGAACATGCCGGTGCTCCGCGCCGAGCTGCTGCGCAGCATCTACCGCGGTGAGTTCACCCTCGCCGGGAAGATCCTGGGCAAACTGGCTGGTGCCCGCAAGCTGGAAGAGGACGTCGTCAAAGAATGGTTCCTCTACTTCTACCAGTGCACCGAGTGCCGCCGCTGTTCGCTGTTCTGCCCCTATGGCATCGACACCGCTGAAATCACCATGATGGCGCGTGAACTGCTGCACCTGGTGGGTCTGAACATCAACTGGATCCTCGAGCCCGCCTCGAACTCCAACCGTACTGGCAACCACATGGGTATCCAGCCCCACGCCTACTACGACATGATGGACTTCATGTGTGAAGACATTGAAGACATCACGGGCGTCAAGGTGAACTGCCCGGTGAACGAAAAGGGCCACGAGGTTCTGTTCATCACCCCGTCCGGCGACATATTCGCTGACCCGGGAACGTACACCTACATGGGCTACCTGATGCTCTTCCACGAGATCGGGCTGGACTATACTTGGTCCACCTACGCCTCCGAGGGCGGCAACTTCGGCCTGTTCACATCCGACGGCCTGATGAAGAAGCTGAACGCCAAGATGTATGCCGAGGCCCAGCGCCTGGGCGTCAAGTACATCATCGGTGGCGAGTGCGGTCACATGTGGCGCGTGGTCAACCAGTACATGGATACCATGAACGGCCCGGCGGACTTCTTGGAGACCCCGGTCAGCCCCATTACCGGCACCCGCTTCGACAACGCTGCTGGAACTTCCATGATTCACATCACGGAGTTCACCGCCGACTTGATGAAGCACAATAAGCTGAAACTTGACCCCAGCCGCAACGACCACCTGCGGGTCACGTACCATGACTCCTGCAACCCTGCTCGCGCCATGGGCCTCTTGGATGAGCCACGCTACGTCATTCAGAACGTATGCAACAACTTCTACGAGATGCCCGAGGAAACCATCCGTGAAAAGACCTTCTGCTGCGCTGGCGGCTCGGGCCTGAACACGGACGAGTACATGGAAATGCGCATGCGCGGCGGTCTGCCCCGAGGCAACGCCCTGCGTTACGTGCAGGAAAAACACGACGTAAACATGCTCGCCACCATCTGCGCCATTGACCGCGCGACCCTGCCCCCGCTGGCCAATTACTGGGCCCCGGGTGTTGACGTCACGGGCGTCCACGAGATGGTCGCCAACGCTTTGGTGATGGACGGCGAGATTCCCAGAGAAGTGAACCTGCGGCAGGAACCCCTGCCGGGTGCCGAGTAAGGGAGGACTGACCTATGTTTGACGGTGGTAAGATCATTGCCGGAATCATCGTCTTTGTCGGCCTGATGACGTTCCCGTTCTGGTACAACGTCGGCCAGGCCGCCTATAAGACGCCCGAGCTGCAGCTTCCTCCCAAGGATGTCGCAACCCAGTGTGTAGAATCCGCTGAATGGATGCGGGCTGAGCACATGCAGCTCCTGGATAATTGGCGCGACTGGGTCGTACGCGATGGAAACCGCGTATACACCAGTAAGCAAAGCGGCGCTCACTTCGAGATGAGCCTCCAGAAGAGCTGCATGAAGTGTCACACCAGCAAGGAACAGTTCTGCGACAAGTGCCACACGGCCGCCGCAGTTGCTCCCTACTGCTGGGATTGCCACATCGCGCCCAAGGAGGAGAAATAATGAAAACCAATAGAAGACACTTCCTCAAAGTCGCCGGTGTGACGGCCATGGGACTTGCCGCCGGTGCTGGCACCGCGGCCGCTTCCTACCTGCCGCACTACGACCACGTGGCTCCCAACCACGACCACCTCACGGCTGGTCGCTGGGGCATGGTCATCGACACCAGGAAGTTCCACCATAAGGAAGACTTCCTGCCCCTGGTTGAAGCCTGTCACAAGTACCACAATGTGCCGACCATCCCTGGTAACCAGGAGATTAAATGGCTGTGGACAGATAGCTTCCACCACTCCTTCCCGAACAAGCACAACGAGTTCTTGGAAGAAAAGATGCACCACCAGGATTTCCTGCTGCTGTGCAACCACTGCAAGAACCCCCCGTGCGTTCGAGTCTGCCCCACGCAGGCAACCTACAAGCGTGCAGACGGCATCGTCATCATGGACATGCACCGCTGCATCGGTTGCCGCTTCTGTATGGCGGGTTGCCCCTACGGTTCCAGAAGCTTCAACTTCCAGGATCCACGCCCGTTCATTGCGGAGCAGAACACGGACTACCCCACCCGCACCAAGGGTGTGGTCGAGAAGTGTAACTTCTGCGCCGAGCGCCTTGCCGAAGGCAAGTTGCCCGCCTGTGTGGAAGCGTCTGAAGGCAAGCTGATCTTCGGTGATCTGAACAATCCCGAATCCGAGATCCGCCACATCCTTGCGGAGAACTACACCATCCGCCGTAAACCGGACCTGGGAACCGAGCCCAGCGTCTTCTACATCATCTAAGGTGGTGCGACATGCTTGAATATGCACTCAAAGGTGACAAGAAATACTGGATGTGGGTCGGCTTCCTCGGGCTGCTGATCTGCATCGGCGCCTACAGTTACCTCCAGCAGTTCCAACAGGGTTTGGTGCTGACCAATCTGAGCCGCGACGTATCCTGGGGCTTTTATATTGCCCAGCTGACCTATCTGGTCGGTGTTGCCGCCTCTGGCGTCATGCTGGTGCTGCCCTATTACCTGCACGACTATAAAAAGTTCGGAAACCTCGTGGTGTTTGGCGAGTTCATGGCCATTGGCGCCATCGTCATGTGCCTGCTGTTCGTCATCGTCGACCTGGGCCAGCCCCTGCGTCTGATGAACCTGATCATGAATCCGACTCCGAACTCCGTCCTGTTCTGGGATGCCATGGTCCTTAACGGATACATGGGCCTGAACATCGTGGTTGGCTGGGCCTCTCTGGAAGCCCAGAAAAAGGGCGTACCTTACGCCAAGTGGGTCAAGGTACTGGCAATCCTGTCCGTGCCCTTCGCCTTCTCCATCCACACCGTCACGGCGTTCCTGTACGCCGGTATCCCTGGCCGCCACTTCTGGCTGACCGCTATCCTGGCTGCCCGCTTCCTGGCGAGCGCCTTCTGTGCTGGTCCTGCCATCATGTTGCTGGCCTTGTTCGCCATGGAGAAGACCACCAAGTTCGAGCTTGGTAAAGACGCGGTCCAGATGCTGGCCCGGATCATCGCTTACGCCATGGTCTTCAACGTCTTCTTCTTCTTCCTTGAACTGTTCACTGCATTCTACTCCAACATCCCCGGACACATGCACTCCATCGTGTATCTGTTCTCGGGCCTTGATGGCTACAATGCCATGGTGCCCTACTTCTGGGCAGCTGCGTTCATGGCTCTCCTGTCTCTGGCTCTGCTCATTCCGAGCACCACACGCAAGTGCAAGCCCGTCCTGATCTTCGCGCTGATCATCCTGATCGCCGCCACCTGGATCGACAAGGGCATGGGCCTCGTGGTCGCCGGTTTCATCCCCAACATGTTCGAAGGCGTGACCGAATACATGCCGTCGAGCACCGAGCTTCTGATCTCCATGGGCATCTATGCCATTGGCGCGCTCATCGTGACCGTGCTGTGGAAGATCGCTGTTTCCGTGAAGAAGGAAGCTGCAGCCTAACTCACCGGACGTTAGGCCCCTATACAGTGCTGAAGGCCCGTTCCCGAAAGGGGGCGGGCCTTTTTCCTTGGGTATGCCGCTTCGCCAGCCAGGAACACTGACCTTCCGGCACTCTCATGCAGGTAAGCGTACTCACCCCATTGACCAGGCAAGCTCATTGCGCGGGCAACATCTGTTGGCCCAAAGCACGCTGCCCGCTCCTCCCCCCAGCAACGCATAAGCAGCAGTTTCTGCCACGGCACCCGGCATCAGAACAGTCCCTGCCCCCAGACCGGCACAGGACCAGACTCGTGGCATTGCCGCTGGGCAATAATTACAGATCGGATTGCCACCTCCGCTCGCACTCAAAGAGTGATCATCAACGAGGCATGAACGCCCGACTCGTTCATTTCTCCGTCCCTGGCGCACTCGCCCTCTCTCTGAAAAGCAAAACCGCCCGATGCAGCGTTGTTGCACCGGGCGGTGGATCGGATCAAAGTAAACACAGAGGAACGTCCCATTCCTGGGCGTCGCCCTGCTTAAGACGGCCCCTAGGGCGTCACTGTCAGCGTATAGCCCTTGTCCCAGATCAGATACTTCTTGGCCAGATTCTGAAGGTCTTTCGGCGTCAGAGTCCTGGCCTTGTCCAGGCTTGTGCGATTGTAATCCAGCGGGAATCCACGAACCAGCAACCCAGCGGCTTCGCTACTGCGCGAAGACAGACTCTGGTGCTCGCGGTAATAGTCGCCTTCCAGCAAGTTCTTGGCGCGATCGATCTCCTCAACGGAGAGCGTATTGGCATGCAGATCGGCCACTGCCGTCTCGAATCCGGCCAGAGCCTGCTCGGTCTTATCCGGGTAGGTACCAATATAGAAGGCCAGGAATCCGGACTCAGGCGCCTGCCACAAGAGGGCGGTGACGGTGTACCCCAAGCCCTGCTTGTCGCGCAGTTCGCGGAATAGCATTCCCCCCTGACCGGCCAGGGCCTGTCGCAACAGATCCAGGCCAACGGCATCTTCATGACGGGAACCGGGCACAGGGAATGAGACCACAATGTGCGACTGGTTGCGATCCGGCATGGTCAGATTCTTGTTGAACTCCTTGCCCCAATTCGGGGTGGAATACGCAAAATCCTGGGCTTGATTTTCGGTAGCAAGTTCTCGGGCAAGGCTGACAATGGCCTCACGATCGAAATCACCGCATACGGACATGATCCAGGACTGGGCACTCTGACGTTCCCAGAACCCGACAGTCTGCGCTGCAGTGTACTTTGCAACACCGTCAACGGTGCCGCGATGGAAGTACGAATAGGCAGTATCCGAGAAAAGCATGGGGAACAGATGGCGGAACGCCAGCCCCGTGGGCTGGTCCTCGCGCTGCTTGATGGCAGCGATCTGTTCCTGCTTGGCCCGCTCAACTTCCGCTTCGGCCAAGGCCGGAGAGGTCAACGTCTCCTTGAACAGCGGCAATAGCTCCTCGGAAAAACGCGACGGGAACTTAGCTCCGATCACGAACATGTCGCGGCTGGCCGAGGCATTGATGACGGCTGCCCGGTCGGACAGATAATCCTCATAGTCGTTAGCGGACAGGTTGCCTGTACCGCGAGTCAAGGAACGCGAGGTCAAGTCGGCCAGGCCTTGCTCGTCCGGGAAGAGCAAAGAATCCCCGCCCTTGTAGGCCATGGCAATGGAGGTGTAGGGCAATGTGCCGTCAGGCAGCAGCACCAAAGTATGTCCGCCACCCAGATCGATGGTCTCGGTCTTGCCGCGCCCCAGGGTGTTGGCAGCAGCGGCCTTGTCAGCCGAGCCCTTTGTCCAGGCTGCGTCCACAGTTCCCGCCAGGGAGTTCTTCACCTCGGCGAGATCAACACCATTCTCCGGAATGAGTGCGGAGACCGCCAAGGCGTCACGGGTCAGATACTTGTCCACAAGGGTCTGCATCTGATCGGTAGTCACCCCACCCAGAGTGTAGAGATAATTCTCCTCGGCTTCGAGGCTACCCTCGAAGAACTGGAAATATCCGATCTTGGAAGCCAGTCCTCCCAAGGTCTCCTTGGAGGAATACAGAGAATTTTCGATGTTCAAGCGGGTGCGCTCAAGCTCCTGCGTGGTGAACACGGAGGCATCCAGCCCCGCCAGCTCCTGATTCAAGGCCTTCCAGAACTCAGGCAGCTTGTCACCATCGAGGGTGGCGCTGATATAAAACAGGCCAACCTGCTCAAGGCTCAAAGCATACGAGGAAATATCGTCCACAAGGCCCAGTTCGTACTTGAACTTGCGATACAGGCGCGAAGTCTCGTCTCCACCCAACAGATGTCCCAGCATGTCCAAGCCGACAGCCTCGCCGGAATGCAGACCAGGCGCAGGAAAGGCTATTGCGACGTAAGCCTTGTTCCAAGGCCCCTGCTCCACATGGATACGCGGAGCGTTGTGCGAGGCCACGGGCAAGGGCCGCTTGGGAGTAACACGCCCAGTGTTCTGAAGCTGCCCGAAAAACTGTTCCACCTCGGCCACAGCAGCATCGGGCTGCACATCACCAACCACGACCATGAGCATGGACTGGGGCTGATAGAACTGACCGATATAATCGAGGATGTCCTGGCGACTGATGCCCTGAACACTCTCGCGGGTGCCAATAATGGGCCGCTCATAGCCATTGTCTTCCCAGACAAGAGGTTGCAGGGACTTGAAACGGCGTGAAGACGGACTATCCTCGCCACGCTCCAATTCGGCCAGCACAACCTTCTTCTCGCTCTCCAGTTCATCAGGATCCAGAGCCACGTTGAAGATCATATCCCTCAATACATCCAGGCCCAGAGTCAGACGCTCAGCAGGCAGATCGATCTTGTACACGGTGTAGTCGAAGCTCGTGGCCGCGTTCAGGTAGCCACCAGCGCCTTCGATGGTCTCGGCAACCTCTCCGGGTGCGCGCTTGCCCGTGCCCTTGAAGACCATATGCTCCAACAAATGGCTGATTCCCGACTGCTTGTCGGTCTCGTAGGCAGATCCGGCCCGCACGTAGAGCCGCAGGGAAACCAGAGGAAAGCGATCGTCCGGCTGCACCAGCACGGACATGCCGTTGGTCAGTTGTGTCAGCACCGTATCGGCAGCGGAAGCGGGTAGGGCACTAGCAGCGGCCATGGTCAACGCTCCCATAAGAATAAATATCTTCTTTAACATCTCTACTCACTCCTGGTTCTCCTTGTCGTGTGGGCCGTCAGATGGCAGAGGCAAAAAAGCGAGGCGCATGCACCCCGCTTCAGATGTGATAAGACCTACCGATGAAAACGCAAGGCGATACGCCTCAATTCTTCGGGATTTCCGGCTGATACAGGTACTGCTCAAGGGGAACATCAATACACTCCGTTTCGGAACTTTCACCCCAGAGCATTCTACACCTCCCAAGATCAATCGCAAAAACAGACCGGACTCTCGTGCATGTCACCATCCACGAGAATCCGGCCCATCTGCAGCCACATCGGCTGCATTGAATATTCAACCGCCAACTAGGGCAAATGCATCCACTGACGCATCTTTGTCAGTCTGAACCGTTCGGGAGGCAGGTCGGGATTCACCAGCTCCACGATACGCAGCGGTGAAAGATACTTGTCTGTCCAGTCAAAACGCAGAGACATGGACTTCATGCCTTCGGGCTCGGCCTGAGCAATCAGTGGCCGGATATCCGTGGTACGCTCACCCTTCTTGGTCATGCGCGTCCAGGGCATGGACTCGCGCGCCATGACCTCTGCCCATTCGCCACACCGTGCCGCGACAATGTCCGAATCCTCCAGATATTCCAGCACGAAATCCTCGGCCACGGCCTGCTTCTGCTTCTTGCTCATGGACAGCGTCTCCACCATCAGCAGGTTGAAACCTTCGGGCAGATACGGCATCAGATGCTCGGCCAACTCCTGCGGGCCCATTTCCCTGCGCAAAAAGACATTGAACCATTCACGTTCGCTGGCCACGCCAACGGACAGCGCCCGGCCAAAGGACACTCGCGGCAGAGGGTGGAACCCGGCAGAGTAGCTGACAGGGATCTTGGCCCGACGCAGGATCCGCCCGATGAACGATTGCAGCTCAATGGGTGACAGGAAACGGGTTTCCTCCAGCTTACTGTGCCAGATGCGATAATGGCAGGCCTTGTCGGACAGTTCTCCGATGTCAGGCGGCAGAGGACGCCCGCCCTGACCACGCTGTTGTGAACGCTCCTGCGGGGCCGGAGTTGAGCTTTTGCCGACGGGGTCAGCACATTCAATGACCCCTGCGTCGTCTGTTGCAGCAGGAAAATCCTGTGCGCCAGTGGTAGCGATGTCAGCGGCGACAGTCGTCTCCGGCTCTTCAGTCTGGACCCCGGTTTGATGCGCGGCACCGCCGCTGGCATCGGACTGATCCCGCTCGGAGCAGACCACACGAGGCTTGATCTCGGCATCAGCCGCCTGCTTGACCAACTCGGACTCGCGTCCATCGAAATTGCAGACGCCGCAGTTGCGACAGGCCAGATAGCGGCAGTCGTCGGTCAGCTTGCCCTCTCGGGACCGCTTGAGTTCGGTGAGCAGAAATTTCTTGGTCACACCGCAGGTCAGATGATCCCAAGGCAAAGGCGCATCTACATCACGCTCAGCCAGATAATCCTTGGGATCCAGCCCTTCCTCCTCCATGGCTTCAAGCCACGGCTCCAGACGCAGATGGTCCTTCCAACTGGCAAACAACGCGCCCTTGTCATAGGCCCGCAACACCACAGGAGCCAAAGATCGATCCCCGCGAGAGAAAAATCCCTCAAGATAACTCATCTCCGGCAGGTGGTAGCGCATCTTGACACGCTTATGCGGGCGGAACAGATCCTTCAGGTAATTCACACGCTGACGAACCTCTTCCATGTCAATCTGCCGCTCCCACTGGAACGGGGTGTGCGGTTTGGGCACGAATGGCGACACCGCAGCCGTGACCTGCAAACGCTTGTCACGCGGCCCGGCGCAGTCACGCACTTTGAGGCACAGATCGAGAATGGCTTCAATATCCTCGGGGGTCTCGGTAGGCAGCCCGATCATGAAATACAGCTTCACCTGCTGCCAGCCCCGGTCAAAGAGCTTTTTGACATGCTCCACAAGGGCCTGCTCGGTGATGCCCTTGTTGATCACGTCACGCAGACGCTGGCTACCCGCTTCCGGGGCCAGAGTCGCACCCGTGCGGCGGATAGAAGCCATGAGCCCCATCACACGCTCGGAGACCGACCCCACACGCAGCGACGGCAGGCTGATGGCCACCTGCTCGGAACGACAGCGCTCGAAACTCTGGCTGAACAATTCTTCCAAGGCGGAATAGTCGCCCGTGGACAAAGAGAGGAACGAAAGATCCTCGTATCCGGTCTGTTCCAGGCCCTTGGCAATGAGTTGATCAAGGCTCTCGGGGGAACGCTCGCGTGCCGGACGATAGATCATGCCGGCCTGACAGAAACGGCAGCCGCGCGTGCAGCCGCGTGCGATCTCCACGGCCAGTCGATTATGCACGACCTCGGCATAGGGAACGATGTGGTTCGTGGGAAATTCACAATGCTCCATGTCGGCCACAATGCGCTTTTCAATCTTGGTGTAATCATCCAGAAGCGGTTTCAGAGCCTTGCCCTGGCCCTGGGTGGCAAACAACGAAGGCACGTACACACCGGGCACGTGACGAAGATCCTTGATGATCTCCTCGCGTGGGGTGCCCGCCTTTCTGGCCTTGGCAATGATCTCCATAACCTCAGGCAGCGACTCCTCACCATCGCCGATCATCATCAGATCGAAAAACGGAGCCACCGGCTCGGCATTGAAGGCGCAACCGCCTCCGGCCATGATAATGGGGTCGTCCTCACCGCGGCCCACGGCCATGAGCGGAATACGCGCCAGGTCGAGCATATACAGAATATTGGTGTAGCAAAGCTCGTGGGTGATATGGAACGCCACGGCGTCCATTTTCCCCAGTGGAGTATCGGACTCCAGAGTGCAAAGGGGCTCGTTGTGCCGCTGCAAAATCTGACCAGCCTCTCGGTCCGGCGCAAAGACGCGCTCGGCCCAGAGGTTGTCGCGAGAGTTCACGATGCCGTAAAGGATCTTCTGACCGAGATAGGACATGCCCACCTCGTACATATCGGGAAAGGCCAGAGCCAGACGCCCCTCCACTTTGGAGGGGTCCTTGTGCACGGAACCAGGCTCCGTGCCCAGATAACGGCTGGGGCCGGTAAACAATGGCAGCAGATTCTTCATCTTTTCTCCCGGGCTCAGCGGCCCGTGGTGCAGCGTAGCCGAGCCACGCAAAAAGGGCGACCCTCGGGCCGCCCGCAAATATCAAACTCAGCGGTCCGGCAAGCTACTTCTTGAGCATCTCGGCAAAGTCCGAAACACCCTGGGTGGCTCCACCGGTCATTCCCTGCAGGTTGGACAGATCGCCCGAGCTGGCCATGGCCAGACCGCTGGCGGCTTCGAGATATTTCGTCTCCAGATCAGCGGGAATTTTCTTATAGCGGTAGATCACATGCTTGTAGTCGATCTCGGCATCCATCTCGTTATCAAAAGGATAGCCAAAGGGAACAAGCATCATCTGCACGCCCTGCTGGGTCGGCACGGTCTGCAGCACAGCGGCGTCCTGCAACTTGGCCTGACCGTCTTCCTCGACATATTTACCGAGGATCATCTCGCCATTGATCAGCTTCACCAAACGAATATCATAAGCCATTGGGTTCTCCTTGATGTGGGTTGAGGCAGGAAAGTAGGAACTGCCGACGGCTTAGTCAAGGCGAGCGCCCCAACTCCCTTCTGCAGTCGGATGAATCAGCTCTATTTGGCCTTGGCGGCCTTGGCCTCGACCTTGCGCAAATACTTCTTCACTTCCATCAATTCCGGGTCCATGGACAAAGCCTGCTTGCACAGTTTCACTGCTTCCATGAACTGCTTCTTGCGAGCCGAAAGCCGGGCCTGGGCAAACAGCAAATACGGGCTGTCCCCCTGCTTCTCACGGATTTTCTTGATCAGAACCAGTCCACGGTCGGGTTTGCCTATCTTTTGCGAGGCAATAACGAGCATGTCACATGCCTTGCGGTCATTATTATTTTTCTGCAAGGCCGGGCGCAGGTATTCAAAGGATTCCTTGAAAAATTCACCGGCCTGAAGCTTGGTGGCAATAATCAGATACATGGCATCTTCATCCACATACAGATGAGCAGCCTGACGGAAATATTCCTTGGCCTCGTCAAGTTTGCCAGCCGACAGCGCATTCTGGGCGTGGTTGATGGCCTTGTCGATATTCAGCTTGCGAGCGCGCACAGCCTCCATGGATTCCTTTTTACGATCCGCATGAATGGCCCTGATCAGCGGCACAAGCTGGGCAAGAATCTGTTTCTCTCCACCCTTCTGAAAGACGAACGGTTCCTTGCGTCTGGCCGCAACGGCTTCCAGCTTGGAAACATTCTGAAGATTCTCACGCAGCAATGAAGCCACTTTCTGCAATTCAGTGGAATGCAGTTGAGCGGTGAGCATGACCTTCAGCGCCTCGGCTATGGAAACCATGGGCCGGAGCGTCTGTCCCTTGAGGAACGCCGCTTTTGCACGACTCAAGTGCTGCACGACGGTTTGTACAGGCTTCGTCATCTATCCTTTACTCCCTGAAAAATGGGGCCCTGCACCAAGCGCAGGCAAATCTAGTTACACGAATTGCCTGTGCTTTAAAAGAACCTTCACCCGCCTTGTCCATCCGCCAGTTGCCGCACTGCACTGTTGTATGTCATTGTTCTGGCTGAATCCTTTCCTTCAGCAGCCATACAAGGATGATCGAATGCAGGAATCAGCCTATTTGGAAGGTCACGAGGAATACCTGGCCAACCTTCGCCGGATGCCATTGTTCCATTCCATGGAAGATGACCAATTGAGAGCCGTCCTCTCGCTTTCCAAACTCAGAAAATACGACAAGGGCGAGACCATCATCAACGAAGGCGCTTTTGATTCCTGGATGTACTTTATCATCTCGGGCCGCGTGCGGGTGGAAAAGGCCGGGCGAAAGATAGGGGAAATCTGTGGCTCCGGTTCGGTGTTTGGTGAAATGGGAGTACTCAGCGAGCAGGAACGTTCCGCCACCGTACGCGCCCACACCGACGCCATGTGCCTGGCCGTGGACGCCTCTTTTTTGGAACGCCTGGATGAAAAGGACCGCAACGCCTGTTACACGGTGCTCTACCGCATGTTTGTGGATATTCTGGCCGAGCGCCTACGCGAAACAACCACCGAATTGGCCACGGCCAAGGAAAAGATGGCGGTCCTGCGCAAGAAGATTGTCGATGGCGAATAATGCCGCTTCCCGTCGCTTCTATTGCGTTTTGCCCATACCCATTATAGCTTGAACAATTACTACAGCATCGCCAATTCCAGCGATGCCTCCGGGACCTTCCATCTGGAGTAAGACGACCATGCCCGACCTCAAGGACTCCGGCTCATCTGCAAGTATCTGGATTCTCGGTGTGACTTTTGCCGCACTTGCAATCGTTTCTGCCGAAACGGCCTCGTGGTGGGTCGCAGGAATCGGGTCCGCCCTTGGCCTGGGCCTGACGGCCTGGGTTGCCAGACGAAGCTCCATGGCCGGTCGCCAAGCGGTGCAGACAGCCCGCGAGGCCTTTGAGCAACTCGATGCTGCCAAGGCTGAACTGGAAGCCCTGTCCCTGGCAGTGCACGCCTCCCCTCTGCCTCTGGCAGCCTTCGGGCCGGACAAGACGACTGCCGCGGCCAGCGAAAGCTTTGCCCGCCTGGCAGGACGCCCTGCAAACAAGATAGCGGGGCTGGATATCAAGACTTTGCTGGGCCCCGAAGCCGCCGAAGCAGCCCAAAAGGCGGATGCCCTCGAAGGAACCCAGACCGTTACTGTTTCGGGCGAGACCATCCGCGTTTACTCCACCCGAACCGGCGGCGGGGCCGCCGTTGTGCTGGCTGTTCCCTGCGCCCGCGAAATGGCCGAAGCCGAACACAATAGAAATAAACTCGCGAATTTTCATTCCGCATCCCAAGCCATCAATGAACTGGCTCAACGCATGGCCGGATCATCCGAACTCATGAGCGCCTATGCCGATGAACAGGCCACTGGCGCAAATCGTCAAAAGCAACAGACAGAAGCCGTGGCCGGCGCCATCGACAAGATGATGAGCGCTGTCATGGAGGTGGCCACCAATGCCTCAGCCACCTCCGAAGCCGCCAGCGAAGCACGCGAAGTGGCCGTTGATGGCACAAACATGGTGCACAAGGCCGTGGAAGGCATCAACACCCTGGCCACCTCCGCCAAGGAACTGGCCGAAGTCCTTGCCGGGCTGGATACCCAGGCCGGAGAAATCGGACGTGTCATCGGCGTGATTTCAGACATCGCTGACCAGACCAACCTGCTGGCCCTGAATGCCGCCATCGAAGCCGCACGAGCGGGAGATGCCGGGCGTGGCTTTGCCGTTGTGGCCGACGAGGTCCGCAAACTGGCCGAGAAGACCATGCAAGCCACTGGCGAGGTAGAATCCGCAGTCAGAAACATTCAGGCGTCGTCCAAGGAGGCCATGACCTCCATGGACCGCACCGGCAGAATGGTGGAGGAGTCCACAGACCTTTCCAATCAGGCCGGACAGGCCCTTGAAAAAGTCATGGAGCATATCGAAGGCATGGTGGATCGCGTGCACCATATTGCCCAGGCTGCGGAGGAGCAATCCGCCGCCGCCGAACAAATTTCCGCCAGTGTTGAGGAAATCGCCTCCATTGCGCGCGACTCCGATGAAGGGGCCACCCAGCAGGCATACGCCACCAAGGACATCGCCACCCTGTCCGCAGAACTGCTTGGCCTGGCCCAGGGGTTATCCGGCAAGGAAGGCAAGTCCCTGAAGATTGCCAAGTCCGAAGGATTGATGAAAGGAGTGCTGCCCAAGCTGATGCAGGACTACATCAAGGACGAATTCGGTCCCGACACCTTCGAGGCCGTGCAGGAGGAACTGGGCGATCCGACCTTCCTGCCCGGCGAGAGCTACCCCGACACAGTACTGCACCAGATGGCCGATCTGGTCAGTGCCGCCACCGGCACCTCCAAACGCGACGTACTCTACGGCTTGGGGCTGGTCACCGTGAATGGCTTCCACAAGCTCTACAAGCGCTACTTCCGCACCAAAGACCTGAAGGAATTCTACATGTCCATGAACGATGTACATGCCGAAGTCACCAAGGACATGCCCGGCGTGAAGCCCCCCAAATTCACCTTCGAAGACAAGGGTGATACCCTGTTCATGAATTATACTTCGCCCCGCGCCCTGTTCGATTATTTCGAGGGCATCCTGAATGGCGCAGCCCGATTCTTCGACCAAAAGATCGATGTGCGGATCAAGCCCCTGAACAAGGATACCGCCAGGGCCGAGATTCATTTTCTGGAATGCGACAGCAAGACCGAGTGCAACCTCAAACCTTGAGAAACGTAAGCCCCCTTGCCAAATCGACTCAGGTTGCTTAGTTTCTCTTTACAGACCACCAGCCAGCAGCTTCCAGGACGGAAGCCGGAGTACAGCGGCAGCATCGAGGACCGGTGCCTCCGCCTGAACCCAAGCCCTCAGGGGCACGACCAGCCTAGCGCGTCGCATCGCACGCGTAATCGGCTGCTCGGGAAGCTGCGATGAGCATCCTCAACGCCACACAAGCCAGCCAGGCCTTTGACGCCTATTCCCGTATCGCCAGCCAGCGTACGGTTGAAGAGCGTGCGCAAAAGGCCGTGCAGGAAGCTCGCACCGCCACCGAAACCGCACGGGTTCGCAAGACGACCATCGGTTTTTCCTTGGGCAAGTTCGGCATCGATTTCACCGCCCAGGACGTGGAGCTGGATACCGAACGCATCGCCCGCGACGCCCGGTCCGGGCAGCAGCAGATGCAACGGGCTCGCTCCGAGACCTTCAGCTCTCATCTTGAAGCCGCCGAAATCCTGAGCACGGCCGAGCCAAGATCCGCAAAGCAGGCAAACCCGGATGAACCGGACACCAGCAACCTGACCCGCCGCCGCGCTCTGGAAGCCTACGCCGAGGCATCCCTCAATTTTGAGACGATCGTCCCAGGTCGTCTTGGCTCCATCTAGCAGAGCGCCCAAGGCAATCATCTGTATTGGTGCCGCACAATGAGCACACCCTCAAGTATCCTTAAATACACGTCAGTCTTGCTCATTTCTGACGCCTCGCATCTGACTCACCAGAAAGTCTTGTTCTCTTCATCTGTTGAAATTCAGGCTTGAAGTCTCAACAACCAAATGGACTAAGTATCCACCCATTCGAAAAGCCTAGCGCTCGATCTCCAGTGGGGATTCCAAGACAGACAAAACTCCTGCCGTTTATTATTTCCACCTGTTACGAGCCGGATTCAGGACCTCGCGACCTTCCCCCGCATAGATCTCCCGCTCAGCCTTGGGTTCGATGGTTACGTCAGGCCAATGGCCAGTCTGGGGCTCGGGTCCTTTCATGGTCGTGGCCGAGGGAGCATGATCCACCATGGCTGGTCGCAGACGCGGGTCCGCCCCCGACACGGCCCAGGAAAATTCGATGGGCACGTTGTTGGGATCAAAGGCATACACGGAATGGATGAACCCGTGGTCAACCACTTCGGACGGCTCGAACCCGGCGCCCTCGAGGAGGGCTTTGACCTCCCACAAGTCTTCCTCGCCTTCCACGCCAATGGACACATGATCAAACGCGACGGGGCCGCGCACCGGAAAACCGTGATCCTTCATGGTTGCGGGTTCAGCATCGGGCCATTCAAAAAAGGCGATCATGTCCGAGCCTGAAATCTCGAAAAAGTAATGGCGATAGCCGGGTCTACCCAACCCCACCACAAGACGCATCCCCAATAGATCGCGCCAAAAGCGGATGGTCGCGTCCATATCACCAGTCACCATGGCCAGATGATTAATCCCTGCATATCGCGGCATTGAATACTCCCGATGTTCGTAAGTCCCTCAATGATTACCGGATGCCGCCGCCTCTATCAATATATGTGAATTACGGCGCGAGGTTTGAGCTTGCTACTGCCCGCTGCCAACGGTATGGAACTGAACCGGACAGACATCAGCGAGCCATGGGCACGCTGTGAAAACAAGGAGAATACCGTGGGCTTTCTTTCCGCCAGCACCAGCTTCACACGCTATCGCATCATAGGCGAAATCCCCGAGACTCTGTGGCCCGAAATCCCCGACAGGCTCAAGAAAAACGCCTTCCAGGACATCGACCACACCTCGGAAGAGCGTTCCTTCGGCTGGGTCTGCTTTGATGAGATGCTCGATTCCCAGTGGCGCACCGCTCCCCCTGAAAAGGGTGAGTTCATGACCTTCTCCCTGCGCCTGGACACCCGTCGCATATCGGCTGCGGTGATGAAAAAACACTATACCCTGGCCCTGAACGACGAGATGGAACGCGTGGAGAAGGAAGGCAAGAAATTTGTCTCCCGCGACCGCAAGCGTGAACTCAAGGATCAGACCAAGATCCGCCTCATGGCCCGCAGCCTGCCCATCCCGGCAGTCTTCGACGTGGTCTGGAACGTGCGCTCCAATGTCATCTATCTGGCCTCCACCCAAGGCAAACTGTGCAGCCTGTTCGAAGATCAGTTCACCCTGACCTTTGATCTGCACCTGGAGCCGTTGACCCCGTATTATCAGGCGTTGCAGCTGCTGGGCGAAAGCCGTCAGCAACAGTTGGACGACGTCGAACCAACCCTCTTCGTCTAGCCTTAGGAGCCGAACATGGAAGACGCCTATCTCGGACAGGCCACCGATATCGTGCTGGGCCAGGATTTCCTGACCTGGCTCTGGTACAAGAGCGAAGCCAAAGGCGGGCACTTTGCCACGCCCGACGGTGAGACCTTTGCCATGTATATGGAACAGCGAATCTCGGTTCAGGGTGGCGAAGGCGACGCCAAAGAGACAACTTCCGTCTCCGGACTGATGAGTGAGCTCAAGGAAGCCAAGGCCGGACTGGCCCTGGGCAAAAAGGTCTCCAAGGCCCAGATTAAAATCGAGTTGGACTCGGACGTCTGGCAGACCACCCTGAAGGCCGAGGATTTCAGCCAGACCTCATTCAAGACCCCCAAGGTGGAGTTCAAACAGGAGGAAGGCGATGACCCCGATGCCTCCTTCCTGGAGAAGATGTATCTGGTCGAACGCGGTATGGCCTTTCTGGACGCCGTGTACTTCGAGTTCCTGAAGCTCCGGTTCTCCGAGGGCTGGGACGAGGAACGCAAAAAGGTTCGCAGCTGGCTGAACAAGAACGGTCAGGACGACTAGCCCGGGCACGACCGGAGACTGCATGCTCACCTATCCCCGATTCGACCCCACCGCCCTTTCCATTGGCCCCGTGAATATCCACTGGTACGGACTGATGTACCTTGTGGGCTTCGCTGGAGGCTGGCTACTGGGCCGTTGGAGGGCTTCACGCCCGGGATCGGACTGGACCGCCACAGAGGTGGACGACCTGATCGCCATGGCCATGTTCGGCGTGGTTCTGGGGGGCCGGCTGGGCTATGTTCTCTTCTACGAACCCATGGCCTATCTGGCGGACCCGCTGTCCATCGTCAAGATCTGGAACGGCGGCATGTCATTCCATGGCGGACTGCTTGGCGTCATCTTCTGCTTCTGGCTACACGCCCGGCGCACTGGCCGCACCTTCTGGGCCGTGTCCGACTTTGTTGCGCCGCTGGTACCCATCGGTCTCGGAGCCGGACGCATCGGCAATTTCATCAATGGCGAACTCTGGGGCCGCGTCACGGACGTGCCCTGGGCCATGATCTTTCCGGGATGGGAGGCAGGCCCCTATCCCCGCCACCCCTCGCAACTCTATGAGTTTGCGCTGGAAGGAGTGGTCCTGTTCTGCCTGCTCTTTATCTTTTCCTCCCGGCGCCCCCCTGAACGGGCCGTGTCGGGACTCTTTGCCCTGGGATACGGATTCTTCCGTTTCCTCGTGGAATTCGTGCGCCAACCCGATGCGCACCTGGGTCATGTGGCCCTCGGTATGACTATGGGGCAGCTCCTGTCCCTGCCGCTCATGCTCTACGGAATGTACCTGCTGTGGACCGCTTATCGCCGCCACGCATAACCACAAACTGGATAGAAAAAGATATGCCTACCAACCCGATTCTGGAACAGTTGCTGAATGAGCATCTCCCGGCCCTTGCCAAGACCGAGGCCCTGGAAGAATCCGTTATCACCGAGGCCATCAAGAACGGCACCATGGTGCTACTGGCCAACCCGGCGCACAAGAACGTTCAGCCCACGCTGATCGGTCAGCCCGCCTCGGTCAAGGTCAATGCGAACATCGGCACCTCCCCGTTCGTGGAAGAACCTTCCAGAGAAATCAAGAAGCTGCATCTGGCCGAAGCCGCCGGCGCACACGCCGTAATGGACCTGTCCACCGGTGGTGATCTGGATACCATCCGCAAGGAAATGCTGGCAGCTACGCGGTTGCCGCTCGGCACCGTCCCGCTGTACGGCTGCGCCCAGAGGCGCGTCAAAGCAGGCGCACACGCCGCTTCCTTCACTGCCGATGGCCTGTTCGAAGAAATCGAGAACCAGGCCAAGCAGGGCGTGGATTTCATTACCGTGCACTGTGGCGTCACCCGCCGTGCCTCCCAGTTGATCGACAGCGCCGACCGCATGCTGGGCGTTGTTTCCCGTGGTGGCTCCATGACCGTGCGCTACATGAAGGAAACCGGCAATGAGAACCCGCTGTACGAGCAGTATGATCGCCTGCTGGAAATCTCTGCCAAGCACAACCTGACCCTCAGCCTTGGCGACGGCATGCGTCCCGGTGCTGGCGTGGACGCAGGTGACACCGCCCAGTGGGACGAGGTCGTGACCCTGGCCGAACTGACCCGCCGTGCATGGGACGCCGGTGTCCAGGTCATGATCGAAGGCCCCGGCCATGTGCCGCTGCACCTGGTGCAGGCTCAGATTCAGGGCATCAAACAGCTGTGCATGGGCGCTCCCCTGTATGTACTCGGCCCCCTGGTCACCGACAGCGCCCCCGGCTACGACCATATTGCCGGAGCCATCGGTGGCGCACTGGCTGCCTGGTTCGGCGCCGACTTCCTGTGCTACCTGACCCCGGCCGAGCACCTGACCCTGCCTGACGGCAAGGACGTCTACGCCGGAGTCATGGCCTCGCGCATTGCAGCACAGGCCGCGGAAAATGCACTGGGCCGCCCCCTGGCCGTCGCCCGCGACCTGGACATCTCCCAGGCCCGTGCCGACCTGGACTGGAACAAAATGGCCGATCTGGCCCTTGATCCGCCCATGGTTCGCCACCGCCGTGAGGACCACAAGGACCGTGAGGAATGCGCCATGTGTGGCGAGTTCTGCGCCGTCAAGATGCTCAAGGACTTCTAGAGTCCGACAGGCGCACGGGAACCTTGTTCCAGCGCAAATACCAATAAAAACGGCCCCAGGCATCTGCCCGGGGCCGTTTTATTACATCAACCAAAATGGAAGACCGCCCGCCTTCCTGGCTGACGGCCCTTCACATGTCTCCGGAAAGAGACTTCACACGGTGCACCTCTCCAGGCGCAACTCCCACCCCTTAAATATTCGCTAGTTGACGCAGGAGCTCTGCCTGGGCGCAATGGCCAGCATCGCCACTTCGTCAACGGAGGAAGATTCCTCGATCAATACGCGAAAGCGCTGCCCGCTGGTGGAGAACCGGGCTAAAATATTTTCGTAATCCTCGGCATGCTCACCTTCCAGAACCGGGGCAAAGCCCGACTTGCGGTGCAACTTGATCAGGTCACTGGCTGCGGTGGCCAGGTCCCGATATTCGTTGATCATACTCTCCCTGATGCCCATGTGCATGACTTCTTCCAGCACTTCGGGTTTCAGGCACTCCTTCAGACGGGCAAAGGTGCGATTCAATTCTTCCTGAGTGGGTTCCGTGTTCAGCGCTCTCATCAACCTGTCTCCTTCCGGCCGGGACTCATTCCCGGGTTTTTGTTGGTCTGGAAGGTGTTGAGCAAATATCGCGCCAGCCATGGATGGAAGTCATTTTGAGGCCGTATAACAAGGAAAATACAGATTTCTTAAAATGGAATCCCACAGCAATCAGTCGAGCTGCGTCGAAAAACCGACACTCATTTTTCCCACGAATTGCCTTAATGTTTTTTGCACTTCGTCCGAATAGATATCATAGGCGTCAGGCGCCCCCCACCCCCGGTTTTTCCGGGATGAACAATCTGGCCTCGGGAGGAGGCGGTACTATGGGCTCAGTCATCGCCCTGGAGCAATACAAGAAGCGGCAAGCCCCGGAGAAGCACCTGGATTCGGTGCTCTATCCACGGCCGCGCATCAACGACAGCGAGATTTTCTCGAAGGACTTTACCAGGCTGGAGAATGTGGTCTTCGCCATCCTGAAGGTCCGCGAAATTCTGCGCTACCACGTGCATAGCAATGAGGAATGGCAATACCTCATCCTGTGTGTGCTGGACGCAGCCTATTACTTCGACGCCCAAAAAAGCCAATTGCTCAAGGAGGCCACGACCACTCTCAAGGACTATATTCTTGATGAGACCAACGCCAGAAATGGCAAGGACATGACCTCCGCTCTGCTGCTGATGGACCTCATCGAGAAATCACCAAGGATGAAGAAGACAGCGCCCACGGACTAAGTCACAAGGTCACGCAAGCAACAAGAACGCCCCCGGAGAAATCCAGGGGCGTTTTGTCATGCGCCAATTGATGCGGATGGGTATGGATGGGTTCGACGTTCTGGTTGTGGGGAACCAAAACAGGCGCACGCCAAAACTCTGGAGTTACTGTGTCCTGTGGGCTCCAGGGGCAGCTAGTTCATCCCCGTCGCGGCAGGTATCGCACACTCCATAAAATTCAGTCGCTCCGTGGGTAATGGTAAACCCCGGGGCCGAAACGCTGTGCACTTCCGGTTCCGGCAATTCGTCCATGACATCTCCCACTCGGCCGCAGTTGACGCAGCGCACATGGCAATGCGAACTGACGTCTCCATCGAAACGCTTCTGACTGCCTGCAGATTCCAGCTTGAGGACCTCTCCATTCTCGGAAAGGACGTCCAGATTCCTGTATACGGTTCCCAGACTGATGCGCGGCAGTCGTTCGCGAACAATTTCATACAACTCATCCGCAGTGGGATGGCTGGTTAGCTTGCGCAACTCCTCGAGAATGATCTTGCGCTGCTTGGTCATGCGTTGTGGCTTATTTTCCATGCTGATACTCCCTGATTACTAAATAAGAACTATTACCATTAAAAGATTTCGTCAAGGAATAATTTTCGCGAGAAGGTTGTCACAACATCGCGCTGCCTTCAATAAAAAAACCACAACAAAACAGGGGATTGCCAGAAGGCTGGAGAAAAGGACCAACTCCAGGGCTCTACAGGGCCCGGAAACGCTCATCCTTCAAGGGCTCATGCCCGGCCAGAGCTCGATCGATCTGTTCCAGAGCTGCCTGCTTGCCCGAGGGCAGGCGCACCTTCAGCGGCAGATAATTTGAGGCATGATTGGCCAGGAACAACCCTCGCGTCAGCGTCGTGCATTCCAGCATGGTGCGCAATTCCGTCAGCATCCCCTGGGCATCGGGCAGTTCGAAATCACCACGCTGCCACTGCGCATGCAGAGGAGTATTTTCCATGAGCATGAGTGTCAGGGCTCCGACATGCTGCGGGTCCATCCTTGTCAGCACCTGCCCCGTGGCCCGGGCATGTATGGACGAACGCTCCACTCCACCCAATCCAAGCAGCACGGTCACGGACAGCCGCATCCCGGCCTGTTTGATCCGCAGCCCCTGGTGGATAATGGCCTCGCTGTTCCCATGCTTGCAGACCCGGGCAAGGGTTTCATCATCCCCGGACTCCAGCCCCATATAGACAATGCCCATTCCGGCATCGCGTAGCTCCATCAACTGAGAATCGCTCTTCAGGCCCACTGCCTTGGCACTGCCATAAGCCCCCACCCGCGTGACCCAGGGCAACTGCCCGCGAATCTCGCCAAGAATTTCCTGCAACCGAGCCTGAGGCAGCACCAGTGCATCTCCCCCACACAGGAACAATCGCCGCTGATCCCGGCAATGGCGGGCAGCATAGGCAATATCCTGGGAAACGGTCTCCCGGTCCTTGATGCGAAACCGTTCCCCCTTGTAGGCCCCACAAAAGGTGCACTTATTGTGGGAACACCCCACGGCGACCTGAAGCAGGATGCTGCTCCCCTCGTTGGGGGGCCGAATGATGGTGCCCTCATGCTGCATGAGAATGTCCTTATATCGATCAAACCGAGTGCTGATGCTTCTTCCGTCGCGGAAGGAGCTCTCCATAAACAAGAACTCCGGTCAAACCCCGTGCACCAAACACGCACAGGGCCAGACCGGAGCAAAACGAACTCATTGCAGAGGAAAAGGCAACCCTAATCGGCTCGCTTCCAGTACGGATTGGACAAATCCTCGAACACGGCCAGGGCAGCGGTGGAGCCTTCGCCCACGGCCGTTGCGATCTGCTGCACTCCGCCGATCACATCACCACAGGCGTAGATGCGCGGGATATTGGTGCGCATGTTGCGATCCACCTTGATATAGCCCCATTCATCCAGAGTTACACCCACCTGCTCGGGAATCTCGGTGTTCGGATTCCAGCCGATGGCCAGAAACGCACCATCAACCTTCAACTCGCTGGTTTCCTCCGTCTTGACGTTCTTCAGACGCACTCCGTGCAGCCCGGTCTCGTCACCTACGAACTCTTTCACTTCGGTGTCCCAGATCACCTCGATGCCCGCGTCTCTGATACCGTTCTGAAGGTGCTTTTCAGCCCGGAACTCGTCACGACGATGAACGAGGGTCACTTCAACATCCATGTTCTTGAGATGCAGGGCTTCCG
Organism: Desulfovibrio ferrophilus; assembly: GCF_003966735.1. Taxonomy (NCBI): domain Bacteria; kingdom Pseudomonadati; phylum Thermodesulfobacteriota; class Desulfovibrionia; order Desulfovibrionales; family Desulfovibrionaceae; genus Desulfovibrio; species Desulfovibrio ferrophilus. The sequence continues at coordinate 2,495,641 of NZ_AP017378.1, forward strand.
TCAGGGCGGTGTTGCCGCCGCCGACCATGATCACGTGCTTGCCCTTGTAGGCCCAACCATCGCAGGACGCACACACGGAAACACCCCGGCCGAAAAGCTGCGCCTCGCCCGGGACTCCCAGCAGCTTGGCGCTGGCTCCCGTGGCCAGAACCAGCGACTTGGCCAGATAGCGGCCCTTGGCCGTGATGATCTCGACCTTCTTGCCGATCTTGATCTCATCCAGGCCTTCACCCTCGTGAATATCGCAATAATCACGGGCCTGGGCCGAGATCATCTCCATCAGCTTGATCCCGCCCACCATCTTGAATCCGGGGTAATTCTCAACCTCGGGAGTCAGGATCACCTGACCGCCGACCACTCCCTTTTCCAGGACCAGGGTCTTCAACCCACTCCGTTCGGTATAGATAGCAGCGGTCAATCCGGCCGGACCTGCCCCTGCGACCACAACGTCATACTCCCCTGCGGGGGTGACGTCCTCAGCCATGGCACGGGTGGCAGCCTGATCCGGGGCGTCAGGGTCATTCTTCTGCATCTCTTCCAGCAATTCTTCAGCGTGCTTCAGGTAGACCATCTCAAGCACGAACCGCTCCTCGGGCAGCAGCCCCTTCTGGCGGAACGACTCGTTGGTCACGGTCAGGGGCACGGACTGGGCCTGATACTCATCGGCCAACGCCTGGTTCTCCACGGTCTCCACGCACTCGGCAGAAATCAAATCGGGTCGTTCAATGGCCGCGCGCATCACCTGACTGACCTGGCCGGGGCAATAAGGACAAGTGGGACTGATGAAGACCTTGATTTCGCGTTCCTCGGACAATCCGGCCAGAACATCCTGCGAAGATTGAGACAGCCCGCTCTTGCCATGGGAAATGAGCATCATGGTCTCGATAAAGACGCGCGCCTCTTCACCCAGCGGGGTTCCGGTGTAGCGAATGCGGTACTTTTCGGGCTGCACCAACAGACTGGGGGAAAGGCTTACCCCGTATTTGGAAGCCTTTTCGCTTTCCAGGTCATTAAAATTGACCGTGATCTTCTCACCAAGCCTGTCGATGTCGCGCATGAACATTTCCATGGCTTCATTGTAGGGGTCGTTCACTCCGGGTTGGGTGAAGACCTCCAGAGTCACGGGCTCGGGCATATCCTTGAACAGCTTCTCGAGGTGAGTCCTACTGTCTTCGGGCAGGTACCACTGCTCTTCGCCATTCTTCTTAGTCTCGTCGCTCATGGACCAATCCTCCGATATCTCAAATTCAGCTGTTGCAATAGGCTACGATCATTTTCCAATAACAACCTAGCATATCCGCAAGCGAGTTCAAGCGTGAGACGTCGACTTTTCAGAACAAAGACACCCCGCGTCAGGGTGACCAGTCCCTCAGAGGCGAGTCCGCCAGACACGCCCCTGGAAAACCCGAAGGTCTCAGGAATCAGCCGTTGACCACGTTGACCGGGGTCCCCGCCAGGAAGGCTGTGATGTTCGCCGCGGTCTGCTCCATGAGCCGGACCCGTGCGGCCTGGGAGGCCCAGGCGATATGAGGCGTCAGAATACATCGCGGAGCTTGCATCAGCGGATTATCAACCTTCACCGGCTCACTGGACAACACATCCAGCGCGGCTCCACCGAGCAGGCCTTGGTCCAGTGCCTTGGCCAAGTCAGGCTCGTTGATGAGTGCTCCTCGCGCTGTGTTGATCAGCAACGCATCGGGCTTCATCCGTGACAACAAAGCCCGGTTCACGAAACCCTCGTTGTCCGGGGTCAACGGGCAGTGCAGGCTGATGACGTCCGACTCCTCGAAAATCTCTTCCAGTGAGGCAAACCCGAACGGCTTGAACCATGGCGCAGGTTTGGGTCTGGGCGCATGAGCCAATACCCGCATCCCGAAGGCATGCGCCAATTCAGCCACTCGTGATCCAATGCCCCCGAAACCGACAATCCCCATGGTCAGCCCTGCCAGCTCCACCTGTGGACGCAACCAATAGCACCAGTCCGGCCCCTGTCCCCAGCGCCCTTCACGCACGCTGACGTCGTGAGCGGAAATGCCATGGCAAAGTTCCAGAGTCTGAGCCATGACAAACTGGGCCACGGCGCGAGTTCCATACCCTGGCACATTGGACACGGGGATTCCCCTGTCCCTTGCAGCGGCCACGTCCACCACGTCATAGCCTGTGGCCAGCACGGAGATGAATTCGAGGTTTGGCAAACCGTCCAGCAGTGCTGCGTCCACAACCGTTTTGTTGGTCATCAGAATCCGCGCATCACGAGCACGCTCCAGAACCTGCCCGGGATCAGTCCGGTCATGAATCTTCAGTTCCCCCAAGGCCGCTACCGGATCCCAGGGGTTATCGCCGGGGTTCAGCACATATCCGTCTAAAACAACCATCTGCGTTTTGGTCATTGTCTCACTCCTTGCCTGCGTTCAATTCGCCAAGGGCCTTCAAATAACTATCGCGAACCGTACGGGCAAGGGTAGAGGATGCAGCACGGTCACCAGCGGCCTCATGACTCCAGCGCCGAAAGGCCGTCAGTGCTTCGGGAGCAATCCCGCGCAGGATTGAAGAATCCCCGGTCACCAGGGCAGCCATGGCCCGTGCATTGCGCGCGGTAAAATCGGCACTAAGTCGATGGTCTTCCTCCACGGCGGAGGCATTGATGATAATCCGCAAACTGGCAGGCAGCGCCTCGAAGGCCTTACGGTTCAAACAGAGCATCATCCGGCCAGCCGGGGCCTGCCAGGCCGGCCCCCAGGACATGCGCGCCGCCTTGTGGAACCCTAATTCGCGTTCATGGAACAAACCATGCCAGGAGGCTGCGTCCAACCTCCCCGAGGCCAGGGCACTGACTGTGGGGGTACCGTCCTCAGGGAGGACGGGCAACGCCCCTGCGCGCGCCAGCACATCGGACACGACACCCTGAGCAGGCACGCGCAATCCCTTGAAATCATCCAGTCCATTCAAATTCCGATTGGACCAGCCAAAACGCACCGGACCTGTGTCACCCATGGAGCGGGGATAGAACCCCAACGGTTCGCAGGCCTGCTTCCAGAGGGCAGCTCCCCCCATCCCGTAGAGCCAGGCATCATACCCCGCCGGAGTCAGGCCAAAGGGGACGGAGCTGAACCATTCCAGAGCGGGCGAGCGTGGAGCCAGATCCCGCGCAAAACAATGCGAACAATGAACCTCATCCCGCTCAAGCATGCCCAGGACATCTGACGGAGTCATCCCCTCAGGCGCCACCGACACATCAATGGCCAGACGGCTCTCGGACAACAGGGAAACCCGACGTGCAAAGCGAATAGCCCCACGCTTGAACAGTTCCATATCTCTGGTCCAGGCCAGAACCATCTTCCAGCGAACCTTGCGCCCATCGGCAACTCTGGCCGCTGCTGCCAGCGGAGTTCCCGCCAGCAAAGCGCCTCCCATCCAGGCCGCACGCCTCAAAAAAACCCTGCGATTCATCGCAAATCTCCGTCGCTGTCACGCTTATAGACCGCACTGTCCCCTGCGCCCTTCACTATCATAGCGCAGGGCCAAACGCGACACCGGCACACCCATGTTTTCACGTTTATCCAATTGTTTAATGCGTCTGATTTTGATAGTAACAGTACATCCCCATGCCCACTAGGGAGCATAGATGACACGCGCATTACGAACCTACATCCTCACACTGCTCGCCCTTTCCGCCCTGTGCATCGGCCCTCGCCCCTGTGGCGCAGGCCAAGACATCGTTCTGGGCATGTCTGCTGCATTCTCAGGCCCCATCCGGGAACTGGGCATTGAACTCCATCGAGGGGCTCAGGCCTACTTCGATCAGGTTAATCAGCGCGGCGGCGTCCACGGAAATACCATCTCCATCCTTGCGCTGGATGACGCCTACAATCCACAAAAGTGCCTGGACAACACCATCACCCTGATCCAGCGCAGCAAGGTTTTCGCCCTGTTTAATTATGTGGGCACCCCCACGACCACCAAAATCCTGCCCCTCCTGAAACGCTACGGTGACAGGAACATGCTGATGCTCTTTCCGCTGACCGGAGCCGAGCCCCTGAGACGCCACCCCTATGTGGAAAAAATTTTCAACCTGCGAGCCTCCTACAACGATGAGGCACTGGCACTGGTAGACAACTTTCTTGCTGCCGGACGGGATGACATCGCTGTTTTCTATCAGGCTGATGCCTTCGGGCGCAACGGATGGGACGGCGTTCGTCGGGCCCTGGCCTCTCAGCACAAGACCATGGCCGTCGAAGCCACCTACCACAGGGGCACCGCCTATGAAGACGACATGACCCCACAAATCGAAATCATCCAGAGGAAAAAACCCCAGGCCGTGATCTGCGTCGGCACATCGGCCGCCTGCGCCGCCTTTATCCGCGACGCAAACACCCTTGGATTGCAAGTCCCCATCGCCACCATGTCCTTTGCCGACCCTGAGACCACACTTGACCTTCTGGAAAAAGAACCCTCTTTCCCCGCAGAACGCCTCGGAGACATCATCACCTCCGCAGTCGTCCCCTGCCACGAACACCATGAACTTCCGGCAGTGCAGGAATTCATGGCCCTCATGGAGCAAACAACCTCTGTACCAACCGGACTGATCAAAGGCCCTTATTCGCCTCCCGCTTTCAGCCCGGTTGCCTTCGAGGGATTTCTGAACGCCAAGGCCCTTGTCCTGGCTCTTGAGCGCATCGGTCCCAATCCCAGCCGCAAGGCCCTGGCCAAGGCTCTGAATGACCCCTCCGGGTATGATCTGGGCCTGGGTACCCCCGTGGTCTTCAGCCCTGATCGGCACCAAGCCATGGACAAGATCTATTTCATCGGTTTCGACAAGGGGCGCCTGGTTCCCATTCATGACTTCGGGCGGTGGTCGCAGTGAAAATGACCCGTCTGTTCAAGAAAACCCTGCTGTTCATGCTCCTGGCCTTCGGCGTCATCGCTGCAGTGTCCTCATCCTACTCGGCCTGGACGCTTCGCGATCGCATGACCTACGAGTATGAATCCAAAGCCCTGGCCATTGCCAAATCCATGGCCGACTCCAGCGCGGAGTTGGTCCTGTCTCGCGATGCGGCGTCCATTCAATCACGCATCGACCAGTTCTTGGACATTGATGGGGTCTCATACGTTCTGGTGGCCTCCCACTCAGGGGATATCGTGGCACACACTTTTGTCCCGGAAATCCCGGAGCAGATCTCCACGTTGCTGTGGGACCTCCGGACACTCAATGCCGGGCGTGTCAAAACACCGATCAGCCTCAGCCTCACCTTACCGGACAAGGGCGAATTCATTCATGTCGCACACCCCATCCTTGCAGGAGAAATTGGCAGCGTTCATATCGGCATGGACAAGGGCCTGATCAACAAGGCCATCCTCGGGGCCATCATCAATCATCAGATTCTGACCCTGGCCCTGTTCCTGACCTGCGCGCTGATCGCCTATTTCTTCATGGAAAACATCTCGCGCCCGTTAATCGCACTCACCGAGTACGCCCGCAAGATCAAGGGCCGCGACTTTGAAGCCACCCTGGACATCGACTCCAACGATGAACTGGGCGAACTCGCCGGCGCCTTCCACTCCACCTCTCAGGAACTCTCGACCCTGATTACCGGGCTGGAAGAATCGGTGAAAAATGCAACGGACGAGTTGCAGGACACCTTGGCCACTGTCTCGGCCATTGTGAACAACATGGCCGATGGCCTGCTGGTGACCGATGCCGAAGGCAACCTCCTGCAATTCAACTCCGCTTTGCTGGATATGTTTGGTGCCACCTCCGGCAACTTGATCGAAACCAACGTCCGCGACCTGCTGGGAGCGGAGATGCACGCCATGCTGACGTTGGCCGGACTGGACCACTGCAATATTTCCACGGAGGACGGCGACTCCGAATCTCCCCAACAACAGGCAACCATAGAAGTCAACGGACAACGGCTGGATGGGACATCCTTCCCTGCCGAAATGTCCATGGCCATGCTCCCGCTCAAGGGTGATCTCAATATTGTTGGCATCATCCGCGATATCACCAACCGTAAGCAGGCCGAACTCAAACTCAAACTCGCCCACGCCGAGTTGGAAGAACGCGTCGAACAACGCACGGCCGAACTCTCCGAATCCAACAAACAGCTGACGGCAGAAGCTGCCGAACGCAGTGCCGCCGAACTGGCTTTGCGTCAGGCCGAGGCCAAATATCGGGGCATCTTCGAGAACGCCATCGAGGGCATCTTCCAGCTCGCTCCGGACGGCACCTATGTCGCCGCCAACCCCGCTCTGGCCCGCATTTACGGCTACGCCAACCCCATGGAACTTCTGGGGGCGGCAGGCTGCGGCATGGCTGGCTTCCATGTGGACGAATCCCATGGCGAAGAGTTTTGGTCACAACTTAAGGAAAACAAGGAAGTCCGTGACTTCGAATCCCAAGCCAGACGCCAGGATGGTCGTATCGTATGGACTTCCCAAAACGCCCGGGCCGTCCATGACGAAAGGGGTAAGCTTCTCTTTTATGAAGGATCGGTGGAAGACATCACCAACCGCAAGGAAGCCGAATCAGCCTTACGGCACCAGGCCTTCCACGATCCTCTGACCGGACTGCCCAACCGCATCCTGTTCCTGGATCACCTGCGTCAGGCCATGGAGCGCACCAAGCGGACCAAGGACTTTGTCTACGCTGTGCTCTACATGGACCTCGACCGCTTCAAGATCATCAATGACAGCCTGGGCCACAACATCGGCGATGAACTCCTGAAGCACGTGGCGCGCAAGCTGGAAGAGGCCGTGCGCACCATGGATACCGTCGCCCGCTTCGGAGGCGACGAATTCGCCGTGCTGCTCGAGGATATGCGGGCCCCGCGCGAGGCCATCAAGATCGCCAAGCGCATTTCCGACGCAGTCAAGGAACCGGCGCATCTGGGTGGCTACGACGTGCACACATCGGCCAGCCTCGGCATCGTATTGGTCAAGAAGGACTATGACCGCCCCGACTCCATCCTACGCGACGCCGATACGGCCATGTACAGAGCCAAGGAATCCGGGCGCTCACGCTTCAAGGTCTTCAGCCAACGCATGCACGACCAGAACGTGAGGCTGCTGGAACTGGAAACCGAACTACGAAAATCCCTGGAACGCGATGACTTCGTGACCCTGCTGCAGCCCATTGTGGACCTGGACAACAAGCGCCTGAACGGATTCGAGGCCCTAGTCCGTTGGAACCACCCCAAGCTCGGCATGATCTCCCCAGCGGAGTTCATCCCTCTGGCCGAGGACACTGGTCTGATCCACCCCCTGGGTGAATGGGTACTGCGAAATGTCTGCAGCACCATCCGTGATTGGGAAAAACAATTCCCGCCAGGAACTCCGCTCAACATTTCCATCAACCTCTCGGCCAAGCAGTTCGTTCAGCCCACGCTCATCCCGCAGTTACGCGAGATCCTTGAACTGACCGGCATCACCCCCTCCAATCTGCGCCTGGAGGTTGCCGAAACCGTTCTCATGAATCATGCCTCCATCGCCATTGAGATGCTCGGGCAACTCAAGGACCTGGGCATCTCCCTGTCCATGGATGATTTCGGTACCGGCTATTCGTCTCTGTCCTATCTCCGCCAATTCCCCATCGATGCGCTGAAGATCGACCGCAGCTTCATCTCCCGCTTCGGGGAAGACGCTGAATCCCAGGTACTGGTCAGGTCCATCATCTCCCTTGCCAAGAACATCGGCGTCGCCGTGGTGGCCGAGGGAGTGGACACCGATGTTCAAAGCGCCATGCTCAAAGACTTGGGCTGCGAATATGCCCAAGGCTACCTCTTTGCCCGCCCCATGCCCCGCGAGAAGGCAGAAGCTTTGCTCCGTGGCGACGAAGTCCTCGACATCTAGCCCTCCAAGCATTGAATTTCTCGATGCGATAACCTAGGGTCGTATCGACATTCCAAATGCAAGGAGAGAGCAACATGGCGATCATCATCTATGGGAAATCCGGTTGACCGCATACCATCAGGGCCAGGTCGGCCCACCCGGATGCCACATATTTCGACGTTAGCATGGACCCCGCCAAACTGGACGAAATGCTCAAGCTGGCCGATGGGGCAAGAAAAGTTCCCGTGCTGGTGGAAGACGGCAAGGTCACCATCGGATTCGGTGGCACCTGAGGCTGCTAAATCGCTCCGGCAGGTTGCCGGCACACAGAACGTCTTTCATAAAAGAAGCCCGAGCTATCGAAGATGGCCCGGGCTTCTTGTTAGCATCGTCGATGCTACGAAGCGGCAGGAGTCCGAATCAGCTGCACACAGACCAAAGACACCAGAGCCAGTCCGGCACCAGCATAGAACACCATCGCCGGGTCCACGAGCCACAACAGGCCACCGGTAACCGGCACGACCACCGCCGCAATGTGGTTGATGGTGAATCCCACAGCCATGCTCGGGGCAATGTCTGCTGGCTTGGCAATCTTCTGAAAATAGGTTCGGATGGCAAAGGCGCAGTTGAACAGAAGATGATCCAGCACATACATCAGCGCCACCACAGCCTTGCTCCCGGTCTGGGCATAGACCATGAAGACCAGCACCAGTCCGGCATACTCCACCGACAAGACTCGCCGTTCGCCCAGGCGGACCACTGCCCTGCCGATCCAGGGCCCGGCAAACCAGTTGATGGCGTTGTTCAACACGAACAACGCCGTGACTTCACGCACGGAAAAGCCAAATCGCTCCACCAGCAGAAACACCGAAAAAGCCACAAAAATCTGCCGTCTGGCCCCTGCCAAAAACGTCAGCAGGTAATACAACCAGTACTTCCAGCGCAGGACCATGGTCTTTCGCTGCGGCTCGGTCTGGCCACCACGAGGCTCGAACCACAGCATGCTCGCTCCTGCCACGGCCACGGCCACACCAACCAGCGCGAACAACTGGGTATACTCCAACACCGGAGCCAGAATAAAAATCGCACCACCCATGATGAGATTGCCCACGGACATCATTCCCCGCAAGCGTCCGAAGACAATGGGAGCCGTGGCTGAATCGAAATGTTGGAGGGTCAATGACTGATTGCAGGTCTCAAAATAATGGAACCCAAAAGACATGACCAGGGTGGTCAGGGCCAGCCCCCAGACCGAGGGGAACAATCCCGTGCCGGCAACTCCCAGTCCCATAATGAGAACCGATAGGGCAGCCAGCCGATGCTCGCGGATAATCAGCAGCAGATAGACCACCAGCAATGCCAGAAAGCCCGGGATCTCGCGCACGGACTGAACTACCCCCATCCCCAGCCCATCCAGCCCGGCGGCTTCCACCGCGAAATTGTTGATCAACGTCCGCCAGCCCTGCAACCCCATGGCTGAAGCGACAGTCAAAATGATTAAAAACAGATAGATGCGCTTCTTTTGAGCGTGGATATCCATGTCTGGTTACTCCAGATTGCATTATATTGGGAGTGGGAGGGCACTTTTGCGCGAGCTCGTGCTGTGCTTAATTCAAGCCCAAAAGGCAAGTTTTTTCTCCATTCATGTCAGTTGATTGCAATATGATTTCATATTTTATCACAAATCCCCCTAAAGGAACGGCCATAATGCCCGATAAGACTTGCAACCAGAAGGCAACATGTACCCTTCGCAAGGATGCGAGAACAACATGGCAAAGATTATCGACATCACACCCCGAGCGCAGGACGTCAGCCCCGTCCTGGTGCTACTGACCTCCCACCGGGTGGATTGCCTGCTGTTGTGCATCAAGTGCCTGGAACTTTTCACTGATCTCGGGCGCTTCAAGAAGATATACGTCGTCGCCAACGACGTCAGCGACGAGCACGCAGTCATCATCAAGTCCTTCCAGCGCCGGCACGCCAACGTCATCGACGTTCACGCCACACCACGTGGTCAGATCCCTGCCATGCTCTCCATGGAAAATTTCATCTTTGAGCGCCACAAGCAAGATGTCATCGTGCGACTATCCGAAGACGTCTTCGTAACACCGTTCTGGCTGGAGCACCTGCTGGCCACCTACAAGCTGCACAAGGGGCACAAGGACATTCTGGCGATCTCGGCACTGACGCCTATCAGCCGAATCGGACGCCAACTGATGGACCGGGCACTCAGAGCCCACTACCCGGCAGAACGAAAGCGGCTGCCCCTGATTCCCGTCGAACAGAACGCCGTCTATCATCGCTTTGTGTGGGAGAAGGTACTGGGCGACAACCTTGTGGGAAAGTACCTGGAACTGAACCGCCCCAAACAGGTCTACCTGAGCCATGTCTCAGTGGACTGCCTGCTCTTTGACGGTGACCTCATAGAGCGCATCGTACCCATGGCACTCCGCCTGCCGGACGGGGCCACACGGGCCGACGAATTTTACATTAACAGCGCCCTGCGTAACGGCGGTATGCGTGCTGCAGTGGTCACCGATGCCCTGGTCCACCACTTCAGCCATGGCAGACCGGAGGCTTACCTGCGCAAGCACGTCAGCATGGACGACATCTGGTGGTACATGACTTTCATCGAGTCACATGTCCAGGCCACACCGGCAGCAGCCTTCCGGCCACGCCCCGGCAAGGGCAGCAGACTCGAACTATTGCGCCTGATGAAAGAACGGGAACTCAGGGTCCTGCAATAAACAAATTACCAGAGACGGGTGGGAAATCCAGGGGAGGGGAGAGACTCTACTGGGCGACCCGCCACCCCGAAGACATTCGGGCTGGAATGCGCCAGAGGCCGAGGACATAGGGTCCGCGGCCTCGCGCATTTTTATAACGCCTTCGGGCGACTGTACACCCCAAGCCGCAGCCCCAGGCCACGCAACCAGCCACCGCCCTTAGCTGTCTGGTCCATCATTCTATGGATACTCGACAAGTAATCCAGGTACCCCACCATGGAATCAACACCAAGCCGGTTGGCCGATCCGGCATCCAGAATGTCCTGCTTCAGATACTGGTAGCGCTGTTCAAAGATTTCCACTTTTTCTGCCAGACGCAAACTGGAAAAACTGGCATCCGAGGGATCGGCGTGCAGAGACAGGGTGACTGCACTGTCCAACAGTTTTTCCAGAGCCTCATCCAACTCGGCATCCTCAGTAGGCTCCAGGTTCTTATAGATGGTCTCCGCCTCCAAGGCGGAATCCCCGGTCATGACATAATACCTGAGGGAGCGCAGGATATCGGGGATCAATTCAGCAGTTTCCTGGGGCAGGCCATGCTTGCGCAGCTTGGCCGAAAACATGGCAATCTCGGCCTGAAGCTTATCCAGAACGGCTTTCTCGCGATGCAACTCCCGGCACGGCTGCTCCTTGCTCCGGCAACGCAGGGCAGCATGGGCCATGCGTTGTGCCGTTGCGCCAACCCGGGCCACTTCACGCACCATCGCTCCCACAGCCACGGCCGGGGTGGAAAGGACGTTGCTATCCAAGTACCTGAGGGTGCCCTCTTCTTCCTCTTCCGTCCGAAACCAGTTTTCAACCATTCCGGTCAAACGAGTGGTAAAGGGCCCCACCAAAAACACACCAAGGATATTGAATGTTGTATGGAAGAGCGCAAGCACGGGCACCGGGTCCAAGGTCATATTCAACAGCAGACGCAAGTGTAAAATCCCGCCCAGGATCAAGGAGAGTGCACCAAAAGCAGCCAGCCCCGTGATCAGATTAAAAATCACGTGCATGGCAGCAACGCGTTTGGCGTTCGAAGTCGCCCCTATGACCGCGATGGCCGCCGTACTTGTGGACCCCAGGTTGGCACCGATCACAGCCGATGCAGCCAACTCCAGTGGCAGCATGCCCTGCGCCGTCGCCGTCAGGATCAGAGCCATGGAGGCACTGGACGACTGCATGAGGAAGGTCATGCCAAATCCAATACCGCACAGGGACAAATACCCAGCCCACCCATCAAAGACCCACTGCTCAACCCGAACCGTCTGACTGAGGCCGATAAACACTTCCTGCAGTGCCTCAATCCCCAAAAAGAACAGACCAAATCCGGCCAAAGCCTCACCAAGAGCTGCGCGGCGCGTCCCGCCCCTGGACAGCCACAAGGCAGTACCCACAGCAATCAGTGGCAGGGCCAGAATCTTGATATTGAGCTTCAGCCCAAGGGAGGCCACGATCCAGGCCGTGGATGTCGTGCCGATGTTGCTGCCATAAACCACCCAAACGGTCTGGCCCAGAGTCATCACTCCGGCATTGACAAAACCGATGGCCGCCACGGTCACCGCAGCAGAAGATTGCACCGCCGAGGTCATCACAAACCCGGAGGTCAAACCACGAAACGGGGTCTTGGTCGAATTGGACAACACCCTGCGCAGTGCGCCACCGGCAGCCAACTTCAGGCCATCGCTCATCAGCTTCATGCCCAATAGGAGCAGGCCCAGTCCTCCGGCCAGCGAAATAATCATCTGCAAATGGGAACTCCCTTGATCTGTCGTCCATGTTCAATCTGGTCACACATCTTCAATGACCGCAATTCTTAGCGTGGACGCCCCAAAATGAAAAGAAGAAGAAAAATCAACCCGCACTCAGCGGTGGGGCGCCCCACAGCAGGAGCACCTTGCCGTTCATCACGCTCCAGGCACTATCGACACAACACACAATGAGAATCGGGCTGAGAGAAACAACGATCATCTTGACGACTACCGCCCCTCATCCAAGGCAATGTGCCTGCTTTGCACCAGGCCTATAACCAAACGCGCACTGCGTCGCAGCCTCTGAAGCACAACATGATTTTAGCCCTATCACCAGCACTTGGAAGAATCACAGGCCATATCGTCCATCCGTAATCGACGATTTGATATTCAGTGACTTACCAACATACTCCTTTTTGCTGCATTTAATGCGACTATCCAGTATATTGACGCAATGATTTCCAACGATGCCCCCTCCATTCCTCAGCGCCCATTCCGCATGGTCCTGATCAGCGTCGTCATCTATGCCATGTTCGTCGCCACGTTTGTCGTCTGGTATACCCAGCGCGCCGAAGATCAGATACTGGCGGACATCGACAGCAGACTCCTTGTCTCTGCCTCGGCTCTTAAGCATATCCTGGCCAAGGACTTTCATGACCGCACCACGGACAAAGACTCCATCAGCTATCAAGAGGAACTGTCCAACCGCGAACGTTTCAATGCGTTTGTCCGGGAAAGCGGCTTGAACTATGCTTACACAATCATTGAAGAACAAGGGCGATACTACTTTTCAGCTCCCACGGTCACACCCGAAGAAGCCGAAGAAATTCGGCGTTGGTATTACTATCCCTACCGTGAGATACCCAACGAATTCGTCCTGGCGTTGGAGAACGATCAACCGGTATATCTGACCTACACAGATGAGTGGGGAACCTTCCGTTCCGTGGCCCTGCCCGAGCTTTCTCCTGCCGGCCGAAGATACCTGGCCTGCGCAGACTTTGCCGTACCCAAACTCGAAGTGCTGCTGCACAACAAGCGCTGGGAGGCCGTGGCCATCGGCATCCTGTTCCTGCTTTTTTCCATCCCGTTCATCATTGCGCACCGGACTCAGAACTCCCGCTATTCCTCCGTTCTCAAGCGCACCAATGCTCAATTGAGGCGGCACAAGGACCAACTGGAACAGCGGGTCAAGCTACGGACAGAAGAACTCCAGAAAGCAAAGGAACATGCCGAAGAGGCAGAAAGAACCAAAAGCCGCTTCCTGGCGGTCATGAGCCATGAAATCAGAACCCCTCTGAACACAATCCTGGGCATGGCCGAAGTGTTGGATGCTCCCAGCTTGTCCCCCCGCCAACGCCGCGGACTCAAGAACATCTCGGATGCGGGCGGACATCTGCTGGAACTCGTCACCGACATCCTGGATATCTCCCGCATCGAATCCGGAATCATTGAACTGGAAGAACGACCATTCGACCTGTTCGAACTGTTGCAGGTCTGCGCCAGAGTGGTCCGCAACGCCGCCGGAGGCAAAGCCGAGCAATTGGGCTTCGACATCAACTTAGATCCCGCGATTCCACCATTTAGAGTCGGTGACCCCATGCGCCTGCGTCAGGTCCTGGTGAATCTGCTGTCCAATGCCTATAAATTCACCAGCCAGGGCAAAATCGAACTATCGGTCACGCCCCAAGGCGAACATGACCTGCATTTTGTCGTGCATGACACCGGCATCGGCATCCCGGCCGACAAGCTCGTCACGATCTTTGAAGACTTCACACAGGCCGATCCGTCCACCACCCGTGAATACGGCGGCACAGGACTCGGGCTGTCCATCTGTCGCCGATTGGTGGAAGCCATGGCCGGACAGCTCTGGGTGGACAGTGTGTTGGATCAGGGCTCATCCTTCCACTTCACATTGCCCCTGCCAGTGACGGAATACCCCCTGCACGTCACTACAGAAGGCAGGAAAAATCGCACTGCGGAAGAGGTCCCTCCTATCCGGACGCTGGTGGCCGAAGACCTAGCCTCAAACTATGAAATCATTGAGTTATTCCTTGAAGGAACACCGGCAAAACCCGAACGGGCCGTCAATGGACGAGAAGCGGTTGAAAAAGCGCTCAGTGGTCAATATGGCCTGGTGCTAATGGACATCCAAATGCCCGAAATGGATGGGCTGGAAGCAGTACTCTCCATTCGCAAACAGGAACAGGAGAGGGGACTTGGCCGTTTACCAATCATTGCGCTTACTGCAGATGCCCTGCCCTCCCGCCGGCGGGAGGCAATGGACGTAGGCTGCGATGAGGTACTGACCAAACCGCTGACCCGGTCCGAACTCCTTGCGGCCATGAGCATCCATGCCCACATCACGGCACAAACGACTGCCACTGACATGCACCCGACCGGCGCATCAACTTATCTGGAGCCGGGAATCCAGGCCCTGCTCCCAATTTTCCATGAAGAATTGGAGGAAGGACTTCTGACCATCGAACAATGGATTGAACAGGAAGACTTCGACAAGATCACGCGCATGGCGCACGGCCTGAAGGGCGCGGCCCGAAGCTATGGCCTCCCGGAACTGGGACGGCAGATGGGCACTCTGGAGCAGGCGGCGCTGGCCAGGGACAGTAAACAGACTGCGGCAGCTCTTCACACCGCAAAGGCCATGAGCAGACATTCTCAGAAACTATAGAGCAGGTACATCTCGCCCAAGGCTTTCCTGCCCTCTCACGACCTGACGGAAGCAATAAACCGCCCCAGACCTCAGCGGACTTCTCCATGCTCGAATCACGGGCCTCAGCCTCGACTCCCATCGATTTCTCAACATACACAGTCATGGTCAGAAACAGCAGATCCACCGTTCCAAACCATCCGTCATTCCCGCTGAGCTGCGTCCAGCACCCGGGCCAACAGGGTTTCCAGATCACAAGGCTTCATCAGGTAGTCCTTCGCTCCAAAGCGCATCCCCTCGATGGCGGCCTGTTCCGAACCATGCCCAGTGAGAAAAATAATCGGCAGTTCAGGGGCCATCTTCTTGAAGATCTTGAGCACCTCAATGCCGTCCATATCCTCCATCTTCAGATCAAGCACACAGACATCGAAATCCTGTTTGCGCAGGGCCTGAATGGCTGATTCCCCCGAAAGGGCCGTGACCACTTCCAGCCCGCGCCGAGTCAAGCGCTTGTACAAGACGTCGACAAAGCCAGCCTCGTCGTCAACCAGCAGGAGTCGGATGGGAGTGTCAGACATGAGATACCGTCCTTTCGATTACCTGAATTTTTCCACCGGTAGCACGCCCCGAAGCCGTGACACAACCTGTTTTCAGTCCTGTATCTCTGAATCTTGCACCTGTAATGTAGGTTAGCAGTGAGATACAGCGTCCCTTTCCTCACTTAACGGAGCAGCAAGGCATGATCGACGGAAGATGAGGAATCCTGTATTTTTCCTTTACTTCCATCCATGTTGTCCTCAGCATCACGCAAAGATACGTTTCGTCGATACCCGAAGCGATACGAAATCAAAAGGAATCACTGATGGATACAAGCACACTGGCTCGTCTGTTCAAACCCAGCCTCAGAGGGCGCATCTATTTCCTGCTTCTGGGGCTGGTGGCCATCAATATCATCGGTGCCAGCGTAACTTTCTGGTACTCCTATCGAACCCGTGACCTGTACACCACGCTTGTGGACTCCGAAATTCAGGCCCTGACCGCCGCCCAAGGCCTGGAATCCGCCCTGGTGATGCAAAAAGGCTTCGCCACCTACTATTTTTTGAATGACGACCCCGCCTGGCTTGAACGTCTGGAATTTCATCATCAGCGATTCGAAGAATGGATCAAGAAGGCCAGGCGCTCCCCTATGGAAATGGAAGCCCTTGAAATCCTGAGCAATATAGAGTCACACTATCTACGCTATGTGGTCAATCGCGACCGTGTACTGGACCTGTACAAGAAAGGACAACGCGATGCGGGAGCCAACCTGCACTGGGAGGTCCGCAAGGAATTTCTGAGTCTTTACAATCTGTGCAAGGCCTACAAGACGTTGCACGAGGAGCTCCTGACCAGGGAAAGTGAAAAATACAAGGAAAAGGCCGATCTGGTGGCCGTCATGGCAGGAGTGGCCCTCCCAGGCTCGGTCCTCTTCGGGGTGCTTCTGGTCCTTATCCTACTCAAGCAGGTCCTGGGCCCCATCCGCCAACTGGCCATGGAAACTCAGGAAAAATCCAAGGTCAACGGCGTAGGAGACGAAGTCGAAGCCTTGCGCCAAAGGGTTCACCACCTGATTACGGACGTGGACAAGGCCAAGAGCAAACTGGAAGAAAGCCGGGAGCATCTGCTCCAGTCCGAAAAACTGGCCATGGTGGGCAAGCTGGCGGCTGGTGTGGCTCATTCCATCCGCAATCCTCTGACATCGGTCAAAATGCGCCTGTTTTCCCTGGAGCGAACCCTGCGTCTGGACTCCGTGCAAAAAGAAGACTTCGAAGTCATCTCCGAAGAAATCCGCCATATCGACACCATCGTGAAGAACTTTCTGGAGTTCGCCAGACCCCCAAAGCTCAAGGTCCAACCCGTGAGTCCGTCAGAGGTAGTGGACACAGCTCTGCAGCTGCTTCGCCACAGGCTGGAATCCCATGGCGTCGAAATAAAGGTCGTTCGCAACAGACGGCTACCCATCCTTGCCGTGGATGGCGATCAGCTCAAGGAAGTCCTGGTCAATCTCCTGCTCAATGCCTGCGACGCCATGGCTGGAGGCGGCAAAATCAACATCCGGGAAGAAGAAGGCATCATCGAGCCACGGGGGCGCGTGGCCCTGATCCGCATCAGCGACACCGGCCCGGGGATTTCCGAAGACCTTCAAGCCGAGATCTTCCAGCCCTTCTTCAGCACCAAGGAGGAAGGCACGGGACTGGGGCTGAGCATTGCCCGACGCATTGTGGTTGAACATGGCGGCTGGCTGCATGTACACTCCACCGAGGGTCAAGGTGCAACATTTGTCATCGGGCTGCCCTGCACGGAGGAGGACTCATGGCTTCAATCCTGATCGTTGATGACGACGCCCAGCTCCGACAGAGTTTCGACAAACTCCTGATGACCGAGGGGCACTCCATCCGCGTCGCCGCCTCCGGGGAAGCCGGATTGGAGGAGGTCAAAGCCGAAAGCCCTGATCTGGTCATTATGGACGTGCGCCTGCCCGGCATGAACGGCCTTGAAACCTTCGCGGCCATGCGCGGCATGGATCCTCATCTGCCCGTGATCATCATGACGGCATACGGCACAACCGAAACAGCCATCGAGGCCACCAAGCTGGGAGCCTTCGACTACATTCTGAAGCCCTTTGAAATCCCGGCCGTACTCAAGCTCATCGGCGAAGCCCTGAAAGCAGGGCGCTTCACCCGCTCGCGGGTAGAGGTTGACGCTCGCCCGGAATCCGCCTCCAGCGATGCACTCATTGGCCGCAGCCAGGTCATGCAGGAGGTCTACAAGGCCATCGGGCGAGTAGCCCCGACCGACGCCACGGTCATGATCCGGGGCGAATCCGGTACCGGCAAGGAACTGGTCTCCAGGGCCGTGTATCAGCATAGCTTAAGAGCGGAGCAGCCTTTTTTGGTCATCAACTGCGTGGCCATCCCCGAGACCCTGCTGGAAAGCGAACTCTTCGGCTACGAAAAGGGGGCCTTTACCGGAGCCTCCAGCCGTCGAGTCGGCAAGATCGAACAGGCCCACAGAGGCACCATCCTGCTAGACGAGATCGGCGACATGCCCGTTTCCATCCAGGCCAAGATCCTGCGCCTGCTTCAGGAAAAAAAGATCGAGCGACTCGGCAGCGGGCACCCCGTTCCCGTGGACGTACGCATCATCGCCGCCACCAATCGCGATCTCGAAGCAGCCGTTGCCGACGGCAGGTTCAGGGAAGATCTGTACTACAGGCTCAAGGTCGTCACTCTGCACCTGCCCCCGCTCAGGGAGCGGGTGGAGGACATCCCCCTGCTGACAGACTATTTCCTGGCCCGCTTCGCCCGAGACATGGACAGCGAAAATCCGGGGCTGACAACCGATGGACTGGCACGACTCACAAGCCATTCCTGGCCCGGCAATGTGCGGGAACTATCCAATGCATTGAAGAACGCCTTGATCTTCAGCCGGGGGGCTCCTCTGAATCGGGACGATGTCGACCGGGCGCTGGAAAGCCGTGAAAGCGCTTTGCGCCGCGCTGCTCCACCAACCATCAAAGGTGATCCTCTGCAAAACTGGGTGCACCAGGCCATGAATGCGCAAGGAAACGACAACCTGTTTGACACTCTCATGGACGAAATCGGAACCCGTATCATTGCCGAGGCCTTGACGCGAACCGGAGGCAACCGCACCCAGGCCGCCAAACTGCTGGGAATATCCAGACCCACTCTCATCGCCCGCATTGAAAAATACGGTCTGAAGGTTGGGACCTCCGTTTCTCACAATGGATCTAGCGACTGATCACTTTCAACTCCCCCTCTCCGGGGGAGGACAATACGACTCCCGGCATCCCACCTGCCCGAAGGGGCAATCTCTCCTGCTTTGACAAATCGTAAAAATTCCTGACACCTATACTCTTCCTTCGCCTTCTCTTCTTAAAAATACACCTGATATTTCAGCATATTGCGTCGCCAGCCTTTTGGCATGCGCATTGCCCTTACCCCAGCGGAGACAATGGGGGTTTTTGTATGTGCGCATCGGATTTTCACATCGTCATCACGGACCGCAATTCCCACGTGCGCGAATTGCTGTTCCGGGAACTGCTTCGGGAAGGCTACCGCGTGACCGAGGCCAAGAACGGCGCACATCTACTGGAAATACTGGGGTCCTCCCAAGTCGTTCATCTCCTCGTACTGGACCCCGAATTCTGTGGCATCCGACACTGCACAAGAATCGACCCGGGCCAGGCCAAGGTGGTGCTCCATGCTCTGGAAGACGTGGACTGCTCCACCCTCCCGGCAGGAATCTCCACCGTCGCAGCCTGCGTGGAGAAAACCGGCGACCTGGACAAACTCAAACGCGTGCTGCGGAATCTTTTGAATGAGACCGCAACCACGCAAGAGGCGACACCGGACCTGAGCCACCCCAAACCGGGAACAGACAATGTTTGACGAAGCCTATTACAAGCAACTCACCAGAACCATGGTCCTGTCCGTGGTGCTGGTTTCGTTCACGCCCCTGATCCTCATCTCGGGCATCGTAGGCTATGAATTTCACACCTCATACCGCAACAAGGTCATCGACCATCTGGAAGAAGTCGTTGAAAAGCACAAGCAGAACATCGACAGCTTCCTCAACGAACGCCAAGCCGAAATCCGCGTTCTGGCCAATTCCTTCTCCTTCACCCGACTGCGTGATCCCAAGGAACTGCAAGGGTTGCTGTCCGCACTGCAAGGCTATCACCAGGGCATGTTCGTGGACCTGGGGCTGATCCGTAGCGATGGTATTCAAGAAGCCTATGCAGGCCCCTTCCGACTGGGGAAAGCCGACTATTCAAACGCCCAATGGTTCAAGGAAGTCATGCGCCGCAAGGTCCATATCAGTGATGTCTTTCTGGGGCTCAGGGGTGTTCCGCATTTCATCGTGGCCGTTCGCATGGAGTCCGGCGAGCGGGATTGGGTCCTGCGGGCAACCATCGATTTCGTGGCTTTCAACCAGTTGGTGGAAAACATCCGCATCGGCCGCACGGGGCTGGGATTCATCATCAGTAACAAGGGTGAATTTCAAACCAAGCCCAGAGTCAATGTCCAAAATGAAATTCCAGCCATCCTCGATCTCATCGCAACGCAGACAACGCAAAAGGACGTCAGCGAGGAAATCAAACCAGCCAGAAACGTCAACGTCAGCATTATCCGCCCGCCAGCTGTGGAACGTGATGTGATCATTGTGACCACGCCGCTCAAGGGCGGAGAATGGACCCTGGTCTATCGCCAGGACGCGGACGACGCCCTGGAAAGCCTGTACCACACCCGCAACCTCGGCCTTGTGGTGTTCCTGCTGGGCGGTGTGGCCATTATCGTGGTGGCCGTATGGCGCTCGCACCGAGTGGTGGGGCGCGTGCGCCAGGCTGACGAAGAAAAAGAAATGCTCAACGAGCAGTTCATCGAGGCCGGCAAGCTGGCTTCAGTGGGTGAACTGGCCGCCGGAATTGCCCATGAAATCAACAATCCCGTGGCCATCATGGTCGAAGAAGGCGGATGGATATCAGACATCCTGTCCGATGATGTCCCCCTCAGCGAAGCCGACCGCACCGAAATCGGACAATCCCTGGTGCAGATCAAGACGCAAGGCGCACGATGCAAGGAAATCACCCACAAGCTCCTGAGCTTTGCCCGCAAGACCGACGCCACCCTGAAGGCCGTTGATCTGAACGAACTGATCGAAGAAATGACCGCCCTCTCCGGTCAACGCGCCCGGTACGCCAATGTCCAAATCGTCACCAACCTGCAATCCGACCTGCCGGGTATCTGTGCCTCTCCCTCGGAGATTCAGCAGGTTCTGCTGAACCTCATCAACAATGCCCTGGACGCCATGAGCAAGGACGGCGGGCAGTTGGATCTCAGTTCCAAGGCCATCGACAGCACTGTTCATGTGGTGGTCAAGGACACCGGCCATGGCATTCCACAGGCCAATCTGGCCCGAATCTTCGACCCCTTCTACACCACCAAGCCCGTGGGCAAGGGCACAGGTCTCGGACTGTCCATCTGCTACGGCATCGTGACCAAGATGGGTGGTGACATCACAGTCAAGAGCACCGTGAACAAGGGCACGACTTTCACCGTAATTCTTCCTCAGGAACCCCGTGCTGGGAGCCTGGGAACTGGCGACGACAACTGCAGCGAAACGGCCCAGCAATGCAGTGACTGTAAGAACATGAACAATGGAGGTACGTCATGACCAGAGTCCTACTCATCGATGATGAGCACGCTTTCGTGGAGACACTGGCCAAGCGTCTGGACAAGCGAGGAGCCAAAGTCCTCAAGTCCTATTCCGGACAAGAGGGACTGGACCTGCTGGTCAGCGAGGACAACATCGATGTGGTCATTCTGGACGTCAAGATGCCCGGTCTGGACGGCGTCGAAACCCTGAAGCGAATCAAGGCCAATCACCCCCTGGTGGAAGTGATCATGCTCACCGGCCATGGCACCGTGGAAACAGCCATCGACGGGATGAGAGAAGGTGCTTTCGACTACCTGCTCAAGCCCTGCGAGATGGACGACCTGATGCAGAAGATCGGCGAGGCAAACGCACACAAGGAAAAGGCCGAAGCCCGAATCAATGAGGCCGAAGCTCAACTCATAGTCCTGAGACGAGGGGATTAATCCTGGCCCCCCGCTCATTCGGTGCCAGCGGGACGCACAGCGGGGAGTACCAGGGCCTGAGCCACGGTTCAAGGTCAACTCCGTGCTTCCCTGACCGGTGAGCGCCGGCAACCGAACATGGCCCGACACCAACGGCACAACGAGACAACATCTTCACAAGGAGACGAAGCAATGCGAACGTTATTCAACTTTCTCATGGAAGGAGCCAAGGCCCACGCACGATGGGACTATGAGGTTTCCATGAGTATTCTGCACAGCAGAAAACGGATGATCCTGGTGCTGTGCCTGGCTCTTCCGGCAATCATATTCTCCGTGGCCATGGCTGGGGACATTGGCGGACTGCCCGAGATCCTGGGCGGTAAGAAGGCCTACACTCCGGCGTTCTACACCCCTGAAGTCTTCCTGGTTTCCATCGTCATCGGCCTCTGTGCCGGACTGATTACAGGCTGTATCGGCGCAGGTGGTGGATTCATCATCACCCCTGCACTGATGAGTGCAGGTATCAAGGGTATCCTTGCGGTGGGAACGGACCTGTTCCATATTTTCGCCAAGGCCATCATGGGCACCGCTGTTCACAAGAAGTTGGGCAACGTCTCCGTGGGGCTGGCCGTGGCATTCCTGGTGGGCTCCATTGTCGGAGTCACGGGCGGGGGGTTGATCAACCGGGCCCTGTACGACATCAACCCGGTGCTGTCCGATACGTTCATCAGCGTCATCTACGTGGTGCTGCTCGGATTCCTGGGCATCTATGCCATGGTGGACTTCCTGAAGCTCAGGGGCAAGGACTCCGACGGCGACGCCCACGGCTCCGCCCCCTCCGGCGAGCTTGGCCTGCCTGCCAAGCTCCAGGCCACCAATATCCCTCCCATGATCACCTTTGACGAAGATCTGGTCCCCGGTGGCAAGAAGATCTCCGCCCTGTTCGTGGCCCTGTCCGGCGCACTGGTGGGCTTCCTGGCCGCCATCATGGGCGTGGGTGGCGGATTCGTGACCTTCCCCGTGTTTGTCTATGTGCTGGGCGTTTCGTCCTTCACCACCGTGGGTACCGACATCCTGCAGATCATCTTCACCGCAGGTTATGCCTCCATCACCCAGTACGCCATTTATGGCTTCATTTTCTACACCCTGGCCATGGGCATGCTGCTCGGTTCGCTGCTGGGTATCCAGGTCGGCGCACTGACCACCAAGCTGGTCAAGGGTATCTACATCCGTGGCTTCTACGCCACCGCCATCCTGGCCGGTTTCATCAACCGACTGTTTGCCCTGCCCGGCAAGCTGACCGAGATGCAGTACCTGTCATTGTCCAGTGACACCACGGGGCTCCTCACCAGCATCGGCAACTGGAGCTTCTTTGTGGTGGTGGGCATCTTCGGAGTCTGGGTCATCGGAACGTTCATCACCAAGATCGGTCAACTGAGGGAGGACTAATCATGCTAGTCAAAGACAAGAAGCACTTCAACCTGGGCCTCGCGATGGCAGTGGGGTTCCTGGCCGTATTTGCCTATATGTTCACTCCGAACTTCGGAAACGGACAGAACGCCTTCGAAGCCTCGGACAAGATGTTCAACTCCATCTCCAAGGGGTCGACCAACTATATCCCGATGCTCAAGGACCAGGCCAAGGCCTTTGACAGCACCAGAGTCGATTTGATTGTGCTCGCCAAGGAAGCGGCCTTTGCCGAAAGGGCAATGCGGCTGCTCTCTGCCAACAATCTGAGCGCCACTCTGGATGGTTCGGGACTCCGCATCCAGGAGAACCTTGGAGCCATCCTCGGGGCAGCCCTTGATGATTCCAAGCTCATGTTCAACAACAACGGCGCAGACCTCACCAGCCGGTATGGCATGCCGGAAAAGGAAGCCATGTATGTCTGGTGGAAGCTCTTCCAGAGTATGGACAAGAGCCTCAAGGCCAAGAAGCAGTTCAAGGAGGCCAAGTTCACGGCCACAGTCGTGGCAAAGGGAGTGGAAGTCGGCTACAACTATTACAAGGTCGAACCGGAGAGCGCATCCAGCAAGATGGGGATGCTTGTTTTCTCTCTGGTCTTCTATGTCGTCTACACCCTCTGGTGGGGATACTCCATCTTCTTCCTGTTTGAGGGAGTGGGTCTGGTCATGAAGGCCGGAGCCAAGAAGGAAATGTAGCAATCAGAAGCGCATCCGCCGTGGCACGCACGACGGAACACGGGGCGGGCGATGCCCGCCCCGTCAAACCGACGTCCAAACAGGCTTGCCATGATCAATTTTTTTCGACGCATCTTCGGACGCAGCACGACAAACGCCGTGGATGAAGAGAGGTTGCGAGCCGAATTCCAATCTCGCTACCACCACTTCCGACAACTCCTGCGTCACGACCGTGAGGCGCACGAATGCATGATGGATATCGAGGAAGCACTGCGCGGTGAAGCCCTCTTCGATATGCCTTTCGTCCGCCAGCTCGCCACCCGTGCTACGGAATCCACCTCACGAATTGTCGCAGACCTGATGTCCCTTGCCCCAGGCCGCTACGACAACCTTCAGACCAGATTTCAGACCATCCAGGCCAATATCTCTCCACATATCGAACCCCGACAGCCCCCGAAAACAGGCCCTCTGACGGTAAACCTCGCCGAAATCAGTAGAGAACTGGCAGATTTCGTGGGCCCAAAGATGGCTTACCTCGGAGAAGCCGGGGCCATGCCTGGCATCGACATCCCGCAAGGCTTTGTCATCAGCGCCGAATCCTATCGCAGGTTCATGTCCCACCGTGGCTTGAAGCAGGAAATTCGACAGCGAATACGTACAGCCAACCTGAATGGAGCCAAGGAAAACGAGGAAGTCCTGTTCCAGTTGGCCTCCTCCCTTCAACAACTGATCATCGAGTCCCCCCTGCCCGATGATGTTGCCGCAGCCATCATGGACGGCATGGACAGCCTGGATGATGGTCAACGGCTGCGTGTGGCCATGCGTTCCAGTGGCCTTGGCGAGGACTTGGCCGAAGCCGCCTTTGCCGGACAATACAAAACAAAACTCAATGTCAGCCGTGACGAAGCACTGCTGGTCTATAAAGTGGTGGTGGCCTCCAAGTATGGCCGCCAGGCCATGAGCTACCGCTGGAGAAAGGGCATTCGTGACGAGGATGCCGCCATGTGCGTCGGAGTGATGCGCATGGTCGATGCCACGGCAGGAGGTGTTGCCTATTCCTCGGGCGCCATGGACCCTCTGGATTTAAACGTCTCGGTGCATTCGACCTGGGGTCTGCCCAAGACTGTTGTGGACGGTTCCGCCGATGCGGACCTGTTCCGCTTTGATCGGTGCAATCCTCCGACCATGCTGGACAGAACCATCGCCCACAAGGACACGTTGTTCGCCTGCCGCCCGGATGAAGGCACCTGTAGCCAGGAGGTGGAATCCTCACGTTGCGACAAGCCATCACTGACCAACAGCAAAGCCAAAGCAATCGCCGCACTGGCCCTGAGACTGGATGAGCATTTCGGTTCCCCGCAGGACATCGAATGGGCTCTGGATGCAAAGGGCAACATCATTCTGCTCCAGACACGCACTCTTTTGCGACCACTCGCCCCGATTCAGGATCTGTGGCAGGCGGCGGAACAGGACGACGCAGCACCTCTGGGCCACGTGCTGTTGTCCGGAGGCAACACGGCCTCCCCCGGCTCAACCTGCGGCAAGGTCTTCCGTGCCCGTTCCCAGGCCGATCTGCTGCTGTTCCCGGAAGGTGATATCCTGTTGATCCGGCAGGCTCTGCCCTCATGGGCACCTCTGATGCACCGGGCACGTGGAGTGATCTCGGAGATGGGCAGCGCGGCAGGACACCTCGCCAATGTTGCTCGGGAATTTGATGTCCCCGCCCTGTTCGGGCTCAAAGGGGCATACGGTTCACTGGAACCGGGAGCAACAATCACCCTCGATGCCAACACCCGCAAGGTCTATCAGGGGCGGATTGAAGGCCTACATGGATGTGGCCCCCGCAGCGCAGAGACCATCCGAAACAGCCCTGTACACGCCTCGCTCAGGGGCGCAGCGAGGCATATTCTGCCCCTGCACCTGCTGGACCCGGACTCACCTGAATTTCGGCCCAGAAACTGTGAGAGCCTGCACGATCTCGTACGCTTCTGCCACGAGAAATCCGTGCGCGAGATGTTCTCATTCGGGCAGGACAGGCAGTCACCCCGCACATCGGCCAAGCAACTGTACCACGACGGAGCCAAGCAATTCTGGGTGCTCAACCTGGACGATGGCTATTTGAAAGACGAGGACGAACGGTTCATCCGGCTGGAGAACATCGCCTCTATCCCCATGTTGGCCCTGTGGGAGGGAATAAATGCCGTCCCTTGGGAAGGGCCACCGCCCGTCAACGCCAGGGGATTACTATCCGTGATGTTCGAGGCCACGGCCAATCCGGCTCTGGAGCCTGCTCTGGCGTCCCACTACGCCCAGCGGAACTATTTCATGGTCACCAGAAATTTCGTCAGCCTCCAATCCCGGTTCGGCTTCCATTTTTGCGGAGTGGAAGCCCTGGTGGGCGAGCAGGAATCCGACAACTATGCCGAATTCCAATTCCAGGGTGGCGCGGCGGGGCGGAGGCGCAGAATCCTGCGCACGAAACTGATTGCGGATCTGCTTCAGGAAAGGGACTTCCGGGTCAAGCTGCGTGGGGACGCCCTGTCTGCCAGGATGGAAGGCTTCGACCGCGCATCCATGGTACGACGCCTTCGGGCCTTGGGCTACCTGATCATCCACACCCGTCAGCTGGACATGATCATGGCCGACCCGGCCGAGGCGCAGCGACGACGAAAGATGCTCTCGGGACAGCTGGACAAATTTTTTCTTGACTGAAAAAGGCCGCAACACCTGAGACCAGCCCAACGTCATCAAATCACGCCCTCTCCATTCAAAACAGGCGAATCCTGCGTCCCTACCAGGAAAGCTCCACCTGTAAACTCATGATTTAATGGACAACTCATACCGGCATTGATTTTGAAGGTACATTTCAAAGAGGTGCAAGATGTGTATCGCTGTTGCTGCTGATGGGCCGAAAATGGAGAGCCATGTGGAACCAGTCCTGGGGCGTGCCGATTGGTTCGTCATCGTGGAGGACGGAAAAACTCTCATTGAAGCCATCCAAAATCCTCATCGAGATGATAAGGAAGGCTGCGGCGTGAAGGTTGCCCGTATGCTGGAGTCCATGGGCGTAAAGGCTGTACTCTCAGGCAATTGTGGCCCCAAAGCGGCTCTTGCCTGCCGTAGTTCAGGAACAAGCATCTCTTTTTCGCGTAAAGACACGGTGAGTGAAGCCGTTGTCCGATACATGGAACTGGAGGAGACCAGCCGGTTGAAATAGCCTCGCACCATGAACCACATGCTCATCTGCGCCCCCCGCAAAAGAAGGAGGAGCAAGGTGTTCCCTCATGCCAAGACCTCAATCAGACACGACTCCATCGACAACGTTGAATAAAAAAAGGGCCTACGATTCTCATCGTAAGCCCTTGAACTTCATTTGGTAGCGGGGACAGGATTTGAACCTGCGGCCTTCGGGTTATGAGCCCGACGAGCTACCGTACTGCTCCACCCCGCAACACTATTCTGTTAAGAAAGGGCCTACAGTTTATTCACTGCAAGCCCTGAAAATTTTGGTAGCGGGGACAGGATTTGAACCTGCGGCCTTCGGGTTATGAGCCCGACGAGCTACCGTACTGCTCCACCCCGCAACGCTGTCGAGAAAGGGCTTATAAACATCCGGGCTCGCCATTGTCAAACCCTATTTACAATTATTTTTGATTCCCGTATTCCTCTCCCGGTCATGCCAAACATAAAGTCCATATCGCTGGTGATCCCCGTTTTCAACGAGGAAGCCAACCTACCGGTCCTGCATAAGGAAATCAGCACTGCCCTGACGGGAATCAAGCCCAGTTGGGAAGTGATCTATATCAACGACGCCAGCACGGATAACTCCCTGGCCGTCATCCGCGACCTCGCCGCCAAGGACGAGCACGTGCGCTATCTGTCCTTCAGGGAAAACCGGGGCCAATCCGCAGGATTCGCCGCAGGATTCCAGCATGCCACGGGGGACGTCGTCGTCACCCTGGACGCCGACCTCCAAAACGACCCCGCCGACATCCCGTCCATGCTCGCCATGTACGATGCCGAGGGAGCTGACATGGTCATTGGCTGGCGCACCACCCGCAAGGATACCGCCGTCAAACGCCTGTCCTCGCGCATCGGCAACGCCGCCCGCAACTGGTGGACCCGCGAGACCGTGCACGACACTGGCTGTTCGCTGAAGGTCATGCGCACCGAGATGGCCCGCCGGATGCCCATGTTCAAGAACATGCACCGTTATCTGCCCACGTTGATGAAGATGCAGAAGGCCAAGGTGATGGAGACTCCGGTCAATCACCGCCACCGCATGCACGGCGAAAGCAAATACGGCACTTGGGACCGCTTGAAGGCTGGCCTCTACGACCTGATTGGCGTGCGCTGGTTGCTGGACCGGGCCATCGATTACGACATCGAAGACCAGAAGTAATCCCGGCCTTCCCTCTTCGCTCACCCTGAGCTACCCTGCGCCCACAGCAAACACCAACGGACAGACGCCGCATGGATCGCAAACAGGCCCGTACCTATCTGAAAGGATCAATCATGCTCGCCACACTGGTGGGCGTGGGTCTTGCCTTGCGCATGGCGGGTCTGGATGAAGCCCTGAACGAACGCTGGATCGACGCCCATATCCGCGGGCAGGGGCTGGCAGGCTGGGCACTGTTCATCGGCATGGCGGGCCTGTTCACGGGCATTGGCCTGCCCCGGCAGATCATCAGCTTCCTTGCGGGATATGCATACGGATTCATAGGTGGAACCCTTGCGGGGACCATCGGCACGGCTCTGGGCTGCGCCCTGGCCTTCTGCTTTGCCCGGTTCTTGGGCCGGCGCACCGTAACCGAGCGCTTCGGCGGCAAGATCGGAAAGGTCGACAAATTCCTGCGGAACAATCCGTTTTCCATGACCCTGATCATCCGTTTCATGCCCGTGGGCAGCAACATCCTGACCAATCTCGTGGCAGGAGTCAGCTCTGTTGGAGCCTTGCCATTCCTGGCCGGATCGACCATCGGCTTCATCCCCCAGACCCTGATCTTCGCCCTGTTGGGCAGTGGCTTCAAGGTCGATTTCGCCTGGCGAGTCACCCTGGCCGTCATCCTGTTCGGCATCTCCACCTGGTGGGGATTTGTGCTCTATCGCAAGAAGCGGGCGGGCAGCGTGATCAACGGGGACTAGTTCCCCGACTCTCATTTCAGCCCCACCATTACGCATCAGGGGCCAAGCCACACGCCACCAGACCACTCTTATGCCCATGCAATTGCACTGGCCCCGAGTCACAAGATAAATTGCGCTGCACCCTACTCGTCCGGGGTTCTCTTGCCCCGACCTAGCCGCCGGGCAGCCCCAAGGGCCTCCCGCCACGGACCAGTTTGAGCACAATCCAGACCGCCAAGGCCGCACCAATCCCGAACAGCCAGCCCATGAGCACGTCCGTGGGATAATGCTTGCCCAGATACAGTCGCGACCAGCCCACCAGCAGAGGCATCGCCCAGACATAACGCCGGGTCCCAGGCCAGAGCAGCCAGATGAGTACGGCGGCAGCCATGGCATTGGCCGCATGGGCCGATGGATAGGAATTGCCGTGCACCTTGGTCTGTACAAAATCTGCGGGGCGCTGCTGCCACTGCCCATCCTCCACGAAATGGGTCTGAGCCAGGGCATTCAGGGGTCGGACCCGACCGGTGGCCTTCTTGACCAGATTCGTTCCGCCATCAGCCGCGCCTACGGCCAGGGCCAGAATGAGCAGGCCCGCCAACTGAGCCTTGCCGTAACGCCGCGCACCCAGCGCCAATCCACCCAGCACAATCAACCACAGGAACACGGCCGATGAAATGAGCGGCATCAGCCAATCGAACAGGCCATTTCTGAACACGCCATTGGCGAATTCGAATAGGGCCAGATCCCAACTGGGTGTCATAAAATTCATATTCTTCCTTGGTCCAAGCGGATGAAAAACGCACGGTTGCTTCGGTGTTTCGGATCGATGCAATTCTCGCGTACTGATCGTGTACGCGTCGGCCCGCATTGATCCTCACGCCTCGAACTCGCCCATTTTTGAGCCGCTTGCAAGCCGGGATGTTGCACTCCAAGCAGCCCTTTCAGATTCTGAAGGCGCTCAATAATCCAATTCCAACTCATTCTTCAAAGGTGGCTCAAAAGGGAGCGGATGTCAGGAGCAAGAAAGAATCGAGATCGACGCGTATCTGAACATACGCAAGAGTTCGATTATTTCACAGTGACACCGCAGACGGCCCCTTTTCAGCCGCCTTTAAAAGCCGAGTTCCTGGTCGATTAGGATCACCTTGATGCGATTCTTAGGCCACGACTTCTCGGTAATCGCCCAAGTATTGCAAATACGCTCCGGGCTGGTGCAATTCTCACAGCGCAGGGTCTTGACGCACGGAGTCTTGCGGTCCAGGCGCATGCTATTCACAGGAGCGGCGTGGTCCTTGATCCGAGCAAAGGCTGCGTCCAGATTCGGAACGATCTTGTTGCGGCCTACCACCACAATGACAAACCTCGGACCAAAGGCCAGAGCAGCCACACGATTGCCCGTGCCATCCAGATTCACCAGTCGACCGTCCTCGGTAATGGCATTGGTGCCGGTCAGGAACACATCGGAAAGCAATGCCTTGCGCCGTATATTGAGCACCTCGAAACGCGGCACTGAGGTGTCATAGGTATCCAGCACCTCCAGCTCGGGCACAGCCTTGACCCCTTCGTAAATGCCCGAGTGCACCAAGGTCATGGAGCCGCCAAAGGAGGCTGACTTGACGTGCTCGTCCTGCATCATCCTGGGCAGCAACTCGTCAACCACCAGCGTTCGCGCAGCTCCAGCACCAGACACGATATATGGCTCGAAATTATTACGGGCCAGGGCCTTTTTCAATTGATTCAGCCTTCCTTCGTGGAACGCATCAAGGGGCTTATCCATCTGTCGATCTCCCTTTGGTTTCTTCAGCCACAAGTGCCAAGCCGCAGGCCTGGGGTCAAGGTCGTCCATGCACGCCTCGCTTGCCACCTTCTGCAAAAAATTCATTCAATTCCAGAAAAAGCCTGCCACCCCTTAAGTTTTCCTGGTTATGGACGATAGGAAAGTTGGTAACGGATTTTTGTTTCCACCGTCTGGCGTGCCACTCAATCCGATTCAACATGGGGCAAACATGTCATTGGTTATCAACAACAACCTCATGGCCATAAACGCCGCCCGAAATATGGGATCGGCCTTTTCCATGCTGGCCTCATCGGTCAGCCGCCTGTCTTCGGGGCTGCGCGTCACCAGCGCTGCGGACGACGCAGCAGGCCTCGCCATTCGCGAATTGATGCGCTCCGAAATCGCCGCCATGCATCAGGGTGCCCGCAACGTCAACGACGCCATTTCCCTCATCCAGACCGCAGACGGCGCAGCCCAGGTCATCGATGAAAAATTGATTCGCATGAAAGAGCTGGCCGAACAGGCCGCCACCGGAACCTACAACTCAGACCAACGCCTGATCATCGATTCCGAGTATCAGGCCATGGCCTCTGAAATCACCAGAATCGCCAACGCCACGGACTTCAACGGCATCCACCTGCTCAATGGCAACCTTTCGGGCGAAAATTCCGCCCACGTTGGCTCGGCTCTCGTCCCAACCGGACCGCTCAAAGTGCACTTCGGCTCGGGTAACGATTGCTCCGAAGACTACTATTACATCTCTATAAACAACGCCACGGCCTCGGCTCTGGGCGTGGGCAACCAATCCGCTGCGGGTGCCGGGTTCTCCATCTCCACCCAGTCCGCTGCCCAGTTCGCCCTGGATGCCATCAAGAACGCCATCGTCTCCAAGGACAAGATCCGAGCCAACCTCGGCGCACTGGAAAACAGGCTCTATGCCGTAACCAACCTGGAGATCATGGCGGAAAACCTCCAGGCCTCGGAATCACGCATTTCGGATGTGGATGTGGCCCTGGAGATGACACAATTCGTGCGTGCCCAGATCATGTCCCAGGCCGCTGTCGCCATGCTGGCCCAGGCCAATTCCCTGCCTCGCATGGCCATGCAACTCATTGGCGGCTAATCTCCGGTTTGAAAAATCAGAACACAGGATAGGCTTGACAAGCAAGCCGCGCTGGTGCACATAGACCAGCCGCGAAGAGACTGATCGTGGAACGTGGGATACCGCGTCCTTTCAGCCTTTTCGCACCACGAAACGATGAAAACCCGCTGGCCGCGCGCACCCTCCGGGGTTGACTTCGCGCCGGGCAACGGTTAATTACTGCCGTTTACTTTGCCACTCAAGGAGAGTTCAAATGAAAAGAACATATCAGCCCAGCAAAATCAGAAGAAAAAGGACCTGCGGATTCCGTGTCCGTTCCAGCACCAAAAACGGCCGCGCCATCCTGCGTCGCAGGCGCGCAAAGGGACGCAAGAGATTATCAGCTTAAGCTTTCCGCGAGATAACCGTCTTTTGAAACGACCCCGGTTCCTTGCCTGCTATGAGCGGGGAAGGAAATTCCATTCCAGGCATTTCATTGTATTCGCGCTCCCCAATACCGCCCCACAGGCGACCTGGCGTCTTGGGGTGGCGGTGAGCAAGAAACTGGGGTCAGCGGTTCGTCGCAACCGCATCAAGCGCCTCCTGAGGGAGTTCTTCCGCTTGCACAGGGCCGAACTGACGGCTCCCATTGACTACGTCGTAGTCCCCAAGCGCCATGTGGACGCCAAACGATTGGGCATGGCACTTGTTCAGGAAGAACTCTCGGCACTGGTGGCCAAATCATTAAAAGCACCAGGCCCTACCGCGGGTTGAATCCCGCAGGCAATAAGAGCATGAGAACCGCACTCTGTCTGCTCATTCGCGCCTATCAGCGCGCCATTTCTCCCTTATTCCCGCCATCGTGTCGGTTCGTCCCCACTTGCTCGTCATACGCCATCGAAGCCCTCACCGTTCACGGTGCTCTCAAGGGGTCCTGGCTTACCCTGCGCCGCTTGCTGCGCTGCCACCCCTTGTGCAAGGGAGGTCTCGATCCCGTGCCTCCCAGACCGGACTCGGCCGCAGGGTCCCCAACAGCCAACATCCACACAGGTATGAACAATGGATAATGACAATACAAAACGTACGTTGATCGCCATTGGCCTCTCCACCCTGATCCTGCTGGGCTGGACGTATTTCTTTTCCCCCCAGCCCCAGCCCGCACAGGCGCCTGCCGAGCAGGCTGCGACCATGCAGAATTCCCCGGCAACGGCATCCGTTCCGGCGGAACCCAAAGAGGCTCCCGCCTTCGTTCCGGTCGATGGCCAGGATGTGGTGGTCGAGACCCCTTTGTTCAAGGCCGTCCTCAATTCCGCAGGCGGTATCCTGACCGACTTCGAACTCAAGAATTACACGACCAGCATTGAGCCCGGTGCTCCCCAGGTGAATCTGGTGTCCTCCGCCGCCATGGACAAAGGCCTGCTGGGTATCCTTTGGAATGGTCAGGGCTCCTGGCGCAGCGGCCAGTGGGCCGCGCCCGAGCAGACCCGGGTTACCGTTTCCGAAGGTGACGAGACCAACGTCACCTTCTCCGGTGTGTTTGGCGGGTTGGCCATTGTGCGCACCCTGACTTTCAAGGCCGATTCCTACCTGATCAAGGAAGACATCGCCCTGACCAACACCTCGACGACCCCCATCTCGGGTCGCCTGGGCTTCACCCTGGCCAGCAAGCCCCTGACCCACCCTGACGATCGTTACAACATGACCCGTGTCTCCTGGCTCGACGCCGAAGGCACTGACAACGAGAATGACCGCGAAGATCTGGGTGCTGGAGTCTCCCGCCTCGATGGCGTGGGCTGGGGCGCTATCCAGTCCAACTATTTCGTCCTGGCCGTAGCCCCCGAAGCGGGCAACCTGGCCATGCACGCCAAATATGCCGGCGATCTGTTCCGCATCCAGATGGATAAGGAAAACATCGATCTGGCTCAGGGCACTCAGGTAAACGTTGGCAACAACTACTACTTGGGTCCCATCAGCGAGAACTTCCTTGCAGGCACCCCCAACGGCCTGGAAAGCATCGTGACCTACGGGTTCTTCGATGTCCTGGCCAAGCCCTTGCTGCAACTGCTGAACTTCCTGTACGGCATGGTCGGCAACTGGGGTGTCGCCATCATCCTGCTGACCGTCATCATCAAGATCGTGTTCTGGCCGCTCTCCAACAAGAGCTACAAGTCCATGAACAAGATGAAGAAGATTCAGCCGCTCATGGCCAAAGTCCGCGAGCAGTACAAAGATGACCGCCAGAAGATGAACGAAGAGATGATGCGGCTGTACAAGACCTACAAGGTCAACCCGGCTGGCGGCTGCCTGCCGATGATGATGCAGATCCCCGTATTCTTCGGCCTGTACCAGGCACTGCTTGGAGCCATTGAGCTTCGCCATGCCTCGTTCATCGCCCACGTGCCCTTCACTGACATCGTCTGGCTGGCCGACCTTTCGGCCAAGGATCCCTTCTACGTCACGCCGCTGATCATGGGTGCATCCATGTTCCTGCAGCAGAAAATGACTCCTTCGCCCGGCGACCCGACCCAGGCCAAGGTGATGCTGTTCATGCCGGTCATCTTCACCTTCCTGTTCCTGAACTTCCCTTCGGGGCTGGTTGTGTACTGGATGGTGAACAACGTCCTGTCTATCGCCCAGCAGTGGATGCTGACCCGCGACGCCTAACGGCGTCGCGCAGGCTGGCACCGGTAGCTCCCCCTGGTATCATTGCAAGGAGTTCTGATGAGCGAGTTCAAGGAATTCACGGGCAAAGGCGTAGACGACGCCATCGAAGCTGCGTGCACGCACTTTGCCCTTTCCAGAGAGAAACTAGAGATCGAGATCATCTCCGGCGGATCGGCAGGTATCTTCGGCCTGATGGGCAAGAAGAAGGCTGTGGTTCGCGCCAAGCGCCGCGAGAAGCGTCAGCCTTTTGCTGATCTGCAACGTGACGCAGCGACCAAACGTCGTGAAGAGCCTTCGGTACAGGAAGCCAAGCCGCAGGTCGAACAGACTCCGCGTGAGGAAGCGAAACCACGCACCGAGGTTAGGCCCGCAAGCGAACCGAAGCCACGCCGCGAGGCAAAGCCCGAACCCCGTCGCGAGAACAAACCGGCTCCGGCACGTGCCCCTCGGCCCGAACGAGAGAAGGAGACAGCTCCGCGGCGCGATCCCGCACCGGAGCCTCGTCGCAAAACTCAATCCGAACCGACTAGGCGCCCCCAGAACGTTGATCCCCGCCCTGCGGCAACGCCTCCTGACGCCCAAGCCCTCGAAGACGCTGTCCGCGAGGTTCTGGTCAAACTGCTGGAGCCCATTGTCGGCGAAACCAAGCTGGTCTTCAGCCAGGAGTCCGGACGCCTCAAGGTCCTCATCGATGACGAGCCCAACTCCGGCCTGATCATTGGCCGCGAGGGCCAGACCATCACGGCTCTGCAATACATTACCAATCGCATCGTCGCCCGCAAGTTCCAGACTTCGGTCCGCGTCCATCTGGATGCAGGCGACTACCGCGACAAACAGGACGACAACCTGCGCAAGCTGGCTTTGTATCTGGCTGACAAGGCCAAGAATCAGGGCCGGACGCAGAGCACCAAGCCGCTGTCTTCCTATCATCGCCGCCTGGTCCACCTGGCCTTGCAGGACGATGCCAGCATCGCCACCCGTTCCAAGGGTGAGGGACCGCTCAAGCGCGTGCTGATCTACCCCGCAAACGACAATCGCCGCGGCGGAGGACGTCAGCAGCAGCGGGCCTAGCAACACGACTCCAGGCGGATGACCGCAGCTAGCGCTTCGCTATGCGGACTCGACAAATCAAAAGGGGAACTCCAAACGGAGTTCCCCTTTTTTTCATGGGCTCGAAAAGTATCCTGAAAAATACATTATTCCCAAAAACGCAGGACCTGTTCCACGCTTTCCCGTGCCCGCAGGATCGTGAAGCGCGGGCCTTCTTCACTACGCGTCATGCCCAGCACCGCTGGCATCTGGCGCGAATTATAGCGGGACCACATGGAGAGGGTGTAAGCGCCCACATCCCGAAAACAGACAGCATCTCCCTGCTCAAGAAGCGGCAGCGACACATCACGGGCAGGCAGATCTCCTTGAAAGCACAAGGGCCCGGCAATGGTCTGCACAACGGCCTCGCCAGCCTTGATCTGCCCGGAACCATCAACAGCCAGCACATCATGATGCCAATCGCCGGGGTTGTAGCATTTGCGCAGAAACATATCCGCCCCAAGATGCGTCACAGCGGTGACCACTCCGGCTTGTGTTTTCACGTATTCCACGCGGGCAGCAGCAAAGGCCGCGTTGGCATGGATGGCCCGTCCGAATTCCGTGGCAATGCGATAGCGCCCCGACCAGAGTTCCGGGCATCTTTGGCGCAAGGCCTGGGCGTAGTCCATCAGGGATGATTTGGGTTCGGAATCCCTATAGGTTGCGGGTAAGCCCCCCCCGATGTCCAGCAGACGAATCCGCTCCGGCAACCGCGAATTGATCTCCTCGGCCAGATCGAGCAGGGTCCGCACCCCGGCACAGAGTTGCTCCAGAGAACAGCCCTGAGAACCAACATGAGAATGCAACCCGGTCAACCATGAATAGCGCTCAAAAGCGGCCAGAATCTCATCACGGCACTCGCTCACTGGGACGCCGAATTTGGAATATTGACCTGCCACTGAGGTCGTGGCGATAGCCCCTGCCCCAACCTGCGGGTTGACGCGCAAGCCAATCCCACCGTGGAGCTTCGCAGCACCAATGCTCGCTCCCCCCAGCAGCCCGGCCATGCGCTCAAGTTCCTGAAAATTGTCGGCATTAAGGACAATCCCGCGTTCTAAAGCCAAGCGCAATTCGGCATGGGTCTTGGCAGGGGAATCAAACAGGATGCGCTCCGGCCCGAAACCGGCCCCAAGGGCCAATTCCAACTCGGGCAGGGATGCGGCTTCGGCCCCTATACAGGGATGCTCGTCGGCCAATCGCCGCAGCACTGCAGGGAGGGGGTTGGCCTTGACCGCCACGGCATGCAATGTGCCCTCTGGAAATGCCTGTCTGGCTTCCTGCAATCGCGAACGCAGCCGGTCGAGATCATAGATGATCAGACTTGTATCTTCGCTGCCCATCAGCCCCCGCTCCATGGCCGATTGCAGGGCCCGAGCCACCTCCAAGGGTGTCATTCGAATGTCCATGACCCCATGCTAATCCCTGCCTGCCGGATTGGGAAGCCTTGACAGGGCCTGTTTTTTACCGCATTCCACGCCGGGTGGGGAGGGCATCCCACACCCCGCTCAATGACCACACAGGAAGAACGAAATGGTAGCTTTCAGCACCAGACAGACAGACGAAGGTTGCGTCACCCTGATCGGCATGGCCGGTGCAGGGAAGACCACTGTGGGCAAGGCCCTGGCCGAGCATCTGCAATGGGCCCACATGGATACTGACCACCTTCTCGAGTCCTTCTTTGGCCGCCCTTTGCAAGATATCTTCGATGCTCTCGGTCGCGAGAGCTTTATTCGGACCGAAGAGGAAATCGTTACGCAGATTTTTGCCAAGCGTGCTGTCATTTCCACCGGCGGCAGCGTCATCTACGGAGCCGAAGCCATCGCGCGCCTGAACACACTTGGTCCTCTGGTCCATCTCGACCCCGGCGTTGAGACCACCTGTGCTCGTGTAGGCGGCGCCCAGGGACGTGGCCTTGCCATCGCCGACGGGCAGACCGTCCAGGATCTCTACAACGAACGCAAGCCGCTCTACGAGCAGATCGCCGACCTCACGCTGGACACCGCCAGCCTGTCCCCCGAGGATTGCGCCAGGCATATCGCGGATTGGCTTGCCCATCAGGATAAATCATGAAACGCAACCGCACCGGCGTATTCCGCCGCCTGGAAGCCCTGTACGCACGCATGCAACAGGCTTACGACACCACCGTAGGCGAGACGGGATTTACCTGTCAGGGCTGCGAGAACAACTGCTGCACCAGCTATTTCCAGCACCATACTTATGTAGAGTGGAGTTTTCTGTTCAAGGGACTGGATGACCTGCCCGCTGAAAAGCGCGAGCAGTACATGACCCGTGCTCAGGACTATGTCCATGCCGCTCAGGACTCCCTGAACAAGGGCGAACGGCCTTCGGCCATGTGCCCTCTGAACGATGACGGATTGTGCGGATTGTATCGCCATCGCTTGATGATCTGCCGACTGCACGGGGTTCCGCACGTGCTGGCCGGACGGATGGGACAACTCAACGAATACCCCGGTTGTTTCCGCTTTCCCAACGAGGCCGGTGCAAACCCACTGGACCGCACCCCCTTGTACCGGGAACTTGCCAAGCTGGAGATGGATTTCCTGGGTTCTCGCATGGCTCGCCTGCCCAAAGTCAACTTGACTCTTGCCGAAATGATGGTGCAAGGTCCTCCTAAGCTCACAACCTAAGCCCTTGGAAGCACCGATGAAACGCCTGATCGCCTGCCTTGCGATCATCATAAGCCTGACAGCCCTGTGGGGCTGCTCCAGCACCAACGTCAAGCACCTTGCCCGGCAGCCCTGGACTCTGGATGCCAATCAAAGTTTGGCAATGAAGTTCTGGCGTTTCGACTACCGTATCGTCCCCACCAATGACCAGTTCAGCGTATGCGGTTCGGCTCTTCCTTTGAGTGACGCCATCCCCGCCTGGGCCAATCAAGTGGCTGACATCTGGTTTGCCGCCTATCTCTCCGACGCCAGCGGCAAGGTAATCGCGCAGGACCTGCGCGTGTTTGAGCCTGGCTCTCTGGACAGGGATTCGGGCATCGGCTTCGAATTCCGCTTAAAACCCGAAACTCTTCCCACCAGAAACGAATTGTTCATCACCTTTGGCTACCGCATGAAACTCACTGGTGACCGCGGCAAGAATGAAGTCTTCTTTGCCAGTGAAGGCGCCATGACCCGTTTCTAACTGCCCTTCCCCTCTCCGCGCTTCCCCCATTGCCGCGACAGCGGAAACCCGCTATATTCGAGATGATTTTCGATCGCCTTGCTGCGATCATTTTATGATCACGATGCGCGCAGGAGGTCTGCATGGCCAGCCCAAAAAGCTCTTTTCTGGTTCGAAACTTTCTCAAATACTCCGTCATCTTCGGTGAGGGGTCCAAAGGGGACTCCGCCTATCTGCTCAAGGAAGGGCGCGTTGAAATCTCCAAGATGATGGACGGCAAAAAGAAAGTGTTCGCCATCCTGAAGCCCGTCTCGATGTTTGGCGAGATGGCCATCCTGCTGGGTGACGAAAAGCGCACAGCCACTGCTGTGGCCCTCGAAGATTCCAAGGTTGTCGAAATCAAGAACGACGATTTTCAGGAATACATCAGGCAAAGCCCACCCATGATCTCCACACTGCTCAACGTGCTGGTACACCGTCTGAAGACAGCAACCAGCAAATCCCTGCGTGTTCCGAATATTTTTGTGGGAATCTGTAATGTGTTCACCCTGTTTGGTAAACACGGAAATAGAAACCTAAACTATCTCGACTCGTTGAATTACCTGAGTTCTTCCTTCAATACCAACAAGGAAACCATCGACAAGGTTCTGGAAACTCTGGAGCAGGAGAAAATGATCGAATTTCGCATGAACGACCAGCGAGAAAAGACCATTTATCTCATCGAGATTGAAGATTTCGCTGCCAAGGCCGCCGAAAAACGCAAAGGCCTGTAGCCGATCACTCCCACCCATTCCATCAAGGGCGCTCCTGCGGGCGCCCTTCTTTGCTCTCTGCCCCCCTGACTCAACAGTTTCCCTCAAGTTTTGACCGAACTCGCCGATAGGATATCGAGAGGAGTCCGTCATGCCGTCAATTTCTTTGGATGCTATGCTCGATGCAGCCCTGTCATTCACCATGGGCAAAAAGCAGGAGCCTGTGGTGGCCAAGCCCGTCGAGGAATCCACGGGAGATCCCATGCGGGATTACGTGATCGAACTCTCCGAAACGGCCAAGAAGCTGGCTGCCGAAGACAACCCCTTTGACAATCTCTTGAATAAGGCTGGGCTGGGGGGAGGCTCGGGAGATACTTCGGAAGACGAGGGCACAAGCATCATCGACCAGTTGAAAGAACGTATCCAGCAATTGCAGGACGAAATCAGCGAAATTCAGTCCAGTGACCTGTCTGCCGAAGAAAAACAGCAGCAACTGGCACTCAAACAGTCCGAGCTGGCCCAACTGCAATCGCAGTTGCAACAGCTATACGATGATCAGCAGGGAGCTGGGGCCCAGGTCGGAGGTAGCAGTTTCATGAATACAGGCAGCCTGACCTAGGCAACTCTTCCCACTCGACACAACAAAGGCCCGGGCATATTCCCGGGCCTGTTCTTTTCATTGCCAGACGACCTTCTGGTCCAATCATCCCGACACCCTGCTCTTAATCTCCACTGAAGCAGGGACGCTGAGTCTCAAGACATCTACGAGCGAACCGGAAATCAGTAATCGAATTTGGCTTCGAATTCGAAATCGGCAAGATGCCGGGGTTTGAGGGGAAAGCTTCCCGAGAAATCACATCCGGCTTCCATGGACTCCAGCTTGAGCTTGCCCTTGCCATCGTAAGCGACAAACGAAGCAGAGACCTTGCCTTTGGCAACCACGAAACCGTCCTCGAATTCAAATTCGAAAATTGAATTCTTCTGGTCGAGCAGCCCCGTTGCCACGGACTTGCCAAAGACCCAGGCCTCGACCTTGACCTGAGGCGGATAGGTCTTGCCCGCATCCCATTTCAAGGTCACGCACTGCAGCAGGACATCTCCCGTGTTCTCGGCATGGGTAGGCACTGCCAATACAAGGACCAGCACTAGCGCCGCGATGATTCTATACATAGTCACTCCCCTGTTCCAGACATCATAGCAGACCCGGCCCGGGCCTCCAAACATAACCGCCCGCCCTGTGCATGACAGGACGGGCGGAACTATTGATGGATCAGGAGCACGGTTCCGGGTGATTACAATTCGCCGTAGACCCGCTCAAGGATTTCGTCGCCACCGGCCTCGATCACCTTTCTGGCCAAGCCCAGACCGATCTCGAAGGCATCAGCCACCGGACCTTCAGCTTCCATGCGGATAGGGTTGGAACCATCGGTATCGGACAGGTAGCCCGTCAGGTGCACGGTCTGCCCGTCGTGCTCCGCATAGGCGGCAATGGGGACCTGACAGCCACCTTCCAGGCCAGTCAGAAAACCACGTTCAGCCTGAACCTGAATTTTGGAAGGTTCATGATTCAAAAAGGCCAGCATCTCTGCCATGGGACCATCAGCCTTGTATTCGATCCCCAGAGCGCCCTGGGCAACGGCAGGCAGAAATTCGGGCGGTGCCAACAGCGAGGACTTGGGCGCTTCGAGTTCCAAACGCTTCATGCCCGCAGTGGCCATGACGATGGCGTCGTATTCCCCTTCCACCAGCTTGCGCAGACGGGTGTCCACATTGCCTCGCAGGTCACGCACTTCCAGGTCTGGACGCAGCGCCTTGACCTGTGCGCCACGGCGCAGGCTGGAGGTTCCAACAGTGGCGCCCTGAGGCAATTCGGCCAAGCTGCCGTAATGGACGGACAGCAGCGAGTCGGTATTATCCTCACGTTCGGGGATAACACCCACAATAAGCCCTTCGGGTAATTCGGTGGGAACATCCTTCATGCTGTGCACGGCCAAATCGGCACGGCCATCCAGCAGGGCTTCCTCGATCTCTTTCACGAACAGGCCCTTGCCGCCGACCTTGGCCAGAGGAACATCAAGAATCTTGTCCCCGGTAGTCTTGATCTTGAGCAGATCGACTTCAAGGCCGTGATACTGACCTTCGAGCAGGGACTTGATGTGATTGGCCTGCCACAGAGCGAGTCTGCTGCCACGCGTGGCGATGGTGATCTTTTTCATTGAGTATTCCCGATAGCTTGATGGGGTATGCCGTCAAAGGGCAAACATCCATTATTTGTATTGTCTACTAGCCGGTCAGTGACACATCCCAAAAAATCGCCGGCCCTGCTGACCGCCCAGAGTGATTTGGGGGTAGGCCCAGAAGAATCAACCCACGGGTATCCAGAGGTTATTCCTCAAGTCTAACCACTAACATTCTGGCGAAATTGTTCAGAATGGTTCAAGAACGAGGTGCAAAAAAGGCATTGGGCCGAAGTGTATATGAAACACATGAGGATCAATGTCTTTCGCAGCACCAAGGTCATTGGATCATTCTGGACGATTTAGCCGCAGGAAGAGCAGTCGCCACCGGAACACCCGGCACAACCACCGCCGCCACCAGCAGACGCCGCCGGGGCGGTACCCAGATCAGCGGCAGGGCCACCGGCCTTGTGCCGACAGCAGGACATCAATTTCCCGGTCTTGTCGGAGCCGCAAGCCGGACACTTCACGATACCAGGGGTACCGAAGACGATTTCCTCGAATTCGTTGCCGCACTTGTCACATTTGTATTCAAAAATAGGCATCAATTCCTCCGTGAGACTATTCGCCCTCAAGATAGGGCTGCAGTTCGGTCACGGCTTCAAAGAGGTAATAGTCCACCAGGCGACACAACATGTGCCCGATGGTGATCTGGACCTCCTGGATCAGCGGGGTCTGCTTGCTGGGGACCATGAGCAGATGGTCACAGAACGGGGCCATCTCGCCACCGCCCTGGCCCACCATACCAACGGTGGTCACCCCACGCTCGCGTCCGGCACGCAGGGCATGCACCAGATTCGGGCTGTTGCCCGAGGTGGAAATCGCCACCAGCACATCACCCCGGTTGCCCAGGGCCAGAACCTGTTTCTCAAAAATCTGATCGAAGCTGTAATCGTTGCCAATAGCGGTAATAATGGAAGTATCCGTGGTCAAGGCCACAGCGGGTAACGGAGGCCGTTCCAGCAGGAAACGATTCACGAATTCCGCGGCCAGATGCTGGGCATCCGCTGCTGAACCACCGTTGCCTGCAAACAGCATCTTCCCGCCACGAGCCAGAGCCACAGCCATAATGCGTGCCACATCCACGACCTTGTCGGTCGACTCCCGAAAATACTTTTCCCGGAGTTCGCACCCGGCAGCCGAATGCTCTAATACAATCCTGCGTGTTTCATCGGACATGCATTGCTCCTTCCTGAAAATCACAAACCTTTTCAGGCCTGCTGTCAACGGACCTCAGCTACCCCAATTCCCGCCTGCTGACAACTCCGCACGCCGCTCCTACAGCGCCCATTCGCTGCGCATTTCACAAAAGTGGAACCTCTTTTTTGCACAAACACAACAAATCCTATTAACAAAATTGTATACACCCAACTTCCCGGAATTGTAACACTTTCATATATAACCTTCGCTTTTGTCACTGTTTGAGCGTACAACCTACCGTATTTTTTGCAAAAACGAATAATTCGACGGCTTTCCATTTTATATATTTTCAGTTACTTCGGCAGGACGTCAGTTGCGAACATTTCACTTTTGAGGAGGTACAGTTATGAAACGCGTTGTTGCAATGGCATTGGCCGCTGTCTTTATGATGGCCAGCGTTGCTTTGGCTGCCGACAGCAT
Organism: Desulfovibrio ferrophilus; assembly: GCF_003966735.1. NCBI lineage: Bacteria > Pseudomonadati > Thermodesulfobacteriota > Desulfovibrionia > Desulfovibrionales > Desulfovibrionaceae > Desulfovibrio > Desulfovibrio ferrophilus. The sequence goes on from NZ_AP017378.1 coordinate 2,538,910, forward strand.
CAAACTCGGCTTTAACATCCCGCTGACCGGTGACATTCCGGATGTGGGACAGTCTTCCAAGAACGCCGCAGAAATGCTGAAGGAAGAAATCAACGGTGCCGGCGGCCTGATGGTCGGTGGTAAGAAGGTCATGGTCGAGTTCGTCTACGAAGACAACGAATCCAAGGCTGAATCCGCCGTTAAGGCAGCTACCAAGCTGATCACCGAAGACGAAGTGCTCGCCATTGTCGGGCCCCAGTCCTCCAAGCAGGCCGTACCCGCTGGCGAAATCGCCAACAACTACGCCACTCCCATGGTGAGCCCCTGGTCCACCAACCCCAACACCACCATGGACCGTCCCTACGTGTTCCGCGGCTGTTTCCTGGATCCCTTCCAGGGTCCGGTTGTTGCCAAGTTCGCCACCGAGGAACTGGGCGCCAAGAAGGCTGCCGTCCTGTACGACATCGCCTCTGACTACCCCAAGGGTCTGGCTGAATTCTTCAAGGCCGCTTTCGAGGAAATCCACGGTCCCGGCTCTGTTGTTGCTTTCGAGACCTTCACCACCAAGGACGTGGAATTCGGCGCGCAGATGACCAACATCGTCATGTCCGGCGCTGATGTCATCTTCGTTCCCCAGTACTACAACGAGATCCCCCTGATCGTGAACGCCGCCCGTGAAATGGGTTGGAACAAGCCCATTCTGGGCTCCGATTCCTGGGGTTCCGGCGATCTGATGGGTCTGTGTGGCGATGCCTGTAAGGGCTACTACTTCTCCACCCACTACGCCGCTGCCGGCGCCAAGGGTGACACCAAGGCATTCATCGACGCTTACAAGGCCAAGTACGGCAAGACTCCTGACGACGTGGCTGCCCTGACCTGGGACTCCACTCGCCTGATGCTGCAGGCCATCCAGGACGCCAAGCTTACCGGCTTCCTGAAGGCTGACCGCGCCGAAGTCATGAAGGCCCTTGGTAAGGTCAAGGAATTCCCCGGTATCACCGGTGGCATGACCTTCACCCCCGAAGGTGACCCCATCAAGTGCGCTGTGGTGGTTCAGATCGACGATGCTGGCCAGTTCAGCTTCCACAAGTCTGTCTGCCCGTAGAATACGACTCACACAATGGCGGCCCGCAAACGCGGGCCGCCATGTTTGATATCGCCGTCGTGTCGGGTCAGGACAACCCGCCGACAATCCAAGGCCGGGGCACAAGCGCCTCCGGCCTGTCCTCTGGGAGCCATTTGCATGACTATCACGTTCCTTCTCCAAAACCTGGTCAATGCCCTGCAGTGGGGGAGCTTCTACGCCCTCATCGCCTTGGGCTACTCCATGGTCTACAGCATCCTGATGCTGTTCAACTTCGCTCACGGCGACATTTTCATGGTCGGAGCCTACATCGGCCTGGGAGTGGCCATGTCACTCCTGGCACTGGTCGGGACTGGCGCTACGGCCATCCTGCCCGGCTGGGTCATCCTCACCCTGACCATCCTGATCTCGATGTTCCTCACCTCATTCGTGGGTGTCTTTGTCGAGCGGGTTGGCTATCGCCCCTTGCGTAATGCACCGCGCGCCTCGGCAGCCATTACCGGTCTGATGATCGGTATCATCCTGGAGACGGGCAACCTGATCTTCCTGGGTGCCGAACGACTCAAATTTCCGCAGCTCATCCAGTCAGAGACCTATAATCTGGGTGGAGTCTTCGTGACCAACAAGAAGATCATGATTGTATTGATCTCCCTCGGTCTGATGCTTGCGCTGCACCAATTCGTCATGCGGACCAAATGGGGCATGGCCATGCGGGCCATGGCCTATGACTTCGCCGTCGTGCCCCTTGTGGGCGTGCCGCTGAACACCATTGCCGCCATGACGTTCGGCATCGGCTCCGCCCTTGCCGCCGCAGCAGGCATCCTGTTCAGCCTGGCCTACCCCGTACTGGACCCCTACATGGGAGTCACCTTCGGTTGGAAGGCCTTTGTGGCCGCCATTCTCGGAGGCCGCGGGTCCATCATGGGCGCCTGTATCGCAGGGTTCATGCTCGGGTTCATCGAAATCATGGTCGTGCCGTTGATCATGGTCATCAACAAGGTGTTCGCCATGAACATCGGTTCGAACCTGCGTGACCTGATTGCCTACTCCATCATTTTGATCATTCTCGTCTACCGGCCCCATGGTCTGTTCGGTGAGTCTTATAGCGCCAAACTGCGCCTGTAATCGTTTCACCCCACAAGCCTCGACCCGAAAAGGTAATGATAATGGAAGACAATACAATCACCAGCCAGAAAAAAGGGCCCATCCGGCGCTTCTTCACTGGCGTCCCCATGTTGGCCTGGCTCCTGGGCGGACTGATCTGCGTTCTGTTGGAACGCAGCTTCGGCCTCGGGCTTGCCAACGCCATGGGGCTGCATAAAATTCCCGTGCTATTCGGCATCAACACCACGTTCAAGGTCATCGCGAGCATCATCGAATCCATGCGCGGTGGCGACGCCTTCATGGCAAGAGAACTGCTGAACATTCCCAGCGCATTCATCTACGTACTGTGCATCTTCGCCATCCCCATGGCCCTGTTCTTCAAGGTCGCGGGTAGCGCCTGCAACGGCATCTCACGTGCGATGTCCCACATGCCACTCATCGTCACCGCCGCCGTGCATCTGGCGATCATGTTCGCGGTGTTCCATTTCTGGGCGAGCATGAGTGACTATCGACTGATCACCTTGAAGCTGATGCTCATCGCCATCCTGTTCACCCTCTCCCTGAACATCATCAACGGCTACATGGGCGAATTCTCGTGCTCGCATCCGGGCTTCATGGCCCTGGGCGCTTACGGAGCCTCGCTCTTTTCCGTGGGTCTGTTCGTGGATGACAAGGTCCTGGGCAGCCCGGTCTTCGAGTGGGCTCAGGCCTACCTGACCTTCCCCCTGGCGCTGATCTTCGGTGGACTGATGGCTTCCCTCTGGGCACTCATCATCGCCATCCCGTCGTTCAAGACACGTGGCGACTATCTGGCCATCATCTCGTTGGCATTCCTGTTCATCGTCAAGAGCTTCTTTGAAAACGTCCAGGCTCTGGGCGGCCCACGCGGCCTTTCCAGCCAGCCGGACTGGGCAACACTGCCCGTGGTTTTCCTGGTCGTTGTTGCCGGTGTCTGGATCATCAACAACTTCGTGACATCGACCATGGGCAAGGCGCTGAACGCCGTGCGTGACGACGAGTCCGCCGCCGAGGCCATGACCGTGAACACCCGCACGACCAAGATGTCCGCCTTCCTGTTCGGAGCATTCTGGGCCGGTGTGGCGGGCGGGCTGTTCGCTCACGTGCTGCGCTACGTGAACCCCGCCATGTTCGGTGTGCAGAAACTGGCCGAGGTCCTGGCCATGGTCTACTTTGGCGGCCTGAACTCCGTGACCGGCTCCATCATCGGCGCCGTGAGCATCAGCGTGCTTGGCGAGGCTCTGCGACCGCTGGGTATCTTCAAGTGGATCTGCATTCCGCTCTTGCTCATCCTGGTCATGATCTACCGGCCTACCGGACTGTTTGCCTTCAGGGATTTCAATATCCGCAGCATGTTCGGCCCCAGGGAGGAGAAGTAGCATGGCACTTCTTGAAGTTAAAAACATGGGACACAACTTCGGTGGCCTGCGCGCCGTCAATGAATACAATCTGACCCTGGAACCGGGACAGATCACCGGCCTTATCGGCCCCAACGGGGCGGGCAAGACCACTATCTTCAACCTGATCACCGGCATCTATACGCCCACTGATGGTGACGTGTTCTTCGAGGGCAAATCCATCCGAGGCAAACGCACCAGCGAAATCGCAGGCCTGGGCTTGGCGCGCACCTTCCAGGAAATGCGCCTGTGGCGGCACATGACCGTGCTTGAGCACGTCAAGATGGCCCGCTACTCCAAGCTGACCTATGGTATGATTGGGGCACTGTTCGACACGCCCAAGCGTAACCGCGAAGAAGCCGCAGCCACCGAAATGGCTATGGAATACCTCAAGATCTTCCGTGTGGACCAATATGCGGACGACCTTGTCGGAAACCTGCCCTACGGCGCACAGCGCCGGGTGGAAATGGCCCGCGCCATGGTCACTGAACCCAAGGTCCTGTTCCTGGACGAACCCACCGTGGGCATGACCCCGGAGGAACTCCAGGGCATCATCGATGTGGTCAAACTGGTGCACGAACGCTTCAATCTGGCCATCTTCCTGATCGAACACCGGCTCAAGTTCGTGCGCGACCTGTGTACACACGTTCAGGCGCTGGTCTTTGGTGAGTTACTGGTCGAGGGTGACCCGGACGTGGTTCAGAACCATCCCAAGGTCATCGAGGCTTATCTGGGCGGGGAGGAAGACTAATGCTGAAGGTTGAGAATCTCCACGTCTCCTATGACAATATCCGTGCTCTGCAAGGCATTGATTTCCATATTGAACAAGGTGAGATCGTAACCATCATCGGTGCCAATGGGGCGGGCAAGACCACGACTCTGCGCGCCATCTCACAGGTCGCCAACATCACCCAGGGCACCATGACCTTCAAGGGCAAGGATTTGAGGTCCTACCCACCTGAAAAGGTCGTCTCGGAGCTTGGCATCTCGCACGTGCCCGAAGGCCGCCGCTTGTTCGGCAACCTGACCGTGCACGAGAACCTGAAGCTCGGCGCCTTTGCCCGCAAGGACACCGATCAGGTCAAGCGCGACATCGACCGCGTGTTCGAGATCTTCCCGCGGCTGTTGGAACGCAAGGACCAGAAAGCCGGGACCATGTCCGGCGGCGAGCAGCAGATGCTGGCCGTGGGCCGTGCCTTCATCTGCGGGCGCGAGCTGATGATCCTGGACGAGCCGTCCATGGGCCTGTCACCACTGCTCATGAAGCGCGTGTTCGCCGCCCTGCGCGAGATCAACAATCAGGGCACCACGATCCTGCTTGTGGAACAGAATGCTCGCATGGCGCTGAAGTTCGCCCAGCGGGCCTACCTGCTGGAACACGGACACGTGCTCAAGGAAGGCCCCACCGAAGAGTTCATGAATGATCCTGAGGTTCAGAAATCCTACCTCGGCGGCTAGGCAAGCGGCTGAAAAGCGCGCGTCTGCTACGTTGCAATTAAAAACCGCCGAACCCTCACGTACCTCTCGTACGCATCGGGCTCGGCGGTTTTTTTGCGCCTTGCATCCGCACACTTTTTTAGCCGCTTGCGTGGAATGGAGGATTACTCCTTCTCGCAAAACCCTACAAAATGACAAGCCATCGGCACTCACCGATGCATGTGTAGTCGTTGTATAGCTAGTTTTTCAACAACATCTCTCCTTTTTTCAATACCCAACCTTAGACAGTACAATTATAAACTGATATCTAAAACCAAATGATTAATCATAAGGCTGTGCATCTGGATCACTATAAAAATGCGAGGATTAATACATGAAGGCTGCCAAAATCGTAAAAGCTGTCTCTAATAAAAAATCCTTAACCAGTGATGCAGAACGCATTCGAAAAAGACAATCGCAAGAAATCGTTATTGCCTTATGTGGCTTTGCTGGTTGCGGAATTTCAACTGTCACTGAAAAATTATCGAAGCACTTTGAAAATTATAATTACAATGTCCTACCAATTAAAATCACCGACATAATCAAAAACCTTTCTGAAATTGAAATAGCATCTTCAGATGCAGGCAGTAGCATTAAGGAACTACAAGAAGCTGGATTAAATATTAGAACAAAATTTGGCCCAGAGGCCTTAGCCAGAGAAGCTATTGTCAAAATTCGAACAGAAAGAGAAAAATTACGAGCTGAAATTTTTTCAGACCACATCGAAGCCGATAAATCTCAACCAGTTATCCCGGGCAATGAAAAAGACCATGAAATACGCACGGTAAGCATTATTGATAATATTAAGCACAAATCAGAACTTGAACTTCTTCGGGCCACATATGGGGATAGGTTTTTCCTCATTGGTGTCCTGTGCCCTGAAGAAGAAAGACGAAATAGGCTCTCAATCAATAAGCGCATCTCCGACAATGTTGTTTCAGAAATAATAAACAGAGATCGCAAAGATGCAGATAAATTGGGCGTTCAAGTTTCAAAGGTTTTATGTAAATCTGATTTTTTCATTGAAAACAGCAGCGACCATATTTCAAATATAGACCCAAAACTCACTCGTTTCATTGAACTTCTTCTCGGAATTAATGCACATTCACCAACCAAAGCTGAATTTGCGATGTGTTGCGCCCAAGCATCATCTTGTCGTTCAGCATGTATCTCTAAACAAGTAGGAGCAGCAATCGTCACAGAAGATGGTGACATCATTTCTGTCGGAAGAAATGACGTTCCTAAATTTGGTGGGGGGCTATACACGCATGACGATGGAGTCAATGACAACCGATGTGCATTTAGATTCAACAGAAAATGCAAAAACTCTTCTATAAAAGAAGACATTAAGAATGATGCAGAATCAATAATATCTAAAATTTTGCCAGATCAAGACGCTGAAACAATATCAGAAATCATTTCGAAATTGACTCAAATCGAAGGATTAACAGAATATTCACGAGCAATACATGCTGAAATGGACGCCATAACGACAGCCGCACGCAATGGTGGTAATGGGATAAAAAACTCTACTCTCTACTGCACAACATTTCCCTGTCACAACTGCGCGAGGCACATAGTTTCATCCGGAATCAAACAGGTTTACTACATTGAACCATACGACAAGAGTCTTGCGATCCATATCCACGACGATTCAATCAGAGTAGACAAGCCGGAAGGCGATGGCACAAATCACCTTAGAATCAATCAATTCGAAGGAATCGCACCTCGAGTTTACCTCAGACTCTTTGAGGCTGGAGAACGTAAGCGTAACGGGTGCTATTTAGAACTCGACCCGTTAACAGCCAAACCTAAAATAATAAGCCAAATTGACACCACAGAGGACAATGAAAATGGAATCCTTCAGACGGTAGATGAGGTTCATAGGAGATAATATTTGCCTGCAACCCAGAACCTCGATAACACACTCCCGAGCTTGACTCGCTTTGGCAAATTTATTTGTTGAAAAAATCACAATCATGTGCATAAGATCAGTCTAGTATATACATAACGAGGGGTAGGGATGCATGAATAATCGTAAGATAAAATCTTTCGAGAAAACTAAGGAAGCATGCAATTCATCCGCGTATTCGACTAACGACGCATGCAAAATTGTCTCATTCGAAAACTTCCGAAAAGACAAAGCTGCAAGCCAACAAGCCGACTTTCAAGAGCAAGTAATTAATCGAGCTGCAGAAACAGCAAGAAATCGTGGCTGGTAGTTTCTGAAAGGACCCCTCTAAGGGGTCCTTTTCTATCAAATTTCAAAATCCATCCTGTCAAACCAAAATCAACGCCACGCACCCCATTCTCTAGCACCCATCTCCCAGCAAGACGCCCTGTTTACATGTCAAGAATCGGTGGGGAGTTCGCAATCGGCGGGCACAGTAGACCCCGGCCCTGCCATGGGTCGGAAGCACTTCCGAGTGCCGCCGCAGATGGGGCAGCGCCAGGTGTCCGGCAAGTCCTCGAAGGCCGTTCCCTTCGCAATCTTGCCCTTGCGGTCGCCCCGGTCCGGATCATAGATATAGCCACAGTTCACGGTCTGACAGCGGTACATTTCTTCGGGTTGCGCCATGGTATCCTCCAGCTGAGTTCAGGCAAAAGGGATTTCTACCCTACCATCTATTTACTCTCTTCGTGAATTCAATTCCTTTCTGTTCCCCCGATTGTTCAGCAGCGTGTGAGTGCAACCTTGAGCCGCTGAGATAGAATGGGCTTATGGATAAAGAAAGCAACGTGATGCAAAAAGAGGCTCAACCCCTTACGCATGTTACACGCAAGGGATTGAGCCTTTGAAATTCTTACCGCGGTCGGCGGTCAAGAAACCGTGCTGGCAAGGCGCGAGTTTTTCAAATCGCCGAAAACCGATCGTTCTGCGGCGTGTGAGTGCCAGGCGCAAGAAGGGCCTCAAGCCCGATGCGTATCAAGACATACGCGAGGGTTTGAGGCCCTTTGAAGCAACGCCGCAATCGCGCGTCGCAGGACGATCGGAAACTAGCCGAGATTGACAAAGGCCTTAGCGGCCGCCTTACAGATAGGACAGGAGTCCGGCGCATCGTTCTCGTGGATGTATCCACACACGGTGCAGAGGTAGAACTCGGCATCAGCTTTGGCGTCCAGACCATCCAGATACTTCTGATACAGGTCGGCATGGATCTTCTCGGCGTCATTGGCCAGACGGAACGCACGCTCGGCCTTCTTGTTGCCCTCGGCAATGGCCTCTTCGAGCATGGGCGGATACATGGTCTCGAACTCAAAGGTCTCACCGGAGATGGCAGCCTGCAGATTCTCGGCGGTCGTGCCCACAGCGCCCAGGGCTTTGAGATGATTATGGGCGTGAATGGTCTCTGCCTCGGCAGTGGCGCGGAACAGCTTGGCGACAGTGGCGAGCCCTTCCTTTTCGGCCTGGGCAGCAAAAGCAAGATACTTACGGTTGGCCTGGGACTCGCCAGCAAAGGCATCTTTGAGATTCTTTTCGGTCTTGGACATCGTGATATTCTCCTAGGTTTGATTCTTATTGGTAAAAGTTATTGATAGCGTTTATATCCACATCAATACTTGGCGTCAACCCCTTTTCAAAGAAAAGACACTCCCCCTATCCCCTTGGGATTCTGAATATTCATATCATTATCGTACACTCAAGTCACAGGATCGAGAAATATATGCTTTCACTTGATTTTTAAGATTTCCGTCAATAATCCGATAGGGTAGAGAGCTAGAGTTGCACAACTCGCTTCAAGCGGTTTATAGATATGAAAATCCCTGAGAAGGAGCTCATCCCTTGGCCATCCTCAAATGCAAAAAATGCGATTTCTCCAAGAAGGTTCCCGAACGCTATGTTGACGCCAAGGTGCGCTGCCCCGAGTGCAACGAAGTCGTTACCGTACAGGCCGAGGCCGAGGATTTGGCCCTTGAAGATGTCATCGGTATGGTCCCCGAAGACTCTGCTCCCGAACCTGCTCGACGCCATGAAGCCATTCCCGAAGAAGAGCTGACCCGCAAGGATGCCCCGCTGGGCGATCAACCCGGTATTTTCGAAGGAGGCGCCGCCAAGAACATCATGGCCGGACTTGCCTCTGGTATCGTCACCGTCATGATCTCCATCGCCATCGCCGGGCTTGTCTTCTCCCAGGGGCCACTGGCCGACAATTTTCATCATGCCATCAGCATGGCGCTGATCAGCGCCATCATCATGAGCATGGTCGTGGCTGCTCGCAGCGGCATTGCCTGCTCCGCTGCCGGACCGGAATCCATGGCCGGTTTGTTCCTTTTTCTGCTGACCAGCTCGATCTACCACCAGATGGGCGCTGGCCCTGCCGAAGCCCTGTATCCCACAGTTCTGGCCTCCGTCTTCGTGGCCGCCGTCTTCACGGGCCTGTGCCTGCTGGCCGCGGGAATGACCCGCAGTGGAGATTTCATCCGCTACGTGCCCATCCAGGCCGTGGGTGGCGTCCTTGCAGGCATTGGCCTGATCATCATTATCCAGGCCTTCAACCTTGCCCTGGGCACCAATGCCTGCCTCGAAGAACTGTTCATGAAATATGCACAGATGGAATTCTGCATCAAGTGGGCCCCCGCCGCCGCGCTGGGGATCGTCCTATTCATCTGCATCCGCTGGATTCACAACGCCTATGTCATCGCCTCGGTGCTGTTGTTGTCCATGGGCGGCCTTTTCGGATTTCTGCATTACGAGGGCATCGGCCTGGCCCAGGCCCGCGAATTGGGCTGGCTATTCGCCGCACACGAACCCGACCTGTTCTGGTTACAGGTTTATGACGTCGGCTTTCTCAAACAAATCGACTGGAACGTAATTCTTGATCACGCAGGACACTATGCGGCCCTGGCCGGACTGGTTCTGGCCTCGACCATGATTCGCGTCTCGGAGATGGAGGTGCTGGACTCGCGCCCCATCGATCTGAACCGTGAATTCACGGCTCTTGGTTTCGGCAGCATCTTCACAGGATTTGCGGGCGGCATGCCGGGCGCGCTGTCGCTGGACCGCAGCCTTGCACGGCGCAGTGCCGGTGCACATGGCAAGATCGCCGGATTCATCGTGGCCCTGGTCTGTATGAGCGCATTGGCCTTCTCACACAAACTGCTGCCCTATCTGCCCCGCTTCATCCCGGCGGGCATCCTGTTTGCTTTGGGCCTGGGACTGATGTGGCGCTGGATCATCGAAACCCGCACCCGCTTCACCCAAAAAGGCGACTACGCACTGTTGATCCTGATCTTCCTGCTCACCTCCACCATGGGCCTGCTGCCCGGACTGGCCATGGGAGCCGGGCTGGCCATGCTGGTGACAGCCGGACGCTACGGCTCGGTGAGTGTGGTCAAACACGACATCTCCGGGGCCCACTTTCATAGCAACGTGGACCGTGCTCCTACACAGATCGCCATGCTCAAAACCAAGGGCGACCATATCTATGCCATGACCCTGCAGGGGTTCATCTTCATGGGCACCACCAACAATCTATTGGAAATGATTCTGGACCGGGCCAGGGATGAAGAACGCCTGCCCCTGAAATTCGTACTGTTGGACTTCACCTTCATCAGTGGACTTGATTCCTCGGTAGCCATCAGCTTCATCAAGCTCAAGCAGATGGCACAGCGCCACGAATTCATCCTCATCTTCACCAACGTGCCCTTTGAGCTGGAAGCGCAGCTGGGCCGAGCAGGGTGTGAACTGGACGACCCCTACGGCGGCTCAGTCACGGTCGTTTCTATGGATTACGCTCTGGAATGGGCCGAAGACCGCATCCTGGAAGAAGAAGACATGCTGACCATCAAGCAGCAGGCGTTGCCCTCGCTGTTGGCCCCCATCTTCCCGGAGCAGAAGTACATCCCGGCGCTGATGAAGATATTGAAGCGCATCGAGGTCAAAAAGAACAAGCCCGTCTTCTCACAGGGTGACCCATCTGATGCCATGTATTTCATCGAGAGCGGCATGGTGAACGTCCAACTCGAACTCGAAGGTGGCAAAAAACTGCGCCTGAAGAAAATGGGACCGGGAACGGTCTTTGGCGAAATGGGTCTCTACACCTCGGCCCCACGCACAGCCTCCATCATCGCGGCGGAAAACTGTGTGCTGTACAAGCTGTCCACCAAGGTCATGAACCTGTTGCAGGCCAAACGTCCCGAGATTGCCTCGTCCGTGCATCGATTCGTGGTCAGCCTGCTGGCGGATCGTGTCTCTGGCGCCAACGCCACCATCCGTGACATCCTGCGCTAGCCTGAAGCCAGCGCTGATCCCAACACATCACAGGGCCGGTTTTCCGGCCCTTTTTTATATAATTCATCCCCCGCATGGATGTTTTGCCCTGCTTCGCCCGAATAACCTCACAAGAACAGAGCAACACTTCGGGAGGGATCCATGCTCGATTGGCAAGACTTCGACCAGGCACTGTGCGACGGCACCATTTCTCAGAACGTCAACCCGGACGACCTCTTCGAGTTGACCCGAGGCACGGTTTTCACCACCGTGGCCAAGACCCTGGAAGACACCACCGGACGCCTGCCCCGCATGGATATCCTGATGATCGTGGACACCGTGTACGAGCGCATCACCTCCATGTCCGCACCGACCATGAATCGTGAACGCATCCGCTTCGGAGACGCCCTGAAATTCATCCATGGCTTCGCCAAGGAAGTCACCATGGAGTATGTGCGGGCCGTGCACTACCCCACCACCCCGCTGGCCCGCATCCTGAAACTCCTGGGCGGTAAATCCTTCGGGCTGGAACTGGTGCTCGACGAAAGCGAAGATCCACTGACCTCCAGCCAACGCACAGTGTTATGCATGCGCCATGGCGAGGGCATGTCTGTGGATGAAACAGCAGGGGCACTGGGCACCAGCCGCAATGAGATCAGGACGATGGAAACCCGAGCGCTGGAAGCCTTGCACCTGCATCTGGGCGCCCTGCCTCCCACTGCGACCATTCACTAATTTTCCAAGACCACTTGTTTTGACTAAGCCGGCCGGGTTGCATTTCGCATCCCGGCCCGTGCTTTTTGGAACTCTGCCTACTCGAACTCCCACGGAGTTTTTCTTGTTTCTTTTCCCTGATTTGTTATATCTATAGACAGATATTCCCTTTTCCTGCTGGCCTCAGGCAGGGCGGCACTTCTGCCGCAAGGAGGTTTGGGCAATGCCCGACTTGAAGGTATGGGGAGAGCAGCAACTCTCCAGAATGAAGCACGACATGGACAAGCTATTCGAAGCCCTATGCTCGGATTTTGGCCTTCCCCCGGCCCGGCCTCTGGGCAAGGCGGGCCTGTCCGTAACGCATACCGAATCCGAAATCCTGATCAGAACGGAAGCGCCGGGCCTGATGCCCGAAGACCTGTCCGTGACCGTGACCGAACGACGGCTCATTATCTCCGGCCGCAAGGTGGAGCACTCCGAAGACGGCACACGCAAAGAGCAATCCTTCAGACGCGAGATGTACCTGCCCTGTCCGGTGGAACCGGGAACAGTCAGTGCATCCTATGAAGACGGCATTGTCGAAGTGAAACTGCCCCGCAGTTGCAGCGCCGACGAATATTCTTCCCTCAGCGAATAACTACTCCGACCAGGGAGGTCCGAATGGCCCCTTTGACACAATCTCTCAAGGTTCCCATCGAACAGCTTCGCTGGAAGCTGAACCCGACAGGCCTGGGCTTCAAGACCACCGCAGAAGTGGAGCCCCATGACGAAATCATCGGACAGCAACGCGGCGTTGATGCCTTCCGCTTCGGCATGGGCATGGCCAAGAAGGGCTACAATATTTTCGTGACGGGCGAACCCGGTACCGGTCGTCAGGCCACGGTCAAGAAGCTTCTGAAGGAATTATCCCATAAGGACAAGGCGCCTGATGACCTTGCCTACGTCAACAATTACAAGCATTCCGAACAACCCATCCTGCTGCGCTTCCCTGCCGGAGGCGGTGCTAAATTCAAGAAGGATGTTCAGGGATTTCTGGACAACGTGAAGCGGGAGATTCCCCAGCTCTTCGAGAGCGAGGAATACATCGCCCGCAAGAACGAAATCGCCGAAGCCCACGAACGGCGCGTTCGCGAATTCTACAAGTCCATCGAGGAAAAGGTCGCGGACACCGGACTGGTGGTCGTACGCATGCAGATGGGCCCCATACAGCGCCCGGACCTGGTGCCCATGGTGGATGGCGAGCCCAAACGCCTGGTCGATATCGAAGACCTCGTGGAAAAGGGCCGCTTCCCGCGTGAAGAATTTGAACGCCTGCGCGACAAGCGCCTGGAGCTCAAGGAAGAGCTGGATAACATCGTCAAGCAGGTCAAGGAACTCCAAAAGGAAGTCGGCAAGAAGCACGAGGAAGTGGACCGCTTGATGTTCCTGTCTCTAGCCGAGGATTTCGTTGCCCCAGTACGCAAGAAATACAAGGCCAAGAAAGTCCGCACACACCTGGACGCCATGCTGGAGCACATGGCCGACAATCTGGATGAGATAAAGATGCTGGGCGGGCAACAGTCCCAGGCACCTCAGGGAATGCCGTTCATGATGAGCGCTCCCAACCCGGACGACCTGCTGCGGCCCTACCAAATCAATCTGCTGGTGGACAATTCCGAACGCAAGTCGCCACCTGTCATCTTCGAGACCTACCCCACCTATCGCAACCTGTTCGGGGCCATTGATCGGCAGGGAGATCGCTTCGGGGGATGGAGAACGGACTTCACCAAGATTCAGGCAGGATCCTTCGTCAAGGCCAATGGAGGCTACCTGGTCATCAACCTGATGGACGCAATCATGGAACCCGGGGTCTGGCCGACTCTGAAGCGCTCACTGAAGACCGAACGCATCGAGATTGAAACCTTCGATCCTTACTATTTCATGGCCGGTGCGGGCTTAAAGCCCGAGCCCATCGACATGGACGTCAAGGTCGTTGTTCTTGGTGATACCCGGCTCTACCATATGCTCAGGCACTACGATCCCGACGGACCGAAAATCTTCAAGGTCCGGGCCGACTACGAGTCCGCCATGGACCGCACGGATGATGCCGTGCAAAAAATGGCTCAATTCGTGGCCGCCGAAGTAAAGAAGGAAAAACTGCGCCCCTTTGATGCCTCAGGCGTGGCCGCTCTGGTGGAAGAGGCCGTGCGCATGGCCGGACGTCAGGAGAAGCTCTCCACATCCTTCCCTGCGCTGGCAGACCTGCTGGCCGAAGCCGACTACTATGCAGGTGTCGACAAAGCCAAGGCCATCACCGACAAGCACGTCCTTGAAGCCCTTGAGGCCAAGATCCATCGGGCCAATCAGATCGAGGACCGCATTCAGGAAATGATCGATCGGGGCAGCCTGTTCGTAGATACCTCCGGTGAAGAGGTGGGGCAGGTCAACGGCCTGGCCGTCTATTCCATGGGCGACCACATGTTCGGCAAGCCCTCGCGCATCACCGCGGTCACCAGCCTGGGCAAGGAAGGAATCATCAATATCGAACGCGAGGCCGACATGTCCGGCCCCACACACAACAAGGGCATGCTCATCCTTTCAGGCTGGTTGCGCAATTTGTTTGCCCAAGACAAGCCCCTGTCCCTGGCCGCGTCCATTGCCTTTGAGCAATCCTATGGTGGGATCGATGGCGATTCGGCTTCCTCCACAGAACTGTACGCCCTGCTTTCCAGCCTCTCGGGCAAGCCGATCCGCCAATCCGTGGCAGTCACTGGTTCGGTCAACCAGAAGGGCGAGGTCCAGCCCATCGGCGGGGTCAACCAGAAGATTGAAGGCTTCTACCTGTGCTGCAAGAACGCGGGGCTGACCGGCGATCAGGGGGTGATGATCCCCAAGCCCAACGTCAAGGACCTGATGCTCCGTCCCGAGGTGATCCAGGCCGTCAAGGACGGCACCTTCCATATCTGGGCCGTAGAAACCATTGAGCAGGGCATCGAGATTCTGACCGGAGTCAAGGCGGGCACCCGCACCAAGACAGGGTGGACCAAGGGTTCCATCTTCGCTTTGGCCAACGAGAGACTCAAAGAACTTGGAGAATCCCTGCGTGACTTTGGCAAGAAGGGAGACAAAAAGACATCTTCCAAGCCCAAGAAAAAGACTCCGGCAAAGAAGAAGTAGCCGTTTTCGCTTCTACACACAGGGGCCGTCGCTTACGCGGCGGCCCTTTTTGCTTTGCACCACGGCCTGATCGTCGTATAGGACGAGCACTCCTGCAAAGCCAAAGCATCCTGCGTTGGGGCTGCAACCAACTATTTTCCGCACAGGGTGTGGGCAGGGAAAAAGCAATAGAAATCATCGCGACCAGAAGTGGCCACTCGCTGCCTGACAACGCGAATCCCCGCAGCAATGACCTTTCTGGATACAGACAGACAGGAGTGCATCACGGCATCGGCCCTGAAAACCAACACAATCAGCGAAAATAACAACAGGCATTCAGTAAATAGCCATTCAAAGAACATGGCAAAACCTCCTTTCCTCTCAACGCTACTCCACAAAAGAGTCGAGTCAAGAAGGCAATGCTAATTCTTTTTTTCACTACCAACACCAAGCTATGTTTTCAATTCGAAGACCTTCATGGGCAACAGCATTTCCTGAAACTCGCACCTGTATAGCAGTCTTTCCTCAGGAGGAAGAATGATCCTGACCAATATCGAAACCGTCCCCGGAAAAACCATTGTCGAGCATTTCGGGCTGGTGTCCGGCAACACCATCCGCGCCCGCCATCTGGGTGTGGACATCCTGGCAAAACTGAAGAACCTGATCGGTGGCGAACTGCGCGGTTACACCAAACTGCTTCAGGACTCCCGCAAGGAAGCCACGGAGCGCATGACCGCCCAAGCCGAGCAACTCGGGGCCAATGCCATCGTCAATATCCGCTTTGCCACCTCCAGCATCGCAGGCGGAGCGGCCGAGCTATATGCATACGGCACTGCCGTGCGTGTGGAGTAGCAACCATGTTCCCCGACTATTATTTCTTCATCATCCTGCTTATCGTGGGCTATGTGGTCGGAACGTTCTTTGAGCGCCGCCACTTCCGCTCTCTGGAGCAGCGCGAACGTGCCTCCATCAATCTGCCTATGGTTTGCGCCAAGACCCTGCCCTTTGCCCCGGACAAGGCCGAAGCCGTGGCGGTCGTCAGTGGCAGTGCCGTCATCTCGGTGGACTATTTCAAGCGCTTCCTGGCCTGGCTCAAAAACTTCTTTGGCGGGCGCATCAAGTCCTACGAGACGCTGCTCGACCGCGCTCGACGCGAAGCCCTGCTGCGCATGAAGGAACAGGTGCCCGATGCCGACTACATCGTAAATGTTCGCATCGAAACGGCCTCCATCAGCAAATCCAAGAAAAAGAACGGCGTCAGTTGCGTGGAAGCCGTGGCCTACGGCACCGCCGTCCGCCTGAGGAAAGACGTTTGAAATATACCCCCCGCCTGCCCGAGACCAACGTCAACGTCAGTCCCGGCTCTCCCATCAAAGACCTGCTGCTGATGCTGGCAGCAGCTTCGGCCATTGTGGTCGGCATCTATGTCGCTCTGGGCTTTGCCGTGGACAAAATCGCCCCACATATTTCCTACGAGACGGAACTCGCCATCGGCGGATTCCTGGGCAAGCATCCCATCCTGAAGAATGCCAGCCCGGCTCCGGAAGCCATCCAGAAACTGGCCGAGACCATCCGCACCCGCAGCACCGACATTCCCTTCCCCGTGACCATCTCCATCCGCGAGGACCCGCAGGTCAATGCCTTTGCCGTTCCCGGCGGGCAAATTGTTCTGACCACGGGCATTCTGGATGCCATTGAATCGGAAAACGAACTGGCCTTCATCCTTGGGCACGAACTGGGGCACATCGCCCATCGTGATCATTTGCGGGGCATGGGCCGCGGCCTGGTGCTCCTGACCCTGTCCTCTCTGGTGCTGGACGCCGGCGACTCCATTGGAGGCTCCCTGGGCAATATGGTCGTGCTGACAGAACTGACCTTTACCCGCAGGCAGGAAACCCTGGCCGACGAAGCCGGTCAGGACGCCCTGATGTCCGTATTCGGACATATTACGGGAGCGGAGCAGGTGTTCTCGCATTTTGCCAAACGCGCGGAGACCAACTACCTGACGCGCTTTGCCCTGAGCCATCCCGAAACCCAGTCGCGCATCCAGCACCTGCGCAACCGCGCCAAGGTGGAAGGATTCCCTGCCGGACCGCTCACTCCGCTGAACCCGGAGCCACAACTTTCGGTCTGAGCTTATCCTCACCTTATTCCAACGAATCATAAGCGGGGGGAGAAGTACACAACCCCCCGTTTTCCCTCCCTTCGTTGTCCTGAAGACCGGTCCATGCTATGGATGGGCCAGAGGCCACTTCACCTCTCGACAGTCTTGATCAAGAACGATGGGCACAAGGTATGGACAAGGAAAATACCACAACGCGATCCCTGACCGAGATGATCCGCCGATTCGGCCCGGTCATCCTCGTTGCCGTGGTGGGAAGCCTGTTGGCCTTAGCCTCCTACATTGCCATCAAGTCACGGGAAGACCTGGCCCTAAAACGGGAATTTCATAACGCTGCACAGCTTCGCTACCTGAATGTAGAGAACTTTTTCAATGAGTATCTGGTTCTGCTCGAACTTGTCCGCGGAACCTTTCAGGCCACGGATTTCATCTCGCGCAACGAGTTCAAACTCTCCACAGATCCTGCTCTGAAGCAGATTAAAGGTATTCAGGCCATCAGCTGGAACCCTCGGGTCAGTTCCGCAGAGCGATCCATCTACCGGTCAGCAGCACGTGCCGATGGTTTTAAGAAATTTGAAATCACCGATCTTGACGCTGATGGGCGATTGATCCCTGCGAAACTCCGAGACGAGTATTACCCCGCCTATTATATCAACCCGCTGGAGGGCAACCTCAATGCCCTAGGCTTCAACATCGCATCCAGCCCGTCCCGGGCTACTGCCCTGCAGCAAGCCCGAGACTCCGGGACAATCCAGGTCACTGAGCGCCTGACCCTGGTCCAGGAAAAGGAAAGTCAATTCGGCGTCCTTGCCATCCTCCCTGTTTATCATCGCAATCACCCTCAAGAAAAACTGGAAGACCGACGGGCAAATCTCAAGGGATTCGTCATTCTGGTTCTTAGGGGGGGAGACTTCATTGAAGAAGCCCTTTCAGGTTTGGAAGACCAGGGGGTCGCCCTCTACCTGCACGATATGAGTGCGCCCGAAGATAAACAGTTTCTCCACGCCGCCCAGACCGACGGCACCCCCTACCCCAAAATTCTCGAAGGCATACACGACGAAAAGGACATCTCCATCGGCGGGCGTATCTGGCGCATGACCTGCGTACCCAAGCAACAATTCTTCGACCGCTTCGAATCCCGCTACCCTGTCATTATCGGTGCCGCCGGCCTCGCACTGACAGTGGTCCTGTGCGCGTACCTCGCCACCATCACGGGCCAGACTCAACGCATCCGCAGACTGGTGGACCAGCGTACCGACGAGCTGCGCAACAGCGAGGAGCGACTGGAGCTGGCTCTGCAGGGCGCAGACCTTGGACTCTGGGATTGGGACATGCTGACCGGGGATGTCACCATCAATGACCGCTGGGCTGAAATGCTGGGATACCAGGTATCGGAAATCGAGCCCAAATTCGAATCATGGGCCAATCTGGTCCACCCCGAGGATATGCCATGGGTCTCGGACGTGCTGCAAAACCATCTCGCCGGTATCACCCCGCTCTATAGCGCCGAAATCCGAATGCAGGCAAAATCTGGCCAGTGGAAATGGATTCTCACGCAGGGCAGGGTCGTGGAGCGGGCCTCGGATGGGACACCGCTACGTGCAGCAGGCACGCACATGGACATCACCGATCAAAGGCAAGCGCGCAACCAGCTGGAAAACCTCAAAGAACGCCTGGAGTTGGCTCTTGTGGGCTCTGCCTCCGGACTCTGGGACTGGAACATTGCCAGCGGAGAGGTCTACTACAGTGACCAATGGGCAATCATTCACGGCTACGATACCGCTGAATTGCCGCCGTCAATGGAAACCCTTGAAATGACGCTCCACCCCGATGATCTACCCATGGTCATGCGCCGCCTGAAGGCCAGCCACCAACCGGATTTCATCGGCATCTATCAGGTGGAATACCGTGCCCACCAGAGGTCCGGTAACCTGATTTGGGTGATGGCCCGGGGGCGTGTGGTCGATTACGATTCCGATGGCAAACCTTTGCGCATGATCGGCATCATCCAGGATGTCACTGCACGAAAGACCCTTGAGCAGCAGTTGGTCGAAGCCAAGGAAGAAGCTGATCAGGCCAACCGGGCCAAGAGCGACTTCCTGGCCAACATGAGCCATGAAATCCGCACCCCGATGAACGCCGTAATCGGTCTGACAGACCTGGCCCTGAAAACGGAACTTTCTCCCAAGCAGCAAGACTATCTCTCCAAGATCAAACATTCCTCCAATTCTCTGCTGCGAGTCATCAACGACGTTCTGGACTTTTCCAAGATCGAAGCCGGAAAACTCCAGCTGGAGCAAACAACCTTTGCCCTGCAAGAAATCCTGACACGCCTTCACGATGTGTTTGCATTTCAAGCCACGGACAAGGGACTCGATTTTTCCATCCACACCGCGCCGGATGTCCCCAGCCATCTGCAAGGCGACTCCCTGCGCCTTGAACAGATCCTGATGAACCTCATGGGCAACGCCTTCAAATTCACCAGCCAGGGAACCATTGATGTCATCGTCACGCTGGCACCCGACCCTGCCACACCAGAGGCAATTTCGGTTCAATTCAGCGTCCGGGATACAGGCATCGGCATTACCGAGCAGGACCAGTCCAAGCTCTTTGATTCCTTTACTCAGGCCGACTCCTCCACGACTCGACGCTACGGAGGGTCAGGCCTGGGCCTTGCCATCTGCAAACGCTTGGTGGACATGATGAACGGCCAAATCACGGTGCAAAGCACTCCCGGTCAGGGCAGCACCTTCACCTTTACGGTAGAGTTCGCACCGGGCACAGAAAAAGCTCTCGAGGAAGCCACCTCCCAGTCGCGAAGGCTCCCCCCCAACGTCAAGATCTCCTTCCCCGGAGCACGCTTACTGCTGGCGGAAGACAACGCCATCAACCAACAAGTGGCCAAGGAAATTTTGCAGCAGGTGGACATCGACGTCGAACTGGCCGTCAATGGTCAACAGGCAACCGACCGGATACTCATGGGGGCACCCTTTGACGCCGTGCTCATGGATATCCAGATGCCACTCATGGATGGCTACGAGGCTACCCTGGCCATACGCGCAGACCAGCGGTTCAAGGATCTGCCCATCATCGCCATGACTGCTCACGCCATGGCCGGAGATCGTGAGCGCTGCATTGCTGCGGGCATGAACGATTACGTATCCAAGCCGGTGGACACTCAGGAGCTGTTCGAAACTCTGGCTCGCTGGATCAACCCAACCATGGTGGAAACGCCCCTTTCTGATGAACCGATCATCGCTGGCAACGCTTTGCCTCAGGACGAACTCCCAACCTCACTCCCTGGTCTAGACATCCCCTTGGGGCTGGAACGGCTGGGGGGAAATGCATCTCTGTTCCGCAGGCTGCTGATCGACTTTGCCCACCAGCACAGCGATTTCGATGAACAATTATCCGCTGCTCTGGCGGCGGAAGACTTCAGCTCGGCTCACACTCTGGTGCACACCATCAAGGGGGTCTCAGGCAACATCGCAGCCATGGATCTGCACCACGCAGCCTCGGCTCTGGTTCACGACCTGCGCCGCAACCATCCCCCGGAGGCCCAAGCCCTGACGCAGTTCAGGCACGAGCTGTCACGGTTACTGGCCTCCCTGCAACTGGTGACGGAATCCAAAGACAAATTGTCACCCTCGGGCACATTCGACCCCTCAGAAGCCACCAGACTCCTGCGAGAGCTTGAGGATCTGTTGACTCTCAACAACTTTACGGCAGCACAAATGGCACCCCACGTCAGCAAAGCGCTGGCCGGGTCCGAGGCGACGAAACTCGCTGGCACTCTGGAAGATCAATTGGCACATTTTGATTTCTCTGGCGCCAGAGAAACGGTTAATGCTATCCTTACATCTCTTGGCCTCGATCCTGATGGAGATCATTCATGAATAGTGAAAGAAGCAGAGTTCTTATCGTTGACGACTCGTCGTTTAACATCACCATCCTCGGGGAAGCACTGTCCGACGAGTTTGAAGTCAGTGTCGCCACCAATGGCGAAGACGCCCTGGCGGCAGTCTCTGGGCCGGCCCCGCCCGATCTCGTCCTGCTGGATATCATTATGCCTGGCATCGACGGGCACGAGGTCTGCCGCCGTTTGAAGAACAACCCGTCCACCGCTTCCATTCCAGTGATTTTCATCACTTCCATGTCCGAAGAGGATGATGAAACCAAGGGCTTGGAACTGGGTGCCGTGGACTACATCACCAAGCCCTTCAGCATCCCCATTGTCAAAGCCCGTGTCCGTTCTCATGTGGAGCTCAAGCGCCAACGGGATATCCTGCGGGATCTTTCCGCTCTTGATGGACTGACAGGCATTCCCAACCGGCGCCGTTTTGATGAGTTCCTCAACATGGAATGGCTGCGCAGCAGGCGGAGTCAGTCCCCGGTATCCCTGATCATGGCCGATATCGACCATTTCAAGGCCTATAATGACAACTACGGGCATGCCGAAGGCGATGAGTGTCTGCGTCAGGTGGCCCGGGCGTTGAAATTCTGCATCAAACGCCCCTCCGACCTGATCGCCCGCTACGGAGGCGAGGAATTCGCGGCCATTCTGGCCGAGACTGAAACCGACGGAGCAGAACATCTTGCCGAGGATATCAGGAATGCAGTGGAGAGCCTGAACATACCCCATGCTCACTCGCTGGTGACTGACCACGTGACGATCAGCGTAGGTGTGGCAACTCTGGTCCCAGGCGCATTGAAGGACCCTGAGTTCCTGATCAAGAAAGCCGACGCAATGCTGTACGAGGCCAAGGAAAATGGTCGCAACCAGGTGCGCATCTCCCGCTAGACCGGGCCATTGAATTAGCCCCTATCCCAACGAAAAAATGCCCGACGCGATGAACTCGCGCCGGGCATTGCTCTTCTTTATCTCAACAAACGGGCTAGCTGCCCTGCCCAAACATCTTCTTGATGTCTGAAAAATGCTCATGGATGGTGTTGGCAACCCGTTCCTGGTCGCGACTCTCCAGAGCCTCGATAAGTTCGGTGTGCAAGGAGGCCTGACGTTCGGGATCAATACCCGAAGATCCGTAATGGATCCCCAACAGCGCCCAGTAGTAGTTCCCGAGTGACTCCCAAGCCTTGAGCAGGAACTCGTTGCCAGCGGCCTTGACCAGTTCCTTATGGAAATCGATGTCGTATTTCCTCAGGTTTTTGGTGTCACCGATCTTGGCGCACTCGAACATCTTATCCACGCACTCCCTCAAGCTGGAGAGATCGAAAAGCTTGCCGCCCTTCTTAATGGCCCATTGAACGGCCATGGTCTCCAACTCGATGCGCACCGCGTAGTAATCCCCGAGTTCTTCGGGGGAAAACTCACGGACCCGCGTACCCTTGTAGGGCTCTGTTTCCAAAAAACCCTTGGCGATCAGATCGCGGATGGCTTCACGCACCGCGCCCTGACTGACCTGGAGCTCCTTTGAAATCCTTGTCTCAACGATTTTATCGCCGGGCCGGAACTCTCCGGAGAGGATCGCATCAATCAAATAATCAGCGACCTCGTCTCGGAGCACCCGCCGGGTGATCACATTATTTCCTTCCATTTGATACCTCTTGCTGTAACCGCACTTAACCGCCAGGCATACAAAAACGGCGGCAACAAACGCTCACTGAACAGACAACGCAACCAACTCTCCCGTGACAGCTGCGGTCCTCCTCAACGGCGGCGCGAGTGTAGCAGTCGAACCATTCCATGGCAATCCACTCTCCATGATCGATTATGCGAGGTCATTCTCCGCATCCCACCGGAACTCATTGACTTCCTCAACTAGAACATTACTTAATGCCCTGCCACATAATCCATCCCACGATCAGGAGCGCTGCCCCATGCCATCCCGCCCCCCATCTCCCCCCAGTACAACAGGTGGACTGGCTGCTCTTGCGGCCTTTCTTTGTTGGGGGCTGTTACCCGTTTACTGGAAAGCTCTGGGGATGGTGCCCGCGCTGGAACTGCTTTGCCACCGAATCGCCTGGTCCCTGCTCTTCCTGGGCCTGGTGCTGACAACCACGGGCCGGATGGCCGAAGTCTACTCTGCCCTGAAATCACCACGAATCATGCTGCCATTGACCATCAGCAGCGCACTCATTTCCATCAACTGGTTCACCTACATCTGGGCCGTCAACTCCGGGCATGTGGTGGAATCCAGCCTGGGTTATTACATCAACCCACTGGTCAACGTGATTTTGGGATTCATATTCTTCAAGGACCGATTGCGACCTCTTCAAATGCTGGCCATCCTGTTGGCTCTGGCAGGGGTCATCAATCTGATCGTGGCCTATGGACACTTCCCGTGGATCGCGCTGACCCTGGCCTTTTCCTTCGGCTTCTATGGATTGGTGCGTAAAATCGTACACGTAGAGTCCGCACCCGGACTCTTTCTCGAGACCCTGATTCTGGGCCTCCCGGCCGCAGCCTACCTGCTGCATCTCTGGGGACAGAACACAGGCGCATTGGGAGCTTATGGCCTTCAGGCCGACGCCTTGATGGTTGGCGCCGGAGCCGCTACCGCCCTGCCGCTCATGGCCTTCGCCTTCGGAGCCAGAAGGTTGTCTCTGGTGACCCTGGGAGTACTGCAATACGTGGCCCCCACCTGCATGTTCCTACTGGGCATCTTCGCCTACGACGAAACCTTCACCCCCGCACACATGACCACCTTCTTGCTGATCTGGGCTGGCATTGGCCTGTACACGGTCGATGGAGTGAAGAGGCTGCGCCGGGCCTCCGTTCGCCAAACCGGTTGACGCAAAGGCCCGTGCTTCGTAACACATTCACTGGCCCATCCCTCTTGGTGCAGGAGTCGCCATGAATGCTTCCCCTGGGCGAAAGCCCCGGCGCAACTCGCCCCGCATCCTGTTTCTTCGTTTCGGCTACTTTCTGGAACGGGAACTGATGGCGGCCTTTGCCCTGACAGGAGCCGATGTCACGGCCTTCTGGCCCGAGCGCGAAGCAGCACCCGGAGCACAGGGATATGTGACCTCACTTCTGGAGCGCATTCAGGCCCACCGACCCGACACACTGCTCAGCATCAATTTTCTGGGTGGAGACCTCGAAGGGCCACTCATGGACCTGCTGAACAAGCTGCGGTTGACGTTCGCCACATGGTTCGTGGACAGCCCGGAATTATTCCTACACGGGCGGTCCCACCTCACTTCTACCCGTTCCGTCCTGTTTTGCTGCGATCCCGACGCCCGGACAAAACTCGAACCCATGGGTTTCGATAACGTCCATCACCTGCCTCTGGCTGCCGACAGCACCCGCGTCGACCTTGAGGCACCCATAGCGACCTCGGGCACGACTCTGCCAGTCTCCTTTGTAGGCTCCAACTGGGTGGACAAGCTCGGACGAACGCTGTGCAATTTCAACTTCCCGCGTGGACTCCTGCGCCATTACCGCTCTGCAGGGTGGGCCCTGGCGCAAGGCGACTACCAAAGCGACACCTTAAGTTGTCTCCAAAAACGGTACCCAAAATTTGCGACCGCCGTTGCGCCACTAAGCGCCAGCGACAGACGCGGCGCACTGCATCTGGCCTGTTGGGAAGCCAACCGGGCCTACCGCCAACACTGCGTCTCCCGACTGGCCCCCTTTAACGCCACCATCGTGGGAGACAGGCACTGGCAACGGCAACTCGGCCCGCTCGCTTCGCAATTTTCCCTGCATCCAGCAATTGGCTATTACACCCCCGACCTGCCACGCCTGTACCGCGCCTCAACCATCAACTTCGCCTGCTCGAGCACGCAGATGCCGGGGGCCGTCACCCAACGGGCCTTTGATGTCCCGGCGGCCGGAGGTTTCCTGCTCACGGACCGCAGGCGCCAGATGGATGAGTTGTTCGAACCGGATGTTGAAAGTGCCTGCTACGATACGCCAGAAGACATCCCCGAGGCCGTGGCCCGCTGGAGCAAGGACACGACCCGGGCAAGGGCCGTAACCCGCGCTGCACGAAAACGGATTGCCGCAGAGCACACCTACGTCCACAGAGTCCGGCGAATGATCGATATCTTGTGCGCCCAATAAGGTATTTCTTGCGCACGAAAAAAGGCCGACACCTGATGGCGTCGGCCTTATTCTTTTCTGGAGCCCACGAGCAGACTTGAACTGCTGACCTCGTCCTTACCAAGGACGCGCTCTACCGCCTGAGCTACGTGGGCAAATTGCGTCAAAGACGCAGACGGCGATTTAAGTCATTCACCCGCGCGGGTCAAGAAAAAATGAGCGCTTCAGTCGCCTTTATGTGGCCGTTACAGCACCACATAATCAACCCTGCCGCGCGATCTTTGCTCGAAAACAAGGGAAAATCCTTGTCTGGCAATATTTTTAAAATTTGTATCCGAGCTTCAGACCAATCGTATCAAGCCCCTCATTACTTGAGGCCAGATTGGCGTTGGACACATGATCAACAACAAGCAAGACATTCATCCGCTCATTGAGCGCATAGCCCAAGGCAACTCCCAATCGGAACAACAGACTCGTCCCCAGAGATTTGCGATCACTTTCATCGGTATCCAACTTGCCGTCGTGCAATGCACCGCCGAACATACCCTCAACGAAGAATCCACGCCCGAGCTGTCCATCCCAGGTCAGACCTGCATAGACCTGCGAAGTGTCCCCCGTGACATTCAAACTCCCTCCGATGTGCGGCCTGGGCGCACCAATAGCCTGCAAAAAAACAGGAGAAACAAAGAGCACCTCAGCATTCAAATCCGCTCCGGACTCCCTATTAAAGCTTACAAAAGGGACATCGTGAGCCAAAACTCCTATCCGTGCTTCGGAAACCACCTCCGTGGCAGAGGCTGTCAGATCCATCCCCACAGTAATCATAATGCAGACAATAGCGGCAATGGCGCAGAACCGACGCATCAAACCCCTCCTCGTCTTAGGACTCATGAATAATACAGGTTCTAAAACGATACCATATTTCACACGGATTTCCAGATTGTTTTACCCTGTAAGCCATGGCTGGAAGAGATCTGATATGGAAAGAAAAAAATGGACAGATGTCATGGGGAGGAAGGCAAAACTCAGACACGAGGTCCAAAGCCCTCGCACAAAAAAAGCACACAGACTTGCTGCGTGCATTTTTTCATCCAAGGCTGTTTACTCCCCGCTCTCTGCACATCTATAGATTTAAGCGGTACATCAAACCCTATTCTGCGCACTCCACACAGGTGATGCATTCGGGGATAGCCAGTAGCCGAGCCAGGGGGATGGGGTCACCGCATTCCGAGCAGAAACCGAATTCCTCGTCATCATCCACGCGGCTCAGGGTCGCTTCCAGCTTGCGCAGACGTTCGCGCCCCTTGGCGATGGAGGCCTCGTTGATGCCCTGATTGAGCATGGTATCCAGACGGGACAAACGCCCAATGGCGACATCCGGCTCCACGGGCCCTGTGTTCTCGGCCAGGCCCGTGATGGTCTCGCTCAGAGACTCAATTTCCTTACGGATCTGTTCTTTGAAGTCGTTTTTCTGTTTCTCGTTCATACTGTTGTTCCTACCACAAAACCCATCGCTTGGCTTGTCTCCACAGCACTCGCCCAAGGCTATTGGTGACTCAACAACTCCCTCAGTAGTTCGATACGCGCCCGGTTCACCCCAAAGTCATAATACCCCAGCCGCGCGGCAGACCGCATGTGTACCGTATGCGTGCTGGCGTCGTAGAGACACTCCAGATCATCCACGAACCCGAACACCCGGCTGGCAAACTCGGCACGCAGGTAGGTCTCACCCTGCCCCACGACCCTTGCACCGGGCAGGGCTTCCACGGCTTGCCGCACATGAGCCATGCCCGCCTCCGCGGCTTTACCACTCAGGACAACAGGGGCAACTCCGTGCCGCTCGTCTATATCATAGGATGACACACAATTGGGGCTGGAGGGGCACAAGGCCAAGCGCCCGCCCTGCACGCCGATATTGGTAGGAACGGAGCCGGCACAGCCGGCAAGAAGGACTCCAAAAGCTGTGCAGACCAGCGCGAGAAGTGGAAGGTATTTATTTGTCATGCATTCTATTTAAATCGCAAAAGAATAATGAGCAAGCGCGGTTGCCATATTTGCAACTCCCTCCAGACACAACAGGGAATCTCTTCGGTTCAGGTTTGAGAATAATATCGCCATTAGACGAAAAAATGCCCCCGAACAGGATTCGAGGGCATTCTGAATGCTCTTTGCATCAGTGATCGCCTGACGCGTAAGACGATTGGATTCGGACTCTTAGCCCTTCTTATCGTTCATAAGCATCATACCAATGCCGAAAATGGCCAACAGGATCACAAGGAAGTGAGCGAACATATCCTTCTGCACAGCACCCCAAATAATGTAGATGGAGCCACAACCAGCCAGAAGCGGACAGATGAAACGGCTGACCGGGCCAAGGTCGGTGAAGGTCTTCATTACCCAGATATAAATGGAAATGTAGATGACATACAGGAAGGCGATGGGCAATTCGGAAATATCCATGAATTGGCCCCACCAGCCATTGAAGTTGCCGTACCAGACCACCAGCCAGATGCAGGAGAACAGGTAGCCAATCAATGCCGAATGGGTGGTGCTGTTGGTTGCGGCGTTAATGCGCTTGAACACCTCGGGCTTGGGCCCCATGTTGCGCGAGGCAATGGAATACATGCCACGGGCAGAACCCATGATCAAACCGTTCAGGGTGCCAAGGCAGGAGATAATAACAAACACTGTCAGCAGAGTGCCACCCAACGTACCGAACACCATGGACATCACCTGAACGGGTGCTGCATCGCCCTGAGCCAGGACCTGGTCATTGGTCAACACACCGGAAATACCCAGATAGTAGAGCATGTAAATGACCACTACGGCGATGGCACCAACCACAAGCGCCCGCGGCAGGGTACGCTTTGCATCTTTCAGTTCAGCGTTGATAACAGTGGCGATAATCCAGCCTTCGTAGGCAAATGCAGTGGACAGGGTCGCCACGGCAAGCCCTCCACCACCGCTGGAAACCATCTGGGCAGCCTGCGCAAAGTTTTCAAGGGTCTGGCCGGAAGTCAGGCCGACAAAACCGCCGACGATGGCAACCAGAGCCAGAGGGACCAGCTTGATGACAGTCGCAGAGACCTGCCACTTGCCCGCCAGAACCGGAGAGAAATAGTTGAGCAGGAAAAAGGCGGTCATATATATAAAGGAAAGAGTCCAGACCCCATCTGTCCAGCCAATCAGACTCACGCTGTAGTTGGCCGAAACCCATGCCAGAACTGCCACCAGCGTGGGGTAGTAAACAAAGGTCATGAACCAGGCCACAAAGTAGCCAGCCTTGCTACCATAAGCCTCTTCAAAATAGTCAACCACACCGTTCACACGTTCGATGCGGGTAGCTATTTTCGAAAAAACATACGCGGTAACGATCATGATGGAGCCACCGATCAGCCATGCCAACAAGGCTGTGCACAGATCTCCATCTGAGGCTTTAAGTACATCGTCTGCCTTAAAGAATACCCCGGAGCCAATCACAATGCCCACAACCATGGCAGTTGCAGTCCAGAATCCATATTTCTTCTGTAAATTATCCATAGATTTTGTATCCTTGATTGTTGGTCTTGTCGGTTTGTTTCCTCGTTGCCACTTCAGTGCCCGCCAAGCGGGATGGCGAGGGACGAGTGTCAAAAAAAAACTTCAACATCGCTGTTAAAGTGGTGCGTATTGAGCAATGCAATAAGCCACACGTCGAGGTTTCTTGGCACCTCAAGCAGGCAATGTCTAGCGCGAAATGGTGAATTTTATAGTCCGATATGTCAGTTTATCGAAAAAAACTGTCAAAAATATTCGCAACACAACCTTAGATAGCCTTACAAGCCTTGCTCGTCGTTTCTTTCTCATGAACAGCGTGGAATGGTTTTACTTTGCCTAATTCATGGGCCCCGGCGCGGCCTTCTTTTGCACCGGCGGACACATAACGGACACAAACGCTGAAACCAAAGAAAAAGGGCTTACGAATTTCTTCGTAAGCCCTTGAACTTTCTGGTCGGGATGAAATGATTTGAACATTCGACCCCCTGAACCCCATTCAGGTGCGCTACCAGGCTGCGCTACATCCCGACGAATCTCAAGCACGCTTTCGCGTGCGGGGAAAGATTACCTAGAGCGTGGGCGTTCAAATGTCAACACCAAATTAAATTATAGCCCAAGTTTATTCATCTTTGCACTCTCTGCGGGGTGGATGTCGCGTCCACTCGACAAACCCCCAGATGGAAAGACCAGTATAAATAATGAACAAAAATGCCTGGGCATAGATTTCGTTGCGGACATTCACCGTGATCCAGCCCATATTGGCCACAACAAAGAACACAAAGCCCATTCTGCTTTTTTTGATATTCAGGATCACTCCGGTCACGGAAAGGCAGGTCAGCATCCAGGTCAGGGCCGTCTCCATGGGTCCTCCTCGGTTTGCCCATAGGATACCCTGCCACACGGATTTCAGCCAAGAAAAAACCCCGGACTTGCCGGGGTTTTAATTTTATCTGTCACTGAGGAGCCGCTTCAACTCCATCAGCTCGTCGCGCAGCTCCTGCTTGAGGCTGGAATCCAGCCCCGGTTCACAGGGAGGCGGCTCATTCTCGCCTCGCAAGTCCTGCTCCAGGCGTTTACGAGCCCCCTCGATGGTCAGACCCTCACCGTGCAGCAACGTCCGTATGCGCTCCAAAAGCGCCAGATGATCGTCGTTATACAGGCGCTGGCCCTTCTTCGTTCGAATGGGCCTGATCTGCGAGAACTCGGACTCCCAATACCGCAGCACGGATGTATTCAATCCGAGCAACTCGGCGGCCTTGCCGATACGGTATGTTCTGCCCAGCATCTGTATCTCCCAATCAACAGGTCATCCAACTTACATCCTTCCATGCCGCCTCCGCCAGCACCCCGCCAGGAGTGCCGCAGAATAACGGACATGGACATCAGCCCCTGCATACGACCATTTGAGATTTACATCAACGGCTCACGGTCAATATGGCAGAATTACACGCGAACCGGCAACGCCTTGAGCAAACCCTCGACAACCTTGGAGTGACGCTTGTCCACTTCCTTGTCCTTCAGGGTCTTCTTGGCGTGGCGATAAGTCAGGCGCACGGTTACGTTGCGCACAGCCTCACCCTCGGGCTCGTACAGGTCCACCATGGTCACGTCTTCCAGCAGATCGACCTTCATGCCTTCGATGGCTCCGATGATCTGAGCCACGGACAATCCCTCAGGCGCAATGACGGTGATGTCGCGCCGGATGGGCGGGTACACGGCCAAGGGTTCGAATCCGGGAGTCAGAGCCTCGAACATCTCACGCAGCAGGTCCACGTCCAATTCACCAAGCCAGACGTCACGACGGGCGTTGTAATGGTCTGCCACATCGCCATTGACGCAGCCAAGCAGCCCCACAGAACGGCCATCCACAATCACCTGCACACAAGGCGTCAGGTAGGTATGCCCTTCCACGGTCTTGAAATTGGCCCCGGGCAATCCCAGATGCTGGAGCAGGTGCTCCACAAAGCCTTTGAGATCTTCATACTCGGCGAAATCTTCAGCGGGCCAGGGCCAGCGCTCGCGTTCGCGACGGCCAGTGACCATTAGCGCCAGACGGGTGGGCTCGTTGACTGTGGTCTCTGAGTGCTCATCCGCCCAGAAGACATGAGCCACTTCGAACAGACGGAGATGGCGGGAGCCATGGCCCACGTTGGTACGCACGTTACCCAGCAGGCCTGGAGCCAGCACGGTACGCATCATGTTCTGATCCTCGGACAGAGGATTCATGACCGGGACGCGACCTTCCTTGGGCAGGCCCAACAAATCCAACTCGTCGTCGCCCACAAAGCTGTAATTGATCGCTTCGCGCAGGCCCACACCCCGTGCCCAATGCTTGAGCTTCATGGTGAACGTATAGCGCGTATCTTCCTTGCCGATGGAATCCAGCGACTTGGAAACTCGCGGCAACACAGCGGGGATACGATCCATGCCATAGACACGGGCAATCTCCTCAAACAGGTCCACCTCGCGCTCCAGGTCCAGGCGGTGGCTCGGTGCCTCGACGCTCCAGTCCTCGGCATTGGTGTCGTTGACCTTGCAGCCCATGCCAGTGATGGTGGTGCGGCAGAATTCTTCGGAAAGCTCGATGCCCAATAGCTTCTCGGCACGTTCGCGTCGGAATCGCAGAGTACGATTCAGCCAGGGACGAGGCTCGGACACACACATACCCGGCAGCAATTGTCCGGCTCCACACTCGGCCATGAGTGCGGCCGTGCGGTCGATACAATACTTGGCCAGCCCCTGGTCCACTCCACGTTCGAAGCGGTAGGACGCCTCGCTGGGCAGGCTCAAGCGGCGGGCGGTCTTGCGCACGGTGGGCGGATTGAAGACCGCCAGTTCGAGGAAAATATCAGTGGTACCTTCGTGGACTTCGGTCTCGGCACCGCCCATGACACCGGCCAGCCCCACCGGGCGCTCAGCATCCCAGATCAACAGGTCGGCGGCAGTGAGTTTGCGCTCCTGATCGTCCAAGGTGGTGAAGGTCTGGCCGTCGCTGGCCTGTCCCACGCGGATGGTTGCACCCTTGATCAGGTTCAAATCATAGGCGTGGTTGGGATGTCCCAACTCAAACATCACGTAGTTGGAGACATCCACCATGTTGCTGATGGGGCGCTGGCCCACGGCAATCAGGCGGTATCGCATCCAGGCCGGAGCAGGTCCGACCTGGATGCCCTTGATCACGCGCCCCTGAAACAGCGGACACTGGGCCGGGTCGTCAATGACGATCTTGACCATGTCCGAGCAGTCTTCGCCGGATTCATTGAGCTTGAGTTCGGGCAGGGTCAGAGGCAATCCATAGGCCAGTGCGGTCTCGCGGGCCAACCCCAGCACGGAGTTGCAGTCTGCACGGTTGGGGGTCACGCCGATGTCAAAGACCACCTGGTCCAGATTCAGGGCGTCCACCAGAGGGATACCGACCTCAAGGCTCTCGTCCAGAACCATGATTCCGGAATGGCTGTCGCCCAGTCCCAGTTCATCCTCGGCGCAGATCATGCCCATGGACAACTGGCCGCGAAGCTTGGCCTTCTTGATCTTGAAGTCGCCAGGCAGCACTGCACCGATCTTGGCCACGGCCACTTTCTGCCCCTGGGCCACGTTAGGCGCACCGCAGACGATGGGCAGCAGTTCAGCCTCACCCACGTCTACCTTGGTCACGGATAGCTTTTCGGCCTCGGGATGCCTGTCGCACTCCACCACGTGACCCACGACCACGTTCGCCAGGTGCTCAAAGGGATGGATGATTTCTTCCAGCTCGAGACCAAGCATGGTCAGCTTGTCACCCAGTTCCTGATCCGTGCCTTCGAAGGGCACGAATTCCCGCAACCAATTCAGACTCAACAGCATTGATTATTGCCTCCGTCGGACCGGCCCGTGGCCGACCGCGAGAAATTTCGGAAAGATGCCGCACAGCGCATACGGCAAGTCGTCCTGCATACCCGGAATCGCCCCGATTTTCAACTTACGGGGTGGTGACGGGAGCCAAGCAGGGCACGGCTTATGAAAAAGGCCCCGAACCTCTCGGTCCGGGGCCCTAAACGTCGTTGTGGCTAAGTCTTAAGAAAACTGAGACAGGAAGCGGGTGTCGTTCTCGAAGAACATGCGCAGGTCACCGATGCCGTATTTGAGCATGGCAACTCGCTCCACGCCAAGGCCAAAGGCAAACCCGGTATAAACCTCCGGGTCATACTCCACAGCCTTGAACACTTCGGGATCGATCATTCCACAGCCGAGAATCTCCACCCAACCAGTCTGCTTGCAGACTCGGCAGGGAGCGCCTGCAACTTCTCCGGAACCACCGCACATGCAGCAGCTGATGTCCACTTCGGCACTAGGCTCGGTGAACGGGAAGAAGCTGGGACGGAAACGCACACGCGTATCCTTGCCGAAAATCTGCTGCAGAAACGAGGTTAACGTTCCGCGCAGATCGGCCATGGACACTTCATGATCAACCAGGAACCCTTCGATCTGGTGGAACATGGGCGTATGCGTCAGGTCGGAGTCCCGACGATAGACCTTGCCCGGTGCCACCGCTGCCACGGGGGGCTTGCGCTCCATCATGGTACGGATTTGCAGGGGCGAGGTGTGGGTGCGCAGCACCACATTATCCGTGACATACAGGGTGTCCTGCATATCGCGGGCGGGATGCTCAGGCGCCAGATTCAACGCCTCGAAGTTATACCAGTCGGTCTCGATCTCCGGCCCGCTGACAACCTCAAACCCAAGCCCGGTAAAGACCTGACAGATCTCTTCCATGACCAGAGTAATGGGATGCAGCGAACCCATGGCAGGGGTGCGCCCGGGCATGGTCGGATCGAACCGGGACAGGGCAGCGTCGACACCGGCACGGGCCAATTCGGCCTCGCGCGCGGCAAACAGCTCGGTCAACTCCGTTTTCACGGCGTTACCGGCTTTGCCGACCAACGGCTTGTCCTCAACCGGCAGGTCCTTCAACGTCGCGAGTTTCGCGGCCAGAAGACCCTTTCGGCCCAGATACTTAACCCTGATTTCCTCAAGCCCGTCACTGTCGGATGCACCAGTCAGTGCATCCTTCAATTCGGGGACAAGGGACTCCAACTCCGTGACGAGAATAGAACCCGCTTCAGACACTCTAGTTCACCTTGGACTTTGCGATCTCGGCAATCTTGCCGAAGGCCTCTTTGTCACGCACTGCGATGTCAGCCAGAACCTTGCGGTTCAACTCAACACCGGCCTGATTCAGGCCGTGAATGAGCTTGGAATAGGACAGACCGTGCATACGCGCAGCAGCGTTGATGCGGATGATCCACAGCTTGCGGAACTCACGCTTACGGACCTTGCGATCGCGGTAAGCATAGACAAGGGCGCGCTCAACGGTTTCCCGTGCCGTGGTGTACAGCTTGCTGCGAGCACCACGATAGCCCTTGGCCATCTTCAAATATTTTTTATGACGCCTCTTGGCGACTTTTCCTCTTTTAATTCTCATCGTTCGTTTCCTCCTTTCGACCTGCGTACCTGGGTCACCCCGGCCTGACAGGCAGAACGATCAATCAATGAATGGATAAACTACTTTTTCAACGTGGCCTTGGGCACCATGCGGCGCACGGCACTCTCATTGGACTTGTCAACCAAAGTGGCCTTACCAAGACGGTTCTTACGCTTCTGCGACTTCTTGGTGAGGATGTGACGGAGCCCCTGACGGCGGCGGGAAATCTTGCCCGAGCCGGTCAGCTTGAAACGCTTGGCGGCGCTCCTGTTGGTCTTGATCTTGGGCATAATGCTCTCCTTCAAGTGAATACAATAAACCACAACGACTTTGCTTCGGGCATCCCGAAGCTCAGGGCGAGCCGAAGCCCTCCCCAAGTATATGCATACCCGCGCGGAGCGCGGTGCTAGCGTCTAAGCTCGGAGAACGAGCGGCTACGGCTGCTGCAATTTGATGGGTGCCAGCAAAAGGCTCATCGTGCGGCCCTCGGAACGCGGCTGCTGCTCGACCTTGGCGAGATCACCCACGGCTTCGACCATGCGCTGCAGGATCATCATTCCACGATCCTTGTGCACAATCTCGCGACCCCTGAAGAATACGGTGACCTTCACTCGGTCGCCGCCCTCAAGGAAACGCAGCACGTGCTTCAACTTGGTGTTGAAGTCGTGATCATCGGTTTTAGGCCTCACCTTGATCTCTTTGATCTGGACCGTGCTCTGCTTTCTACGGGCTTCCTGCTGCTTTTTCTGCAGCTGGTATTTGTACCTGCCGTAGTCCATGATCTTACACACGGGTGGCCGGGAATTCGGCGCGACTTCCACCAGATCAAGACCCAGATCCATTGCCATCTGCAATGCATCCTGAGTGGCCATAATGCCCGCTTGCTCGCCGTCGGCCCCGATCACGCGCACTTCGCGCACACGGATCTGCCTGTTACACCGGGATTGGGTAGCTGCTGAAGCTATAGCTCATTCCTCCTCGTTTGAACGGTTCCTGACACTCGGTCAGTACCATTCCTGCGGCCTCATCAAAAGTTTTAAGGCCGAGATTCTCGCCCCGCAAACGCACATTCACGCCGCCGGACTCCACTTCCTTGTCCCCTATCACAAAGATATAGGGAATTTTTTGTACTTGCGCTTCACGAACCTTATAACCCAATTTCTCATTGCGCAAATCCGCCTCAACACGCACCCCACGTTCACGCAGGGCCGTCAAGGCGGTTTCGGCGAATTCCTTCTGGGCATCGGTCACGGTCACGATCCGCGCCTGGACTGGTGCCAGCCAGGTGGGGAAGGCTCCGGCATAGTGCTCGGTCAGCACTCCGATGAAGCGTTCGACGGAACCCATGATGGCCCGATGGACCATAACGGGGCGGTGTCTTTCACCGTCCTCGCCGATGTATACCATGTCAAATCGTTCTGGCAAGGTGAAATCCACCTGAATTGTGGAGCACTGCCATTCGCGGCCCAGGCAATCACGCAGCTTGACGTCGATCTTGGGACCATAGAAGGCACCGTCGCCCTCATTGATCTGATACGGCAAACCCATATCATCCATGGCGTTCATCAATGCGCTGGTGGCGCGCTCCCAGTCCTCTTCAGAACCAATGGACTTTTCGGGGCGGGTGCTGATTTCCATCATGCACTCGAACTCGAACAGCCCCATCAGCGCCTGAATCCAGTCCATGACTCCCTTGATCTCGTCATGCAACTGATCCGGACGGCAGATGATGTGGGCATCATCCTGAGTGAACTGGCGCACACGCAGCAGGCCGTGCAGCACTCCGGACATCTCGTGGCGATGGACCACGCCGAACTCGAAATATCGCTTGGGCAGATCACGGTAGCTTTTGAGCCCCGTGTTGTAGATCATCATGTGCGCAACGCAGTTCATGGGCTTGACGCCATAGGGCACATCATCGATCTCCGTGAAATACATGTTCTCACGATAGTTCTCATAATGGCCCGAGGTCTCCCAAAGCTCGCGCTTCAAAATCTGTGGGGTACGAACAATGTCGTAACCGCGCTTGAGCATCTCGTGGTTCACGAAGTCCTCAAGAATGGTCCGCAGCAACGCGCCTTTGGGATGCCAGTAGGCCATGCCCGCGCCACCTTCCTCGTGGAAGCTGAACAGATCCAGCGCCGGGCCGAGCTTGCGATGATCACGCTTCTTGGCCTCTTCCAGCTGATTCAAGTGCTTCTTGAGATCCTTTTCGGAACCAAAGGCCGTGCCGTAGATGCGCTGCAGCATCTTGTTCTTCTCGTCACCGCGCCAGTAGGCACCGGCCACGGACATCAGCTTGAAGGCCTTCAATTTGCCGGTGGAGGGGATATGGGGACCACGGCAAAGATCGGTGAACTCACCATGGGCGTAGAGGGAAAACTCCTCACCGCCCAGATCGTCCATGATCTCACCCTTGTAGTGCTCACCCAGGCCTTCGAACAGGGCCTTGGCCTCGTCCTTGGACACCTCGCTCCGCTCAAAAGGCAGATCACGCCCGACACTGCTCTTCATCTCGGCTTCGATGGCCTCGAGATCATCGGGAGTGAAGGGACGCTCAAAATCGAAATCGTAGAAGAAGCCGCTCTCGATGGAAGGCCCAATCGTCACCTGCGCATCGGGGAACAACCGCTTCACGGCTTCAGCCATGATGTGGGCGGCACTGTGACGGATCACGTCCAGCCCCTGGGGAGTGTCTTCGAACACGGCCTGCAGCTCTGTACAACCGTCGCCAATGGGCCTGGACAGGTCCAGAATGGTTCCACCACAGTCAGCGGCCACCACCTGTTTGAATTTCTTCTTGGACAATGCCTTACTCAGGACATCACCACAGGTATCACCCGCCTGCGCCTCGACAACTTCTCCACCAACGGAAATCTGCACGAATCGTCTCCCGATGTAGTTTCCTTATTATAGGAGCCTGACCTTCCAAATCCATAAAACAAATAGGGAGGCCAAAGCCTCCCTTGATAATCAGAAAAAATGGTAGGCCCGAGCAGATTTGAACTGCTGACCCCTTGCGTGTCAAGCAAGTGCTCTCCCCCTGAGCTACGGGCCTACCCTGCGTTTGGGAAGAGAATCTATATTGCCCTAGGCCACGGGTGTCAAGAAGATATCTGCCTTTTTTTCCAACACCACAAGAACAGGCCACACAGGAAGCTCCAATGCTCCCGGCAGGCGTTGCCAACCTGTCGGTGCCATTGTACCTTTGTGAACATTCATTAGGAGTGCCCATGCCGCAGAAACAACCACCACTATTTTCCGTCATCACCCCCAGCCGTGGGAATCGTCCTCTGGCCCTGGCCCAGGCCATTGCCAGTGTCGACGCCGCAGCAGCTTACGCCATTGCAGAACTGCCTCCCGCAGGAGTCGAGATGCTTGTGGGCTTTGACGGAGTCAAAGGCCAGCGCACCAGCCCAGATGGTCATCCCGCACCGGATTACGTCCGCTTCTTCGACCTGCCCCATGACGGCAACTTCGGCAACGCCATTCGCGACACCCTGCTCCGGGCAGCGCGAGGCCGATTCGTGCTCTTCGTGGATGATGACAACGCCCTGACCCCAGAGGCCTTCAGCCTGTATCTCCAAGGCCTGGAATACGAGATGCAGGTTGGGCGCATCGATGTCAGCCGGGCCTTTGACAAGCCTTTCCTGCCCGAAGACGCCCCTGGCAGGGAGTTGGTCCGCCAAGGCAACATCGACCCCTTGTGTCTGTGCCTGTCCCGCGAACTGATCACCATTCGCTGTGGAGGTTGGCAGGGTGAAGGCGGCTATGAATCCGACTACCTGAACATCCTGCGCTATGCCCGACGCGCCCGATCCATCCGCAGGATTGACCAACTTGTGGGCATCTACGATGCCGGATGCGGACTGGACGACACCGGATTCAACTCCAGACAGCTCAAGCAGACGGACAGGAAAACGACATGAGCGACCATATCCACCTCGCCATGCGCGGCGAAGACAACGAAATCCAGCACAGGGACTGCGACTTCGACAACGTCACTCTTGACATCATCGGCAATGACAACACCATTATCTTCGGTCGCTATGCCCGCCTCAGAAACACAACGCTGACCCTGCGCGGCAGTGGCCATCGCATCCATATCGGGGCTCATTGCGAAATCGAGGCCCTCAACCTGCGCCTGCTCCACGGCAAAGGATTGTTTGCAGTGGGGGATGGCAGCTTCATTCTGGAGATGGAAGCCAGCATTTTCGAAGGAACCCGCTGCACTCTGGGGCGCGACTGTCTGGTTTCACGCGGTGTCACCATTGCCACAGGTGACGCCCACTCCATTCTGGACACGGAAACAGGCCAGCGGCTGAACCCCTCTGACGACATTACCATA